>JAKQEI010000143.1 GCA_029573495.1 Bacteroidota bacterium | reverse complement strand
TTGCGCAGGGTGAGCCGACCGGCCAACGTATTGGTCACGCGCATGCCGTCACCATTGTAGCTGCCGCCGGCGTTCCCGTTCATGATCCGGAATCCGTCCAGGGCCGTCGGTATGGTCAGCTGGTTCGCCGTCACCACCGTGTAGGAGTTGTCGGAAACTGTCCCAGGTTCACCGATATCACCATTGAGCACGGTCGGGTTGGCGGCGATATCGCGTTCCTCCAACGCCGACTCCGTGCCGGCGAAGCCTCCGAACAGGTTCACCCCGTTCCGGAGGTTGAAGGAGATGGTCCGGCTCGTTCCTGCGGTCGGACGGTACTGTCCAGCGGCCACCCAGACCTCATCCCCGGGGATCACCACGCTCAGCGCCTCCTGGAGGTCGGTGAACGCGTTCGTCCAGTTCAGGCCGCTGTTGTTCCCGGTCGCGGAGGCGTTCACGTGGTAACGCGTGGCATGACCGGATAGTGGGATGGTGATGGCGATGAGCCAGGTCGGAATGGAACGCATCATGTCGGGTGTGCTCGGTTGGGATGGGTGTGTGGGAGAACAGTTCCCACCCGGGTCAGTGCACGAAAATACCGGCTGGTGCGCCCGGTCGCATCCGGGGCTATCCGAGAACGTTCTTACGGCCCACGTCCACCACGAACCTTCCACGCAGGAATTTCCTTCCCAAGAGGACCTGGTACTTCATGTCACTGCGGTCGAAAAGCGTGGCCTGGGTACGCACGACATGCCCGTTCAACTTCACTTGTGAGCTGATCAGGTACCGGCGGCTGGTCTCCCCGTTGCTGCTCTTCACGGTCACCCGCTTGAAGGTCCGGAACACCTTCGTCTTGCGTACCCCGCCCATCTGGAAGGTCACCACCAGCTGTTTCACACCAGCCTTCGTTCGCTGCTGCAGTCGTTGGTAATGGAGGGCACTACGGTAGGCACCGGTATCGATCTTGGCTTCCACGCGTGCCACACCAAGACCCGGAAGGGCGATATGTTCCAACCGTCCGATGGTGATCAGCGCCTTCGCCATGGGCGCAAAGGTGCCGGAAAGGCGCGAAGCCTACAGATGGACGATGCCCGGCTTTCCAACAGGCAGGGGTGCGCTGGAGGCCACATTCCCGGAAAAGGCGCGATCTTTGCAGCACTTCAGAAAAGCCCATGAACAAGTTCCTTACCCTGCTGGCGTCGACAGCCCTTGTCGTCGCATGCAACACCGCCTCCATCCCCGCCAATGCTCAGGAGAAGAGCGAGCAACCGACCGTGAAGAGCTATGGGGAGGTGATCACCCCCGAAGGGGCCATCTCCACCGAAGAGCTCGTGAAGGCCATGTCGGAGAAGAACGAGTTGGTCACCAAGGTGGAAGGAGAGGTGATCACCAGCTGCGCCATGAAGGGCTGTTGGATGGACATGAAACTGGCTGACGGCAGCACGATGAAGGTCCGCTTCAAGGACTACGGGTTCTTCGTTCCCACCAAGGGCCTCGAAGGCAAGCACGCCGTGATCCAGGGGACCGCAACCCGCGAAGTGGTCGATGTCGCCACCTTGCAGCACTATGCCGAGGATGCTGGAAAGAGCAAAGAGGAGATTGAGAAGATCACCGAACCCCGCACGGACATGATGTTCCTGGCCGATGGGGTGTTGATCACCTTCTAAGCCGGATCAAAGAGGATCGTGAAGCCCGGGCCTCAGGTCCGGGCTTCTTATTCACCATTCCCCGATCCCTTGTTGGCACCGACCGGACCGATCGCGATGCGGCCTTTCCGGAGCCTGTACTTTCAGCCCCTTAAACCATGTCCATGTCCACGATCGCCCTCGCCGTGCACGGTGGTGCCGGCACCATCTCCAAGGAACGGATGACCCCTGAACGGGAGTCGGCCTATCGAGTGGCCTTGGAGAACGCGCTGCGTCGCGGCCATGAGGTGTTGAAGAAGGGCGGAGCGGCCATCGACGCGGTGGAGGCGGCTGTTCGGGTATTGGAGGATTCCCCGCTGTTCAATGCTGGGCGCGGTTCCGTCTTCAACGCCGATGGTCAGCACGAAATGGACGCCAGCTTGATGAACGGTGCGGATCTGCGTGCCGGGGCGGTGGCCGGGGTGCAGAACGTGAAGAACCCGATCGGCCTGGCGCGCCGTGTGATGGATCACAGCGAGCATGTGTTGATCAGTGGGATGGGCGCCTTCGAATTCGCCCACAAGCAAAGGGTGGAGCTCGAGGACGACCAGTATTTCCACGATGAGTTCCGCTACCAACAGTGGAAGGAGGTGGCCGGTACCGATCGGGTCCAGCTCGATCACAGCGACAAGGAGCGGAAGTTCGGGACGGTCGGTGCCGTGGCGCGGGACGCGAACGGACACCTTGCGGCCGCCACCAGCACCGGCGGCATGACCAACAAGAAGTGGCAGCGGGTGGGCGACAGCCCGATCATCGGCGCGGGGACCTATGCCAACGATGCCTCCTGCGCGGTGAGCTGCACCGGACATGGGGAGAGCTTCATCCGCGCGGTGGCAGCCCACGATGTGCACGCGCTGGTGGCCTATAAGGGGCTTTCCCTGGCCGAGGCGGTGCGCGTGGTGGTGCACGAGAAGCTGCCACCGTTGGATGGTGACGGTGGGCTCATCGCGATCGACCACGCCGGCAACATCGTCCTTGACTTCAATTGTCCGGGCATGTACCGCGGGCATGTTGGATCCGATGGCGCCTACCACACGGCCATCTTCCGGTGATCACTCGGATCATTTCACGGTCTTCCCCGGCTTCTTAGGGGCGGCTTTACGCGGATTGATGAACGGCAGATGGATCTGCTGCTCGTCCGGGTAGTCGATGTCCTCCCCCAGGATGTAACCGAACGGTTTCATCGAGGGGATCGAATCGCATACGATCTTCAACATGCCGGTGATCGGTATCGCGAGGACCATACCCACCACCCCCCAGAGAAGGCCGAAGCCGATGAGCGCAGCGATGCTGGCAAGTGGATTCACGCTCACGCTGCTCCCCACGATCTTCGGAGTGATGAAGTTGTTCTCGAGGAACTGGGTGATCAGACATACGGCCAGGGCACCCAGGGCGTAGATCGCGGAATCCTTGGTCACCAGGGCGATCACGATGGGGAGGAGGCTGCCGATGAGCACACCCACGTATGGGATCACATTGAGGAATCCGATCGCGAAGCCCAGAAGCACGGCATATTTCAGGTCGAGGATGAGGAAGCCGATGCTGCTTAGTGCACCGAGTATCAGGATGACCAGCAGCACACCGCGCAGGTACTTGCGCGACAGCTTCGATACATTGATCATGATGTCGAGCACAAGGCCGTCACGGGTCCTCCCCAGTTGCTCGAAGAAGGTGCGGAACTTGTCCTTCAGTAACAGGAGCAGGAAGACGATGATGGGGATGGGTACGATGGAGGACAGCACGGCACCCGTTCCGGAGAAGAGCTTCATCAGGATGTCACCACCGGAACTTGCAAGTTCGGTCACGCGCGCATTCAACCATTTGAGTTGCTCGCGCTGGCTGATGTGGGCCTGATCCTCGATCATTTGTTGCAGTGCCTTGCCTTTCTCGGCGAAGGCTTCCTGCAAGGCGGGCATGTCATCAGCGAAATTGGTCAGCTGCCATCCCGCGAGTACGAATATGCCCAGCACAAGCACTACCAGGACGACCGTGGCAACCAGAGCGCCAGCCCATCGGGGAAGGCCGATCGATTCCATCCTGCGGGCCATGGGGAGCAGCAGGAAAGCCAGCAACCCGCTCACCACGAACAGGAGGATCAATGGCTTCCCGAAATAGAGCGCGACCACCGTTAACACGAGGGCCAACAGGACGTTCACATAGCGTTGCAAGCCATCACCTATCTCCATGGGGGGCTGGGCGGAAGTTCGTTGGGTTCAAGCATTTCCTTCTCGGACACGTTCCTTCACGCGCTCCCAGGAACGCTTCAATTCGGTCGCGATATGTTCCAGCCGTTCGGGGGTGGCGAAACGCTCCAGGAGCATGGGGGCTATCGCGCTCACGATCCACGCGAACAGCCTTCCCTTCACGGTCCTGCTTCGGGCGCCCATGGCCAGGCCGATCGCACTTCCGACCGCTCCGTTCTCCACCCGCAGCAACTGCGATAGGGAGCGCAATGGTCTCCAGGCACGCAGCATATCGCCGAACGCATCACCGGCCATCCCACGCCGGAACGCGGGTTCACGCACCAGGTCCCAATACTCGACAAGGGCCTCCTGATGCTTGTCTCGGATCCCTTTGAGCCGGTCGCGCTCCAGGCGCACCTCGGCCAGGTTCAGGAAGCGGTCAGTCCTTCTCATAGCCTGCGTTGATGATGGCGAGCGTGATGCGGTCACGTAGCATATGCCGCCAGATCAGGTAGAAGACGATGGTCAACAACAGGTAGAGGCCAGCCACGGTCAGGAAGCCAAGTGCAAGGTCGCCCATCGTGCGTCCCAACCAGATGGCCAGGGCCACGCTGCTCATCACCAGCACGGCCGCGATGAAGAGCGAGGAGACCACGGCTACCAGCAGCGTGCCACTGAGTTTGCCCACCTTCTCACTCCCGAGGAGGATGCCGTAGTTCTTCTGAGCCTCCAGCCATCCTTTCCCATCCTCCACGACCGCATCCAGGAAGACACCCAGGTCCGGGTTCTCCTCACCTGGCCGCGTGAACCGGGCGTATCGCTCCTGTTGCTGCTCGTCGTCCATCCCGGTCGTGTTCACGCGATCAGTTCGCACTGTGCCGCACGTTGTCCGCAGCCTTCCGTGCTTTGGAACTCACGTTCTCAGCGCTATCCTCGACATCGCGGCTCAGGCGTTCCTTCAAGTCCTTGCCCTCTTCCATGAGGAAGCGGATGAAATCGCTCACCTCGTCCTTCGTCATGGACGCGGTGTCGGACGCCTTGCCTTTGGCCTTGCTCCATTCCGCATGCGCCTTGTCGATCACCTCGTTCAGATCATCCTTGGCGGAACTCATCCGTTTGCGGATGCGTGAACGGGTCTTCTTGCCGGAATCGGGTGCGAACAGGATGCCCAAGGTGGCGCCGACGGCCACTCCGGCCAGCAGGCCCAGGACACCATTGGTCTTTGCGTTGCTCATTGGTCTGTGGGTTGGTTGATGTATCCGGCGTATCCGGATACTTGATCCTTACCTCACCAAGATACGGGCCGGATCATGGCCATGGTGTGATCTTGGACAGGAAGCAACGCCAGGCCTGGAACAGCGGAGTGGTGCCGCTCCCGAGCGTATCGACCAAGACCTGGGGCGCATGTTGCCCGATCGTGTGGACAGGCGTCCCACGGCACCTATCGGAGCCACTTCCGTTCCATCACGAAGGTGCCGAAGGGTAGGATGGAGGCAAGGCCTAAGCCCACGATCCGTTCCATGTCCCATTTCAACTTCGTGAATAGCGGGACGGCCGTGACCCAATACCCGATGAACAGGACGCCATGCGCCCACCCCACCACCTTCACCCCCCATGGCCAGTTGGCCAGGTATTTCAGGGGCATGGCCACGAAGAGCAGGATGAGGAAGCTCCATCCTTCGGCGATGGCCCATCTACGGAATCGGCGGATGATAGGATCGGTCATGGGCGCGAAGATCGCTAGGCTCAGCGCGCCGGCACCTTCACCGCCGCGAACTGCCGCTGCCTCACGCTGTAGCAGTAGCCCTTGCTGATGATGTGCACGCGCATGCCCTCGATGCTGAAGGGCTCCCCTTCCTCCACGTCGGCGAAGTCGCTGTAGGTGAGCTCGTGCCCATCGAAGATCATCACCTGGCCGCTCCCGATCGTCTCGAGCATGTCCCCGTCCGTGATCACCACACCGGTGTCCTCACCGAGCCCGATGCCGATGGCCGAAGGGTTCGCGGCCACCGCCTGGGTCAACCGGCTGAACCGGCCACGTTCCACGAAGTGGCTGTCGATGATCACATCGTGGATCAGCGCCGCACCGGTGGTCATCTTCACTCCACCCTTGATGAGGCCGCTGCTGCTGTGCCCCTGGTAGATCATGGTGCTGCTCATGCACATGGCCCCCGCACTGGTGCCCGCGATGGTGAAGCCCGCTTCCTCCATGTACCGTCGCTTCATCAGTTCAAGGAAGGCTGTTCCACCGAAGATGGTGGTGAGCCGCAACTGGTTGCCACCGCTCATCATCACGGCATCGCACTTGGCCAGCCGCTTGATCATGTCCGGCTTCACATCCTTCCGGTCCCGGATCTCCAGAACGTCCAGGTCCTTCACTCCGAGCTTGCCGAACGCGTCGGTGTAGTTGGTCGCCACCTCCTCGGGGATGCTGCTGGCGGAGGTGATCAAGGCGATCCGGGCACTGGGACCGCCCGCCTCATCCACCACGCGGCGCAGGATTCCATCCTCGATGAAACTGGTATGGTCGAAGACCTTCGTGTGGTGGCCGCCTTCCGGTTCCTGGCCCTTGTCCTCCGCACCGCCTACGGCGATCAGCTTGCCCTTGGGTGTCATTCCATGCGTTTAGCCCCCGCCCCCCGGGCCACCCCAGGCTCCGCAAGGATGCCTGAGCCCGACCCTCCAAGTGCTAAAGTAGGGGGAGCTTGAAGTCCGTGTGGCCCCTGTTTGAAGTTTTGATGAACAACGACCTGTCCCTATCTTCCCCACGGTGGCCGGGAAATCCCCTGCCAGCTGGAACTTACCATCCGACCATACCCCATGCGCATCCTCGAGCTCAAGGCCATGCGTGGCCCCAACTACTGGTCCGTCAAAAGGCACCACCTCATCGTCATGCGTCTCGACATCGAGGACCTTGAGGAGAAGCCGACCGACAAGATCCCAGGTTTCTACGAGCGCATCCAGGCACTCCTTCCCAGCATGTACAGCCACCGCTGCAGCGAGGAACATGAAGGGGGCTTCTGGGAGCGGGTGAAGCGTGGCACCTGGATGGGCCATGTGATCGAACACATCGCCCTGGAGATCCAGACCCTGGCCGGCATGGATACGGGCTTCGGGCGGACCCGGAGCACGCGCGACAGCGGGGTGTACAATGTCGTATTCAGCTATGTCGAGGAGCCCGTCGGCCTCTTCGCCGCAAAGGCGGCGGTGCGGATCGCGCAGGCCCTGATCGATGCGACACCGTACGACCTCGAGGCCGACATCCAGCAGATGCGGGAGCTCCGCGAGGACAGCCGCCTGGGTCCAAGTACCGGCAGTATCGTGCAGGAGGCCTTGTCGCGCGGTATTCCCTATCTGCGGCTCAACGGGCAGAGCCTCGTGCAGCTCGGACATGGTGTGCATCAGAAGCGGATCCGCGCCACCATCACCAGCAATACGAGCAATATCGGCGTGGAGATCGCCTGCGATAAAGAGGAGACCAAACAGTTGCTGGAGAGCTATGAGATTCCGGTTCCGAAGGGCCGCGTGGTGCGCACCGAGGAAGGCTTGAAGGATGCGCTGGAAGTGGTGGGCTATCCCTGCGTGATCAAGCCCATCGGTGGGAACCATGGACGCGGTGCCACCATCGGTATCAAGACCTGGGAAGAGGCCCTGGCCGGTCTGGCCAAGGCGAAGGAGATCAGCCGGAGCGTGATCGTGGAGCGTTACATCACCGGGCTCGACCATCGGCTGCTGGTGATCAACCATCGTTTCGTGGCAGCTGCCAAGCGCACACCGGCTTGTGTGGTGGGGGATGGCCAGCACACCATCGCCCAGCTCGTGGAAGAGGTGAACAAGGACCCGCGCCGGGGCTACGGACATGAGAAGGTGCTCACCCGCATCGACATCGATGACCACACCGAGAAGCTGCTTGCGCGCCAGAACTACACCGCCGACACTGTCCCGAAGAAGGACGAGGTGGTCTACCTGAAGGCCACGGCCAACCTGAGCACCGGCGGCACCGCTGATGATGTCACCGAGATCGTGCATCCCTTCAACATCTTCCTCGCCGAGCGCGTCAGCCGCATCATCGACCTGGACATCTGCGGCATCGACATCATGACGGACGACATCACGCAGCCCTTGAAGGAGAGCGGTGGTGCGGTGCTGGAGGTGAACGCGGCGCCGGGCTTCCGCATGCACCTGGACCCCACCGGTGGCCTGGGCCGCAACGTGGCCGAACCGGTGGTGGACATGCTCTTCCCGCCGGGAGCGCCGAGCCGCATCCCCATCGTGGCCATCACCGGCACCAACGGCAAGACCACCACCACGCGTCTCACGGCGCACATCATGCGCAGCGTGGGCCACAAGGTGGGCATGACCTGCAGCGATGGTGTCTACATCATGAACCGCATGCTCATGAAGGGCGACTGCACCGGTCCCGCGAGCGCGCAGTTCGTGCTGAAGGATCCGCTGGTGGACATGGCCGTGCTGGAAACGGCGCGCGGCGGCCTCGTGCGCAGCGGACTCGGCTTCGAGCATTGCGACGTGGCCATCGTCACCAACGTGGCGGCGGACCACCTCGGCTTGAAGGACATCCATACGCTCGAGGAACTGGCCCACGTGAAGAGTACCGTGCCGCGCAGCGTGCGCCAGGATGGTTATGCCATCCTCAACGCGGACGATGAACTGGTGATGGCCATGCGCAAGCAGTGCACCAGCAGGATCGCCCTCTTCAGCCTGGACGAGAACAACCGCCTGGTCCGGCAGCACTGCAAGCTCGGTGGCCTGGCGGCGATCTACGAGAACGGTTTCATCACCATCAGCAAGGGGGAGTGGAAACTGCGGATCGAGAAGGCCGTGAACGTGCCCTTGACATACGGGGGCAAGGCGGTCTTCAACATCCAGAACGTACTACCTGCCGTGTTGGCCGCCTTCGTGCGCGGGGTGAAGATCGAAGAGCTGCGCGAGGGGCTGATGACCTTCGTGCCGAGCGCCACGCAGACGCCGGGCCGCATGAACCTCTTCCAGTTCCGGAACTTCCAGGTGATGGTGGACTATGCTCACAACCCGCACGGCTTCGAGGCGCTGGGCAGGTTCCTGAGCAAGGTGCCGGACAGCCCGAAGATCGGCGTGATCGCTGGGGTGGGGGACCGCCGCGACGAGGACACCGTGAACCTGGGCCGCCTCAGCGCGCAGATGTTCGATGAGATCATCATCCGCCAGGACCGCAATCTGCGGGGCAAGAGCGACGACGAGATCATCGCCCTCATGGTGAAGGGTATCAAGGAAGTGGACCCGAACAAGAAGTACATCATCATCAAGAAGGAGGACGAGGCCATCCGCCACGCCATCGGCAAGGCGCCCAAGGGAAGCTTCGTCACCCTGTGCAGCGATGTGGTGCCGGACGCGCTCGCGCTGGTGTTGAAGCTGAAAGAGGAGGACGAGAAGGTGGACTTCAACAAGGAGGATATCCCGAACAGGAACAAGGAGCTGGTGGGGTGATGGCAAGAGCTGGCATGGGATCTGACCTATATGGGCGACCTACTACAATTCGTGGAACATGGCTCTGATAGCATGTGGAGAATGCAACAACGAAGTTTCTGACAAGGCTTCCAGTTGTCCGAAATGCGGTGCCCCTGTGTTGGCTGCAAGTCCAGTTGCACATGGAAGGAGTTGTGGACATTGTAGAACGATCAATCATATGGAAGCGACGCGCTGCACAGGATGCGGAGCGTTCTATGGTTATAAGGGCAATGTGGATCCGGATGGTCGCATTGCAATTGGTGTGATCGGTCTACTTCCTACGATTCCATGGGCTGTATTCGCTACCGGTTTCTCGCGATACTGGGGAGTGTTGTTCGTCTTCTTCTTCGGAGTGTTGCTCCTTGATGGCCTATCGAGAAAGTCAGGAGGTAAAAAGTGGTGGCGGTAGACCAGATCCTGATGTCCACCTGTACAACCCATCGGACTTCCAACCCATGGATCCCTGAGCAGTCAAGTTATACCCACACAGGATCGCCCACCTAGACCTCCGCACCGATATGTCCGCTGTTCCCGGCCTTGGCCCGGATGAACGGAAGATCTTGCGGCATGAAACTGCGCAACGGGTCGTTGTGAGCAAGCGTGATCCCCCACTGCGCGTAGCCTGTGCAACGGCAGCGCAAGCTGAGCGTAGCCTGCGGCTACGCTCGACAAGATCAGATCCACGCAGCCTGTGGCTGCCTCAGAATGCCCGATTTCCATTGCGGAGCCCAAGGCAGCGGCTACAGTTCCAGCGCTATGCCCACTTTCTCCAGCACCTTTTCGGTCGACGGTGGCTGCGTTCAATCAGACCCAATTTCGTGAACATGCAACGAATTTGGTCAGGAGCGTCACTCGATCGTTGGCCTGTGTCAACATCGCCATCTTTGTGAACGATGACCCAGGGCTCTTCAACACCGTTCTCCCGCCTTCGCGTGCAGCCGACGCTGAAAGGGATCTGGTGCTTGGTATTCCCCGTTCTGATCGGATCCGCTGCACAGGCGCAAGATCAAGGCGACTTCCGCTTGAGGAAGCTCATTGGCTCAACGGTCCAGTTCGATCGTAACACACTTCCTCCGGTGTACGACTACAAGCACCTGGGCATCTTCTGCAAGCTGGATGTACAACTCGAGAAGCATCTGCTCTTCCCCGTGCGCTTCAGGCTCGGTGATCCCCTGCGCGTGGAGGAGTGGGAAGGCAAGGGACCACTGGGCGTGCTCATGAAGAAGCATTAGCGGTCGGCCGTTGAGCGTAGCCTGCGGCTACGCTCAGCCTGAATGGCTCATGGTAGCCTTGGGCTACCGCCGATCCAGTTGATCGTTGTGCTCTTCTGCCAGGCCCTGGCCGGAGACCATCTTGAACGGAGAAGCCTCGCCGGTGCTTTGCGCTGGCGAGGCTTCTCCGTTCGACCCCATTACTGCTTCACGAAGGGAGCCCGCGCGATGCGCTTGCCATTGCGGTCGCGCACCATCACGGTGTACAGGCCGTTGGACAGGCTGCTCACATCGAGCGGTCCTATCAGACGATCCTCCATCACGACACGACCAGTGGCATCCATCAAAGTGGCAACATAGGCATCGTAACCATCCAGTCGGATGTTCAGGAAATCGGCGGTCGGGTTCGGGTGGATCTTCAGTTCGTGCTGGGCATGGCCTTCGTCCAGGCCAACGACACCGGCCATCACCCGGATGTTATCGATCGCCCACCACCAATCCCAAGTGGCGAAGTAGTGGAAGCGCACCTGTGCTGCTGCCGATCCACCAGCTGCCGTGGTGATGTCGAAGCTCTCCTGCACCGGTGGGTTCGGGTAGCCCACGTTGTCCTCCCAGAATGCGATCTCCGTCCAAGTGCTGCCGTTGTACACCTCCACAGCTGCCGTGCTGCCTGTGAAATCCTTGAATTGGTGGTCGAAGGTCAACGTGAGTGTCGCGCCCCCGCTGGCATCGAAAGCAGGGGAGACCAGGTAGGCATCCACGGTGTTGGAGGTGGTGCCGGTGCACGCGTCGCTATCAATGAATACGAAGTACTCATCGAAGTTGCCGCCGTTCGGCACCGTGTCGGTGTAATCCTGATTGAAGGTGACTGAATCGACCGCATCGGGTGCGAAGACCCAGTCGCAATCGGAGGTGGGACCGCCCTCGGTTGTGAACGCGGTGGTGAACATACCACCGGTGAAGGTCTCCTCAAGCAGGACCGACTGCGCCTGTGTCGTTCCGCACAGGACCAAGGAGGAGAGTACCATGGAAAGTGTAGAGCGTTTATTCATGATCGAGGGCTGTTTGGTTGGTGACGTACGAAGTGAAGGTATGGAATGCATGGGGCGCATGGCTCACCGGATGAGCATATCAGCAGTGCCATGTGGAAGGCAACGCCGATCCACCGGATCACCCCGAACTTCGCCGGATGCGTCCCGTCCTCATCCTCCCAATTCTACTGCTTGCCATGAACAGCTCCGCCCAGGATCTCCACACGGTGGCCTATGCCGATGGTGATCAGAAGCTCAACGGACTGGTCACCGTGAACACCGGTACGCATCGGCCCGGTGTACTGATCCTCCCCGCATGGATGGGCATCGATGACGAAGCACGTTCCGCCGCGGTCCGCCTCGCAGGGGAAGGCTACACCGCTTTCATCGCCGACATATACGGAGAGGGGAACATCCCGACGGACTTCGCATCGGCGCGCCAGGCCTCCTCCCGTTACAAAGCCGACTTCAAGGCTTACCAGCATCGGATCGCACTGGCGTTGGAGCAGCTCAAGGCGTCAGGTGCTGACCCGGACAGGATCGCGGTCATCGGCTATTGTTTCGGTGGGACTGGTGCCTTGGAGGCGGCGCGGGCGCAGCTACCCGTGAAGGGGGGCGTGAGCATCCATGGTGGTCTGGGCAAGGGCGAACGTCCCAACGGGCCCATCACCACCAGCGTCCTGATCCAACACCCCGAAGCCGATCAGAGCGTGAGCGCTGCGGACATGGCGAGCATCATCGACGAGTTGAACGCTGCGCAGGCGGACTGGCAGATGATCACCTACGCCCATTGCGGGCACACCTTCACCAACCCGGCGGGCAAGGAGTACGATAAGCGCATGGCGGATCGGGCCTGGCAACACCTGCTGGTCTTTCTGAAGGAGATCCAATAAAGCGTGATCGTCTCAGCTACGTTGGCGTACAGCCCACGGAGCAGGGCGGAAGCTTTCATTCCTGGGGACGGAACGCCACGGTCCGGAGTTCACGGGTAGTACACCAGGCATCTGGTGCTAGGCACCGTGCTGTATGGCAGAGGCCATGGTGGCAACTTCGGGTCACCCACCCATGCTCGTCAAGGTCATCAGTTCCCTGGCCGATCTGCTCGTTCCGTCAATGGCCTGGTGGCTGGGCACGACTGAGCAGTGGCCATGCTCCTCGGGCTGACATTCCGGGACAGGGTTCGTGCGCAGACCCCTGACCAAGCTGTGCTCACCGCAGAGCGGGTTCCCTCAGAAGGCGAACCCGATGGCGATACCACCTCGGATCAACGGGAACAGCTCCCCATTGATGTCAGCCCATGCGGAACTTTCGTTGGATCCAGCCACGAGACCATCGAGCGTGTTCCCGAGGAACATCACCCGGACATCCGCGGTTTCGGCGTTGTCCTCGATGTTCTTCTTGATCTTCTGGTAATCCACCGCGTCCAGGTTCGGGTCGCTCGTCTCCACGTGCAGATCGCCACTGCCCACACCGAATCCCGTGTTGATGTCCAGATAGATCCGCGGTCCCAGCTCCAACTGGACGCCGAGCCCGAGCCCACCTCCCATACCGGTCGCCGTGCCGTCCAACGCGGCCTTGATGATGCCGCCATTCTTGTTGTAGTCGTAGGGTACCTCGTAGGTGTAGTTGTAATACCGTGTGAAGGCCTCCAGGTAGAATCCTTTCATGGCCTTGCCGGTATAGAACCGGAAGTACGGGTTCAGGAACAGGCCTTCAGGTGTGATCTCCCCGGTATAGGTCATGGTCTCGTCGTCCAGGTCGCCGATCGCGTTGAGGGTGAATGTGCTCGGTATCTTATAGCCACCGAGCAGACCCACGCTGGTCTTGGGGCCGACCTTGTATTCGTAGTTCGCGTTGATCGACAGCATGGAGTAACCGACCAGGTTGATCTTCACGATGCTCTTCGGGGAGAATGCAGCATCCAATGCCTTGGTCACATCCTGTGCTTGGGTCGAAGGGATGAGGACGAGCAACTAACAATTCAAGAGGAGCGTTCTCATGGCCATGATGTGTGGTGGTTGGTCATGGAAAAATACTATTCGGACGACCGGAAGGCAATGGTGGACGTCATTTTTTCTGTTATCGGTCGAAATGGGAGGTGGCTCACCCATCCATCACGGGTGAGCGGAAGCTTCCATTCCTGGGGAAGGAATGCCACGGTCCGGCGCAGGTGGCTGGAGCGTCCGTTCACGGGAAAGGCCCGGTGGACGTGGCGAACAGACCGTGTGGGATGTGGCCGGAACAGCCTTTGCCCGGATATCGGCATGAGCACCGATGAACATTACAACGAATCCGGAGGACTGCCCGAGCCCCTGCAGGACCATGAACCAACGGACATGCCAGCCACGCGTGGGATCTTCTTCGCCGTGGTGATCGTAGGGCTGATCGGACTTGTGGCCTTGGTGGTCTTTGAGCTCTTCTGGTGAGCCGTTCTTCCAAGGGATCCAGACCACCGATCGGACCACCCTTAAGTGGGAGGGTAGCTGACATCGTGGGTCCAGGACGGATCCTCCGGAGGAAGTCCATCACCGACCCGGCTGAAAAGAAAAAGCCCCGGAGACCGGGGCTTTTCAGATGTTCTTGTCGGCTTACTTCGCTCCAGCCGGCTCGGTGACCAACTGGCGCTTTTCCGTGATCCGGGCGCTCTTACCGCGACGCTCGCGCAGGTAGAAGATCCGGGCGCGACGCACACGACCCACCTTGTTCACATCGATCTTATCGATGAAGGGGGAAGCGACCGGGAAGATCCGTTCCACCCCGATGTTGTTGCTGATCTTCCGCACGGTGAAGGTGGCGGTGCTTCCGCTGCCCTTGCGCTGGATGACCACACCCTGGTACTGCTGGACGCGCTCCTTGTTACCCTCTACGATCTTGTAGTGCACCGTGATGGTATCCCCGGCCTTGAAGTCGGGAAGTTGTTTCACCGGTGAGATCTCTTTCTCGAGCTGCTTGATGCGGTCCATGACCTTTTGATTTTGAGGGAGTTCCCAGCGCCTACGACAGGTCGGAGGATTCGGATCCCGTGGATTTGGGGCCGCAATATTACGGAACTTTCACCGATCCTGATCCTCGAGCAAGCCGGGGCGGCGCTTGCGCGTCCGGTCCAGCGCCTGTTCCTGGCGCCAGGCATCGATATGCGCCTGATGGCCACTGAGCAGCACTTCGGGCACCTTCCAGCCTTTATACTCCGCCGGGCGGGTGTAATCCGGTGGGGCCACCAACCCATCCTGGTAGCTGTCGCTCAAGGCCGAACTCTCATCACCCAGGACCCCGGGCAGCAGTCGGATCACGGCGTCGCTTACGACGGCGGCTGCCAATTCACCCCCGCTCAGGACATAATCGCCGATGCTCACCTCCCGGGTGATCAAGTGCTGGCGCACACGCTCGTCAACACCCTTGTAATGGCCGCAGAGCAGGATCAAATTACCCTTGAGGCTCAGTTCATTGGCCAGCGGTTGGTCAAGCAATTGGCCATCCGGGCAGAGGTAGATCACCTCGCCGTAGGCACGTTCCGACATCAGGCTTCGGATGGCGCGATCGATGGGTTCCACCGTCATGACCATGCCGGCACCACCACCGAACGGATAATCGTCCAACCGGCGGTGCTTGTCCGTGCTCCAGGCACGCAAGTCGTGCACATGCACTTCCGCCAGGCCCTTCCTTCGGGCGCGTTCCAGGATGCTCTCGTTGAACCAGCTCTCCAGGAGCTTGGGCACGGCGCTGAGGATGTCGATACGGACCACGGCGCGAAGGTCGGAAATGCCGCACCATCATGGCGGTATGTGGCTGAGGTGTGATCCTTTCAATTCCCGCCTTCGTAAGAAAGGATACCTTCGGCATGTTACTTGCCAACGAGCCGATCATGACCATGAAGCCAATCATTACCGCGATCTCCTTCCTGGCAGCCTTTTCCCTTCAGGCCCAGAAGCATGTGTACGAGGACCTCCTTGTGCTCTATGTGGACGAGAAGTACGAGAAGTGCATGGAGAAGGCCCTTTCGTACACCGAGAACGACGATACCAAGAAGGATGCGCTGCCCTTCCTCTACGTGAGCATGTGCAACTACGAGATGTCCAAGCTCGAGAAGTACGCGGTGGACTATCCGAAGGCCGGTCGGGATGCCCTGAAATGGGCCGAGAAGTACCGCAAGAAGGACAAGGAGAAGGAGTTCTTCGGGAACTACGAGGACTACTGGTCCAGCTTGAACACCATGGCCGCGGAGACGGGCGAGAACCTGATCGACGACCCCAAGGGCCTGAGCAAGGCCAAGGCCAACTTCGATGCCATGACGGGCTATTACCCGGAGAATCCCGGTCCGTGGATGATGCTGGCCATTGTGCAATACAAGAGCAACCTGACCAAGGAGGGTGACCTGAGCATGGCGGGATTCGACAAGGCCATCGCAGAGGCGGGTGACATCAAGACCCTGCCGAAGGACCAGCAGAAGCTCCTGAAGAACGCCCTGATCCGATACGCGGACTTCATGGTCTCCAAGGGCGATCGTACCAAGGCACGTAAGTACGCCGAGATCGGCAAGGAGGCCTTCATGGAGGAGCCCGACTTCAAGGGGATGTGGGAGTCACTGTAGGGCTCGATTTGCGTCGGGGAGAGAGTTGTTCTGCGCTACGGCTTGGGGATAATTCGGCAGTTAGCAGTAGGCAGTCAGCAGTTTCAGGAGCAGGGGCAAGTGGTTGTTCTGCGCTACGGCGTTGGGTGGAGGAGTAGGCAGTAGGCAGATAGCAGTAGGCAGTTGCCTGAAGCCAAGTGGTTGTTCTGCGCTACGGCTTCGAGGAAGGTCGGCGTGGAGCGACAGGACGGGCAGGCTTCCATCCCTTCAGGAGCAGCATCACCAGCGCAGGCAGCAGCAATAGTTCGGCAACGAACGCGAAGGCGAGCGTGAGCGTGATGAGCACGCCCATGTAGTACACGCTGGCGAAGTCCGAGAAGATGAGCGTGACGAATCCGGACAGGAGCATCAGTCCGGTGACCGTGACCGCCTTGCCGGTGCGCAGATAGGTGCGCTTGAGCGCATAGGCGGGCGAAAGGCCCTGGGCGAGATGATGGCGCAGGGCGGCCAGCATGTGGATGGTGTCATCCTCGGCGATCCCAAAGGCGATACTGAAGATGATGGCCGTGCTCACCTTCAGGTCCACGCCGAAGAAGCCCATCACCCCCGCGATGAAGACGAGCGGCACCAGGTTCGGCAACAGGGCCACCAGCACCATGCGCTTATCACGGAAGAACCAGAGCATGATCAAGGCGGTGAGGGCGATCGCCAGTCCCATGCCGCGAATGAGCTGGGTGCTGAGCGTGGCGTTGTTCCGGTCGATCAGGTACGCCATGCCTGTCGGGGCCATGTGCAGGTCGTCTCCCGCGTTCGCATCGATCACGTGCTGCAGTGCGGCGTTCTTCTGCTGGTGGTAGTAGCCACCCTCGTCCACCATGCGGCCGGTCATCCGGGCTGACCGACCATCGGTGCTCACGATACCGCCCAGCACGTTTCCTCCGACCAGCCGCATGCGTCGGGCCATCCGGGCACATTCCGCGCTGTCGGTCGGCAGTCGGAAGAAGGTCGGATCACCACCGTTGAAGGCCTTGTTCAGGCTGTACATCAAGGTGACCGGCGAAAGCATCGCATCCACACCGTATACGGTATCGGCATGTTGTTGCACCCGTTCGATCCGGCGCAGCACGTCAAGGTCCCAGATCGATCGCCCATCGCCGCTCACGGTGATCTCCAGTTCGAAGGGTCGGACACCGCCGAAGGTCTCCTCGAACCACACGAAGCCCTGTTTCATCGGGTCGTTGGCCGGCAGGTCCTCCAGCAACTGGTTGTTCACCCGGATGCGGGTGGCGCCGAAGCCGGCTACCAGAACGATGACGACGGTACCGGCAAGGATCCAGCGTCGCCTGCTGATGGTCCATTTGAACAAGGCCGGGAGCCGGTCATCCCACGGCGAATCGGGAAGCCCGTTCGGTAGCAATTTGCGCGGGTCGATGAGGACGAGCAGGGCCGGCAGCAGGCAGAAGGCGAGCACGAAGGTGAGGAGTACGCCCAGCGCGGTGTAAAGCCCGAATTCCTGCAGGGGAGGGATGTTCGCCGTGCCGAGGGTGGCGAAGCCGATGGCGCTTGTGATGGCCGTGAGCAGCGTGGGCAGGCCCACCTCCGCATAGGCCTTCGCGATGGCACGGGTATTCGGCATGCCGGCGCGCAGTTCATCGAGGTAGCACTCGAGGTAGTGCACCACATCGCTCATGCCCACGATGAAGAGGATCGTCGGGAGGAGCATCGTGAGGATGCTGATGGGCTTGCCCAGAGCGGTCATGAAGCCGATCTGCCAGAGGATCGCAAGTCCGACCACACCGATGGGCACGAGCACCCCATAGGGCGTGCGGAAGGCGAACCAGAGGAAGACCGCCAGCAGGACGATGGATGCCGAGAGGAAGAAGATCATCTCCCGGACCATGGTATTGATGTAGTGGTCCTGCCCCACGATGCGCCCCACGATGCGCGTGTCCGCCATATCACACGCCTGGAGCGTGGCCCGGACCTGCTTCAGCAGTGTATCACACCTGGCCTTCGACAGGTTGGGTTCCGCGTTGAGGATCACGAGCATCGCGCGTCCGTCATCCGAGAAGAAGTGGTCCTTGATCCGCGGGTCGCGCCAGATACGGGCGGAGTCGATGGCGATGAGCTCATCGTCCCAATAGCGGAGATAGGGGGTCTCGAAGGCACCAACGGGTGTGATCACGGGTTCGGTGAGGCGCGTGGGCGAGAGCACCTTGGTCACCCGAGGAACGCGTGCAAGGCGGGCGGCGAGGCTGTCCACGTGGGTCAGCAGCTCGCGGTCGAAGACCCCTTCTTCCCGTTCGATCCCGAAGAGCAGGAAGTCGTTGTCGTGTCCGAACCGTTCGCGGAAGGAGAGGTATCGGTCCAGCTCAGGGTCGTCATTCGGGAAGAACTTCTCGAAGTCATAGTCCACCCGTACGTTCCTCAACGCGAACCCGGCGGCCAGGCTCACCGCGGCGATCAGGACCAGCAATACCCTGGCATTGCGCCGGGTGAGCAGCCGTTCGATGCGGTCGGCGGTGGTGTCCATCAACAAGCTGCGGTCGATCGTGGTGCGCAAAGTTGGGCAAGGCCGCCTCATGCCGCCGCTACTTTTGGTGCGTGGGAATGCGAATGATGATGCGGGTGGCGCTCGTGCCATTGATGCTGTTGACGATGACATCGGTGCGGGCCGGCCGTCTGGAAAAGGCGTTCAAGGCCCTCGAGGTCCACGATTACTTCAAGGCCCGGGAGCTCTTCCGTAAGGAGGTGAAGAAGCATCCTGCTGCGGCCTGGTATGGACTGAGCGTGATCAGCGGACGCGCGGACAACCCCTTCTATGAACTGGATTCCGCCTATCAGTTCATCGTTCGGTCCGACCTCGCCTTCACTGCTGCGCCGGACAAGGAACGGATGAGGATCGGAGCATTGGGGGTCAGTCACACGAGCATCATCGCTCAGCGTGACCATGTGTACGAAAGGGCCTGGGAGATCGCGCGCGGTCAGAACACGGTGATCGCGTATCAGCGTTACCTGGACCGCTATCCATCGGGTCCGCGGGCCGAAGAGGTGCGCGCCGCCATGCACCACCTGGCCTTTCAGGAGGCGCGCACCGCGAACACCGCCTCGGCCTACGCATCCTTCGTGGAGCGCTATCCATCGTCCCGCGAGGTGTATGAGGCCAGGACCCGCTTGAACGATGCCTTGTACGCGGAAGCCACCGCGGCTCAGGACATCGCGTCATACAAGGCCTTCATCGCGGCGTACCCGGACAACCCGAACGTACGCAAGGCGGAGGACGCCATCTATCGGCTGAGCACTCCGGGCCGTACCATCGCACAGTACAAGGCGTTCATCGCCGCCCATCCGGACAACCATCGCGTGCCCGATGCATGGCGCAGCCTGTACGAGACCTACACCAAGGACCTCAACGTCGGGACCATCACACGCTTCGTGGCCGAGTTCCCGGATTACCCGTTCATGGACGATCTGGTGGACGACTACCGGATGGCAAGCGTGGAACTGCTGCCGTTCAGGCGCGATGGCAAGTGGGGCTTCATCGATACCGAAGGCACGGAACGGATCAAGGCGCAGTACGATTGGGTGGAGAGCTTCCTTCATGGCCAGGCCCTGGTAGGGGTCGGCGATCGGGTGGGCACCATCAATCGGTCAGGACGCGCGGTGGTTCCTGTGGAATACGACGAGGTGCGTGAGTTCGCCGAAGGGACCGCAGTGGTGGAGCGATCGGGCAGGGTCGGGGCCGTGGATCGCAACGGTGAGCTGGTGGTCCCCATGGTATTCACCGATCTGGGCGACTTCTCCGAAGGATTGGCGTACGCGGAGGACCACGGCAAGTACGGTTATGTGAACGCACGTGGTCAGATGATGATCACCCCGGTCTATGACGTGGCGGCGAACTTCCACCAAGGTCTTGCGGTGGTGGGTGTGGATGGTCGATCGGGGGTCATCGGTCGATCCGGGCAATTGGTGGTGCCGTTGGAGTATGAATGGATCGAAGGGTTCGAGCGCGGCTTTTCCCGTGTTCGCCGCAATGGACGCATGGGCTTGATCGGTCCGCAGGGTACCGTTCTCCTCGAGCCGAAGTATGACCATGTCGGGGACCCGCACGATGGACTGGCGCTGGTGGTGGAAGGTGACCGATGCGGTTATGTGGATACCACGGGTCGATTCATGATCCCGAAGGACTATGAAGCCGCCCAGGATGTAGCGGCATGGGGAGACTTCGGTCAAGGGCGCGCGGAGGTGCAGTCTGCCGGAAAGCGGGGGATCATCAACACGCGGAACGAACGCATCGTTCCGTTCCAATATGCTGATATCGGTGGTACGCGGGGTCCCTTGTTCCCGGTGAAGAAGAAGAGTAAATGGGGTTTCGTGGACTTGCGTGGCGCATCGGTGGTGGAGCCTCGGTATGATCAGGTGTGGGACTACGTGGACGGGGTGGCCCGGGTGGAGAACGGCGGTCTCTTCGGTGCCTTGGACAGCACGGGAAGGGAGGTCATCGCGCTGGTGAATGCCGAACTCGCCGATGCCCAGTTCGGACTCCTCGTTGGCGGGGTTGATCGTCTCGGGGTCTTTGATGTCAAAGGGAAGCTGGTGATCCCTGCGGAGCACGATGAGATCATCGTGGTCAATGAGGCCATCGTCAAGGTGGTGAACGACGAGCGCAGTGCGTACCGTCGGGTCAGTGATGCTGGTTACATCTGGAAGGAAGCCGGCTTCCGCACCGCACCGGCCTCAGCGGAGTAAGGTCACGTGCCCGACGAACTGTTCGTTCCGGACGCCTTCCGCACCGAGTGCGCGGTAATGGAGTTTCCACACGTACACGCCGTCCTGTGACAGCACCCCTTCATGGGATCCGTCCCAACCCTCCATGCGGTCCGTAGTGGTGAATATCCGCTCGCCCCAGCGGTCGAAGATGTCGAGCTGGTAGATGTCGACCGGCCCGTCCACCACAGGTAGGAAGGTGTCGTTGATGCCGTCGTTGTTGGGTGTGAAGGCGTTCGGGACATGGACGTAGGTGGCACAATCACCCGCTTCGACCACCCACATCGCCGTGGCGCTGATGCACATGCCGGTAGCGCGGACGGTGTACGTGCCGGGCGCATCCACCACAATCCGATCACCAACGGTGCCGTCGCTCCAGGTGAATGTGGCACCCGGTATCGGTGCGGCCTGGATCAGGCCGAAGGCACCCGTGCAGATCTGCGCATCGCCCGAGAGCTCGATATCCATCGTCATCGGTGCGAAGGAGACATACACCGCATCCGTGGCCGTGCAACCCAGGCTGTCCACGGTCACGGTATAGAGCCCGCTGGTCTGAACGCTCAGCTCCGGTCCGAGGGCTCCAGTGCTCCAACTCACATCACTTCCGGGTACGCGCAGTGTGACTACCTCGCCGGCACAGGCCTGGCGATCGGGGCCCAGGTCAGGGGTGGGGATGTGGATCTCAGTGATCGAGATGGCATCCTGTGCAACGCAGCCCGCTATGGTGATGGTGACCTCGTAGATGCCTTCCTCCAGCACGGTGATCGTGGGTGTCGTGGCGCCAGTGTTCCATGTGTATGATGCGCCGTTCGCGGGTGTTCCGATCGTGGTACTCGAACCAGCGCAGATGCTGCGGTCGGGTCCGAGGTTGAACTGCGACGGATCGAACATGTCGACAACGATGCTGTCCCGCTGGGTGCATGAATTCCGCGAGGCATCGACCCAATAGGTGCCGGCTACGCTGATGACCCGAACAGGCGAGGTGCTGCCATCATCCCACAGGAAATCGGTGTCGGGTTGATCAACGTTCAGTGTGAGCGTGGCGCCTGCGCAGAGCGTGGTGTCCGGACCGAGGTCGACGACGGGTGCATCCAGGAAGCTCACGTTGACCGCATCACTGGCCGAGCACCCGTTCACAGTGACCGTAACACCGGCCGTGCCTGGGGAGTCCATGCTCAGGGTGGAAGCCGCACTACCGTTGGTCCAGCTGTATGTGCCGTTCGGTACACCGACATCGAAGGTGATGCTCTCGCCAGGGCAGATCGCGAGATCCGGACCAAGGTCCACGCCGGGTAGGGGAGTGAAGGCGATCGTGATCTCATCCGAGGCGGAACAGCCATTCACCGTTGCTTGCACTGAATACGTCCCGCTGTTCGTGATCGTCCGGATGGCAGAGGTGCTTCCATCCTCCCAGAGGTAGCTCGCGCCGGATAGGGTGGCGTCCAGATCCATGGTCTCCCCCGCACACATGGTGACATCGGGTCCCAGATCGAGCGCGCCCACCGCCACGACGTTCACCATGATCGTGTCCCGGACCTCACATCCGCTGGTCGTCACGAAGCTCAAGGTGTGGGTGCCGGCTGTGTTGACCAGGAGTGTAGGGGAAACGGTCGTTCCATTCCAGGTGCTTGTGCCAGCAGGCAGGTCGGCGCCAAGCAGGACTTCATCGCCTGGGCATAGCGTAAGGTCCGGGCCGAGGGAGTAGGTGAAGGAACCGAAGGCGACCGTAACGTCGTCGGTGGCGGCGCAATTTCCCAAGGTCACCACCACTTCATAGCTGCCATCCGCATCGACCGCCAGGGTGGGAGTGGTGGCACCCGTGCTCCAGGCATAGGTGGCGCCAGGCCAGGTCGCATCCAAGACCGTGTTCGTTTCCCCGGAACAGAACACCTGGTCGGGTCCCAGATCTACCGCAGGCATCGGGTTCACGGTGATGGTGGCCTGATCGGTCACGCTGCACTGACCGACGAAGACCTCGACGCTGTATGTGCCGGTGGTGGTGACGTCGATCGTTGGTGTACTTGCGCCCGTGCTCCAGAGGTAGGTGGCACCGGGGGTGGTGGCATCGAGGATGACCTGCTCGCCGTCGCAGATCGTGGCGTCAGGTCCGATGTCCACGGCCGTTGCGGAGAGCACCGTGATGTTGATCGCATCGCTGGCCACACAGCCGTTCAAGTTGACGTCCACACCGTAGGCGCCGGTGGAGCTTGCCGTGATCGTGGGCGTGGACGCTCCGGTGCTCCAGGCGTAGCTCGCGCCAGGCCATGTCGCATCCAATACGACGTCCTCACCCGCGCAGAGGGTCACGTCACTTCCCAGGTCTACTGCAGGCATCGGGTTCACAGAGACGTCGATCGCATCCATCAAGGTACACGAACCTTGTGTCGCGGTCACGCTGTAGGTTCCAGAAGAATTGACCGCAAGTGTCGCGCTCGTGGCTCCTGTGTTCCACACATAGCTGGCACCGGGCAGGGTCGCATCCAAGACGGCGCTCTCACCTGCACACAGCGTGATGTCCGGACCCAGGTCGACAGCATCCGGTGTGGCATAGGTCACCCCCACCGCATCGCTGGCGCTGCAGCCCGCAGCGTTCGTAACGGTCACATCATAATTCCCCGTGGCAGTCACCGTGATGGTCGGCGTTGACGCACCCGTGCTCCACGCGTAGGTCAGGCCCGGTCCACTGGCATCGAGGACCAATGTTTCGCCCGGGCACAGGCTCACATCCGGACCCAATGACACCGCTGGCAGGGACGCGACCTGCACATCGATCACATCATTCACCGAACAGGATCCCTGTGTCACGACGACGGAATATTGCCCAGCACTGGACACGGATAGCGTGGCGCTGGTGGCTCCGGTGTTCCAGGCATAGGTGGCACCTGGTACCGTCGCATCCAAGTTGATCGCATCACCTTGACACAGCACCACATCCGGACCGAGATCGATCGGGCTGGGGGTATCATAGGTCACGGTGATGGCATCGATACTCACACAACCGTTCGCGTCCGTTCGTGTCACGCTGTAGGTTCCATCGGTGGTCACGAGGAGCCCGGGCCCGGTTGATCCATCCTGCCACAGGTAATTGGCGCCCGCGAGCGTGGCGTCCAAGGACAACGGTGTTCCGGGGCATAAGGTGACATCCGGACCAAGGTCGACGGCGGGTGCTGGCCATGCACCGATCGTGATCGCATCGCTCTGGCTGCAGCCATTGGCGGTCACGGTCACGAAGTAATTCCCTGGCCCCACATCGATGGTCGAGGTGGTGGCACCCGTGCTCCAGAGGTAAGTGGCTCCGGGAACAGTGGCGTCCAGAGTGGTCATCGTGCCCGGGCAGATCGTCAAGTCCGCTCCCAGGTCGAAGCTCGGCAGTGGCGTCACGAAGACCTCGATATCGTCATGCACCACACATCCGTTCAGGGTGACATCCAGGCCGTAGATGCCGGCGCTCGTCACGTCGATCGTGTTCGTGGTGGCACCCGTGCTCCACAGGTAGCTCGCGCCGGGCACGGTCGTACCGATGGTGACGCTTCCTCCCGCACAGATGGTCACGTCAGGCCCGAGGTCCACCACCTGCAGGGTGTGGTTCATCAGGTCGAAGGAGTCGCTGCTCGTGCAACCGTTCACCGACACGGCCACCGAGTAATTGCCAGGTGTCGTGGCGTCGAAGGTGGCCGCCGTGCTTCCGTCCTGCCAGAGGTAGGTCGCACCCGGCGTGGTGGCGTCGAGCAGCACGGAGGTTCCCGGGCAAACGGTCTGGTCCGGCCCGAGGTCCACCACAGGCAGTGGGTCGAAGTCCACGTTCGCTGCATCGCTTCCTGTGCAGCCGTTCACCGTGACCTGAACGCTCACATTGGAGGTGGACGTTACATCGAGGGTCGCTCCTCCCGAGCCATCGGACCAGAGGTAGGTGGCGCCGGGTGTGGTGGCGTCGAGGGTCACCGTTTCCCCTTCGCAGGCCGTGATATCCGGACCGAGATCAACGGTCGGCACGGGGTTGTAGTTCACGTCCACCGCGTCGGAGGCGGAACAATTGTTCACAGTCACCTGCACGGAATAGGTCCCCGGTGCGGATACGTTGAAGGAACCCGCATTGCTTCCGTCCTGCCAAGTGTAGCTACCACCCGGCACCGTCGCGTTGAGGAGTTGTGTCTCACCATCGCAGAGGGTGAGGTCCGGACCGAGGTTCACCACTGGCAATGGGTTGTAATACACCGCGATGAGGTCCGAAGCGGAACAACTGTTCGCCGTTACGGTCACGTGGTACACACCGGGGCCGCTGACCACGTAAGCGGGCAGGGTCGAACCATCCTGCCAGAGGTAGGTCCCGCCCGGTACCGCGGCGTCAAGCACGAGGTTCTGTCCCTGGCACATCGTGGCGTTCGGTCCCAGGTCCACCAATGGAAGGGGCGTCACGTTCACGTCCACGAAGTCGCGCAGGCGGATCGTGCCCTGCATCGTGATGTCGTCCAGTCCGAAGTCGTTACCGACACCTTCACCGGACATCACACGGAGGCAAAGGGTCGCGGTCGTGGCAACGGCTGGCGAGGTCCAGGCTTGTGTGATCGTCTGCCATCCCGCGTTGAAGGCGGGGAGCGTCACCTCCGGACCGACCGGTGCCCCGCCGATCCACCATTGCAAGCGGGCCGGGGTCGCGTTGGACAGGGTGCGCGCGCGATAGCTCAGGGTGTAGGTCTGGCCCGGGCACACCGGAACGGTCTGGCAGTACACGTTCCAGAGGGCGGAAGGCCAGCCCGAGTTCACGATCATGAAGTTGCCGGTACCCGTACCGAAGAACTGACCATGGTAGCTGTTCGGGTTCGTGCCCACCCAATAGCGTCCATCACTGCTCAGGTCCGTGGTGGCGGTGAAGTCGGTACTGAAGCCGGTGTTCCCAGCATTGAAGTTGCTGTTCGGGAAGAGCTGCGGGCTGGGATAGCTTGCCTCACCCCAATAGGTCCCGGGCAGGCTCACGCTGATCGATGGGGTGGTGGCTCCGGTGCTCCAGAGGTAGTCGGGGAAGCCCGGGGGCGCCGTCAAGGTGACGGATTGTCCCTGGCAGATGGTGGTGTCAGGACCCAGGTCGATGGAGCAGGGCTGCGCAACGAGCGCACCCGATCCGATCAACCCGCTGATCATCAGGATATGTGGGCGGATGTTCACCGGTCCATGGGGCACGGCGGCCCACAGCCCAAAGTTCGGGCCGAAACACCCTATGGACGTGTGACGAACGGTGAACGTTGCTCACGACATAATGAACACCCGGTTAACCTCTTCCAGCCGGAACTCATGGACCTCCTGGAAGATGGCCTTGGCGTGGTCCAACACAGCCTCACACCTTCGGTCGCTGGTCTCGTCGTACGAAACGGTGTTGAAGCAGACCAAGCCCCCCTCGTCACAGCGATCACGGAGCCCATGCACGAAGGTCCGGGCATCCACCCCGCGGGCCAGGTCGAGGTCATCGAACAGGTCCACCACCACCAGCTCATAGCGTGGGCGCAGGGCGTGCACCTGGATCGTGGCATCGCCGGTGATCACGTGCAGGTCGGCATGGCGGTCCAACCCGAAGTGGCTGCGGGCGATGCGCACCATGGCGGGGTCGAGTTCCACGGCGGTGATGGGGGCGTTGATGCCCAGTTCATCGCGGAGGATGGTTGGGACACTTCCCCCGCCCAAACCGAGCAGGAGCACATCGCGCGGCGGATCGTTCCGCAGGTCCAGCTCGTCGAAGACCCCCTGCCACACGCGGTGCAGCGCCCCGAAGCTCTGGTTGCCGTTCGTGCTGTTCAGCACCTTGGTGCCGGCTTCCCAGCGTACGGTCAATTCGCCGAAATGGCCGGCTTCCCGCATCTGCAGCATGGGCCAGAGGTGGCTGAGGAAGCGACGGAACATGGGGTAAAGGTGGGGTGGAACGGAACATCCGGACCTATGCCGGCTATCTTCGATCGTCTTCCGTTCAGGCAGCGGTCCGACCTCGTTCGCTGTCTTTATCACCGAGAGGCAGGTTGAAGCAGTGCGCACATACCACCACTAGGTTCATAGCATGATCCGGACACTCATACTCTTGGTAACAACCTTCATCCTGAGGACGTGGACGATGGGTTGTACTTGGATACCCACTTCCTTCTGCACGACCACGAACGACCGTCCGGATGACGCGGTGATCAGCGGACGGATCATCGGGGTGGACATGGATGGCATCGATCTGGTGGTGATCGATGTCCTCCGTGGGGATGAGGCCCGGGACACCATCCGGATATGGGATGGGACTGATTTCGATTGCAATGGGATCTTTTCGATGGCAGCCTCCGGTCTGGGCGGGGTCGAGGATTCGATCATCGTGGTGATGCCGTTGATCACGGAGATCGAGAATACATGGGATGTGCTGGGTGACTATCGGCGGCCGAATTATTTCGGACTGACCACCGAGATGCGCATCATCAACGGAATGGTATTGGGTCTGATCGCGGGAAGTGGCATGAACGCTTTGTACACGATGCCGTATCCCGACTTCTTAGCCGTCTGGTCGGTGGGTACGATAGGGTGTTCGAACTTCCTCTCCATCCAGGAACGCGCCGTGGATCTTCCGCACTTCCAGAATCCGGTGCAGGACATATTGGAGCTGACCTTCACAGGGAGCATGGAGCATGGTCGAACGGTGCGGATCCGTGCTTCCAGTGGGCAGGAGGTCCTCACGTTGAAGGCCGCTTCCACTTCCCTGCGCATCGACCTATCTTCATTCGCGCCGGGGGTGTATCACCTGGTCGTGACGGGAGAGGACCGAAGCATGGCAGCGACCAGGGTGATGAAGTTGTAGCATGGCTCCCATTGACCCCACCTTACTTTCGCGGTCCTTTTGACCGCCCTCACCCGATACAAGTTCCGTAAGCTCGCCAAGTACACCCTGGTCACCGTGGCCGTGGCCAGTGCCTTCATTCTGTACAGTGGAGGTGCGCTCGATGCACAGCTCGGCGCGTGGGCGCTCCTGGGCCTCTGGACGGGGATCCTGGAGGAATATTTCTTCGGTCGGCGCTTCCGCGCGCTGGCCATCCCGCTGCAATTCCTCGGCAAGGTGCTGCTGGTGAACCTGCTCACCATCGCGCTCATCCTGCTCACCTTCGCCTTCAACAGCGACACCTTCAACTGGTTCGCTTACGACCAGCCGCAGAAGGTGCAGCAGCTCTTCCTCATGCGGCAGCTCTACACCCTCATGCTCCGCGTGGTCATCATCACATCCATCGCACTTCTGGTGGTGCAGGTGGAGGAGTTCATGGGGCGCCGCCTCTTCTTCGGCTTCCTCTTCGGTCGTTACGAAAGGCCCGTGGCCGAGGAACGCGTGGTGCTCACGCTCGACCTGGTCGGCAGCACCGGCCTGGCCGAACGCATGGGCGATCTGCGCTACTTCCGCTTCATCAACACCACCTATTCACTCATGACCGATGCGGTCCTGCGCAATGAAGCCGACATCCACAAGTATGTGGGGGATGAGGTGATCTTCACCTGGCCGATGAAGGTGGGTGTCCGGTACGAGAACTGCCTCGATCTCTTCTTCGACATCGAGGAACGGATCGCGCAGCACGCCGAGGTCCTGCGGGGCGAGTTCGGCGTGGTGCCCGCCTTCCGCGCGGCGCTGCATGGCGGGCGCGTGATCTCCGCGCAGATCGGCCACACCAAACGCTCGGTCGAATTGAGCGGCGACGTGATGAACAGCGTGTCGCGCATGCTCGGCGTGGCCAAGGACATGAAGGTGGACATGCTGATCTCGAGCGAGATGCTCGGACGGCTGCCGCATGCGCACGAACGCTTCAGCATCGGACCGGAGATGGTGGCGCCGGTGAAGGGACGCAAACGCGAGGTGCGCGTGCACGAGATCGGACGATCCAAGAAGGGCGCATGAAGCCGCTTCAATTGATCGCTTTCATCCTTGCTGGCTCGGGACCGGTCGGCCTGGCGGCGCAATGCCTTGCGCCCTTCGTCACCGAGATGGACCGGACCATGCTCTTCCATGACGGGCGCTTCATGGAGGTGGATGCGCGACCTCCGTCAACGATGCATGTGCAGCGCGATGGGCTCTTCTTCACGGACCACGCCGGCCAGCTCTGTCGCTTCGGTCTGGAAGCGCGCGCCGTGGAAGTGGTGCAGCAGCGTCCCGCGGATGAGCTACAAGCCAGCGGTGACCGAGTGGCCTGGCGCATGGGCGACAGCCTGTATGTCCTCCGCGGTGATCGACCTCACCTGCTGGCCACCGGTGTACAGCGCCATCGGGTCAGCGACTCGCTCATCGTCTTCACGGACAGCATCGACCACGAGCTGGCGGCGTACTGGAGGGGTCGTCGCATCCCGCTCGCCTCGGTCACGCAGGATACCGATCGGCCGCAGTGGACGCAAAGCGCGAACACCGTGACCTGGTATGATCGCGGGCAACGCACCTTGTTCTGCTTCTTCCGGGGTGAGGTGGAAGTCCTCGCGGATAGCTGTGATGTCGGGATGGCGGTGAACGGGATGGACATCATCGGCTTCTGGGATGATGCCCACCAGGAGTTCAAAGGGCGGAGGAACGGTCAGGAGGTCCTCCTCTCCGGCCTGAAGCCGGTGAGCGCACAGGCCGGCGATGGACTGCTGGCCTTTGTGGATGGGACCTTGAAGTTGAAGGCCTGGCGTGGTGGCGATGTCGTTCAACTCACCGATAGCATGCCATCACAGTACTGGGTGAAGGACCGTGTCCTGCTCTATCTCTGGGCGGGCCGTTTGATGCTCTGGAGTGAAGAAGGTCCGTTGGAAGTGGAGGACCTGGTGCCCGAGCAATGGCAGGTGGCAGGGGACCGTGTGGTATACCTGGACATCAACCGGGAACTCCGGGGGATACGCGTGAATGGTGAGCGCGATCACCTATCACGCGAACCTGGCATCAGCTCCTTCGCGGTGCACGGTGATGCCGTGCTGTTCCCCGCACCATCCGGAGGAACAGTGGTCCTGTGCCAGGGAAGACGGCACACCTATTGAGAGGCGGCTCCCTTCTCCTCCAGGGTCCAGAGGCCGATGGCCTGGCTCCGTCCTTTCAGCTCTGTGCTGCCGATACCACGCAGCGTGTAGGAAGCCGGAAGCCGGAGCACTTTGACCAGATCATCGGAGATCAGGTTGTCCACCCCGTGCGCGTTGCATTGGTTCTGGATATGCGCCGCCGTGTTCACCACATCACCGCTATAGATCCGTTCCTTCTTTACCAGCCCCACTTCACCGGCGGTGACCGGGCCATAGTGGAAGCCGGCTTTGAAGACCGGGGTGAGCCCGTATCGATCCTGGTAATGTGCCGCGCGTTCGCGCAACTTCCGCCGGATATCAAGGAAGCAGCGTATGCAACGCTGACGTCCAACGCCACGACGGAATGACCAGCTCACGCTGATCTCGTCGCCGACGTATTGATAGATGTCCCCGCGTGAGTAAAGGATGGGGTCGGTGATGTCAGAGAACAATTCGTTCAGCAATTGGAAGTACCGCGTGTGTCCCAGTCGCTCAGCGATACTGGTGGAGGACCGCATGTCGAGGAACATGAAGATGCGCATCTCCTGCCTCGGTTTGTGGTAGAAGCCGGTGAGGTAGCTGATGCCACCGCTGCCGTACTGGTCGTTGAGTCGCACCATCAACATGGTACCGGCCATGAGCAGGAACCAATACAGGAAGGTGCTGACACCAGCATAGGAGAACACATGGTCAAGGATGTCAGCCGTTCCCTCGGCGGCCGGCCCAACAACGAGGAGACAGGCGATGAGCACCACGAGGAGCAATGCTCCCATGATGCCCACTGCGTGCAGGTAGGGGAGCCGACGCCAACGGTCGCGGAGAACGAAGAGGTAAATGGACCCGCCAAGGAGACCGGCGATGATGGCGGTGGGCAGCCTGTCGTCGATCCGGTCCATCAACTGGCTCGGCAAGCCATGTACAAGGAGGGAGGTATGCTCGAAAAGGGCCGTAAGACCGGCCATCACCCCCCACGCCACGGTGATCCGGAGCACGCGCTGGAAGCGCAAGCGGGTGCGGGAAATGCGTTCGGGGAACAACGCCGCGAAATTAGGATCGTGCCGGAGAGGGGTGTGAAGCCAGCATCATCCGTTCGTTGCCCGGGCGTTACGCCGCCGATACGCCACCGGGAGCACGACCAGATAATAGACCGCCAGCAAGGTGAGGCCCCCGATGAAGAAGGCCTGAGCCAGTCCGTGGCCGCGCATTCCGAAGTAGAAGTCGCCGATCATCCAGGTGGAGTTGGCCAGGATCCAGAAAATAACGGCGATGGCATGGACCAGTTCCCTGCGTTCGGCCCGGCATTGCCATGTGATGAAGAAGGACATCGCCAGGGTGGGTGCGACCATCAACGCCCCCAGGAGCCGGAACTCCATCAACCAGGCCAGGTCCTTGACCAACCACAGGACGATGTGCAGGTTCTCGTTCACGCGGATGCTGGGCATCTGGATCATCAACAACGGTGTTTGCACAAAGGTGGGCGAAGGTGCTTGAACCGGTCGGCGACCACTCCCTAATTTCACACCATGTTCCGTTGGTGGATGGTATGGCTCCTTTGCGCGGTCGGGTTCCCGAAGTCCTCGAGTGCGTTCTACATCCACCTCCATGGCATCGTCACGGAACACTTCAGTGGCGACGCCCTCAAGGGGGTGCAGATCCGATTGGTGAAGGACAGCGTGGACCGCGAGACCGTGATCACCGGCGGGAACGGCAAGTACGAGCTTTACCTGGAACGCGGCTATGATTATCAGGTGTGGTTCTACCGCGCCGACCTCGTGACCAAGCACGTGGTCATTGATGCACGGAAGATCCCGCTCTTCCCGGACGTTCCCTTCTTCGACATGGATCTGCAGATGACCATGTTCACCTGGATCGATGGGTTCGACGTGAGCCTGTACATGGAACCGGTGGGGCGTGCGGAGTACAAACAGAGCGTGCGGAACCTGAGCTGGGACGTGGAGCACACGAAGGACTTCCAGACACGCTCCAACAGGACGATGATCCATTACGAGAGGGAGGTGGCCGATCGGGAACGGAAGGCCGCGCTCAAGGGCACCACCACGAAGCCGGGCCGGCGCCGGCGCGTGGTCGACTTCTGATCCGTTCACCTTCGCATGAACCGTTACCCGGCGTTGCTTACCGTGATCGGCGCGTGCCTCCTGGGCACGGCCTCGGCTCAGGACGTGGAGGTCTACGGGCGTGTGCGGGAACATGAACGACCATTGCCCATTGTCGGGGCGACCATGGAGGTGAGCTCCGATGGGGTCGGACTTTTCCGCATGCAGAGCGACAGCACAGGGTACTACCGGATCGGTCTGGACGTGGGACGGATCTGGCGGATCCGCTACGCCGCACCGGGGCGCGTGGCGAAACTGTTGGAGTTCGACCTCCAGGACGTGCCGAAGTATGACGGAGGCTATGGATCGAACGTGGACATGCGCTTGTTCCTCGAGTCCCCCGGCAACGATTTCAGCTTCCTGGATGAACCGCTCGGGATCTGCCGATACGACAGTGCCTCCGCCATGATCAAGTGGGACATGGAGTACACGGCACCGCGCATGGCACATGTGCGCGAGCTGGTCCCCGAGGTGTACACGCTCGACACGGACTCGGTCTCCGCCAAAGCTCAGGACGAGTAGCGCCGGATGAGCGCGACGCATTCCACCGCTTCCTTCACATCGTGTACCCGGAGGATGGCCGCACCGTTCAAGAGCGCGATCGTGTGGAGCACCGTGGTCCCGTTCAGCGCATCGGCCGGCTGGCTGCCCAGCACCGCGTTGATCATGCGCTTGCGCGAGAGACCCACCAGCAGTGGTGTGCCGAGCGCCGCAATGCGGGGGAGCGCGCGCAGGAGCGCGTAGTTGTGATCGACATCCTTGCCGAACCCGAAGCCCGGGTCCAGGATCACATCCGCGATGCCGGCATGATGTGCCGAGGCTTTGCGTTCCGAAAGGAAGCGGGTCACCTCCGCAGCGACATCATTGTAGTGCGGCGATCGTTGCATGGTTTCCGGCGTGCCCTGCATATGCATGGCGATGTAGGGGACGTGCAGTCCGGCCACGGTGGGAAGCATCCCGCGATCCAGGATCCCCGCGCCGATGTCGTTCACCATCCCGGCGCCCTGTTCCACGGCCGCACGCGCCACCTGCGCCCGCCATGTATCAACGCTCAACAGGGTCTCCGGGAAGCGGCGGTGGAGGGCATCGATGACTGGTAGCACACGTCCCATTTCCTCCTCCGCGCTTCCCATGGTGCTGCCCGGCCGGGAGCTCTGACCGCCGATGTCCAGGATCAGCGCTCCATCGCTGATCATCCTTTCGGCAAGGCGCAACGCCCCATCCACGTAAGCACGACTGGGAGCGTGGAAGGAATCCGGCGTGGCATTGATGATGCCCATCACCGCAGGCAGGGTGGGAGTGAATAGCCGTTCCTTGATCCGCCAGGTCGTCATCGCTGCGAAGTTGCACAAGGGTGCGGTACTTTCGCCCGCCGATGGAACGCACCCTTGCTCAGTACGATGCGGTCGTGGAGGAATGCCTGGCACTCTTCGCCAAGAAGGCGCACGACTATGGCACGGCCTGGCGGGTGTTGCGGGTGCCGAGCCTCACCGATCAGATCATGATCAAGGCGCAGCGGATACGCACGCTACAAGAGGTGGGGGAGAGCAAGGTGGGCGAAGGGGTGCGGCCGGAGCTCATCGGCATCATCAACTACGCGGCCATGGCCCTGGTGCAGATGGAACTCGGTGTGGTGGATGCACCGGACCTGGACGCCGATCGCGCGACCGAGGAGGTCCGTCAGCGGCTCGCGCAGGCCAGGTCGCTCATGGAACGGAAGAACCACGACTACGGCGAGGCATGGCGAGGCATGCGCGTGAGCTCCCTCGTGGACCTCATCCTGATGAAGTTGTTGCGCATCAAGCAGATCGAGGATAACAGGGGAGCGACCCTGGTGAGCGAGGGCATCGACGCCAACTTCCTCGACATCGTGAACTATGCGGTCTTCGCGATGATCATCCTCGACGGTTCGGAGGGTTGAGCTCTCTCCGTTCCTGACCAACGGTCATCGCGAGCGGCGATGCAGGAGCTGTGAAGTGATCAACTTCCACCGGTTCATAACTCCTGCCCTGCCCGAGGCTCCACCTCTTGATCCCCCTGGATCGCGATCCTAGTTTCGCCTCCCCGGAAACGTCGGCTTACCACGACGCCCATGCGAAATCTCCTTCTCACCGCCTTCCTGGCAGCAGGTGCGCTGGCATCCCAAGCTGCTGAATTGCGCCTGCGTGGCGAAGTGACCGACCATGTCACCCGGCAGCCGCTCGGGGAGGTGCTCGTGCGCGTGTACAGGAATGGGGTGAAGGAACGCGCCTTCCAGACAGGGCCCGCCGGCCGATACAACATCGATCTGCCGCGTGGGGGTGAATATGTCATCCGTTTCAGCCTGCCGGGTCACGTGACCAAATGCTATGCGGTCGACACGCGTGGTCCGGTGTGGGAGGGCGATGCCCGTGAGGTGTCCGTGGATGTGGAGATGACCTTGTTCGAGAAGGTGCCCGGCCTTGATCTGGGCTTCTTCGACATGCCCATGGGGATCGCGCGCTTCGAACCGATGACCGGTCGATTGCAGTGGGATCAGGCCTATGAGGAGCGCATCGCGCCGGAGGTCGCCCGGCTGATGGCGGAGGTGCGCGCACGCCGTGAGGCCGCGATGACCGCGGACGCTCACCCTTGATAGGAGCGTTCCGCAGGTGCTAAAGGCTTGTTAATGCGGGCGAGCGCTCCCGAAGCCCGTCTAATTTCGCCGTCCACGGTCCGCGCACCAGCGCATCCGCAGCCTCATGCGTTACCTCATCCTATTCTCCCGTCTCTTCGTTGGCTCCCTTTTCATCGTCAGCGGCCTGATCAAGGCCAACGACCCATTGGGGTTCTCCTACAAGTTGGAGGAGTACTTCGCGGAGAGCGCGCTGAACCTGCCCTTCCTCGAACCATTGGCGCTCTTCCTGGGTGCGCTGGCCTGCATCGCCGAGATCGTGCTCGGGTTCGCCGTGCTCTTCGGTGGGCGAATGAAGCTGGCCACTTGGGCGCTGCTGCTGCTCACGCTCTTCTTCGGCTGGCTCACCGCCTACACCGCCACCTGCGATCCGAACGACGTGTACACCGTGGTGATCAACGGTGAGCCGGTTGAGCGGGGCGTGACCTGCGTGACGGATTGCGGCTGTTTCGGCGATGCGATGAAAGGCTCCATCGGTCGCAGCCTTACGCCATGGGAGAGCTTCAGCAAGGACATGGTACTGCTCGTCTTCATCGTACCGTTGTTCCTCTTCCGCAAGCGGATCGACTGGAACAGCAGCTCGGACGACAAGATGCTGCTGCCGGTCGGACTGTTGATGGTGGCCGTGTGGAGCTGGATCTTCACCTGGTGGGGGCCGGTCTGGTTCACCGTGATCGGCTACCTCGGCTATCTCGCGATCAAACGCTTCATCCAGGGACCGCGTGCCGAGTGGATCACCGCCGGCTGGATAGCTGTTCTTTCCATCGTATTCACCTGGTACAACTACGCGCATCTCCCCATGCGTGACTACCGTCCCTATGCGGTGGGCAAGAGCATCAGCGAGCAGATGAAGAGCGCCAAGCCGCCGGTGAACCGCACGTTCGTGAGCTACCGGAACAAGACCACCGGCGAGGTGAAGGAATATGACACCACCCAGCCTTATCCGTGGGATGATGACAACTTCGAGAACGTGCCGAACAGCACGCGCATCGAAGTGATCGATCCCGGCGTACCCTCCCAGGTGCAGGACTTCCGATTGTCCGACATGGACGGCAACGACATCACCACGGGTGTGCTGGAGGAGAGTTCACCCGTGCTCCTCGTCATGATGTACAACGTGGAGAAGTCTGACGCGCATTGCATGCCGGCGATAAAGACGCTGACGGAGGCGGCCTATGCCAAGGGCTGGTACGTGTATGGTGTCACCGCGAGCGATCTCGGCAAGGCGGATGAGCTGCGGCATGAGATGCAATTGCCCTTCGACTTCGTACAGTGCGATGAGAAGACCATCAAGACGGCGATCCGGAGCAATCCGGGGGTGATGCTGTTGCAACAGGGCACCGTCAGGGGTCTGTGGCATTGCAATGATGTGCCGGGCTTCGATGAGGCCGCCGCCGTGTTGAACTAGGACCGCTACCTTCGGCGCATGCAGCCACCGCGCCATCTCCTCATCGCGCTTTGTGCCGTGTGGATGTTATCGGCAAAGGCCCAGGTCGGTGGCGGGATCGGCGAGGACAGGATGATGCTCTTCGGCATCGTATCCGAGGAGAAGGGTGGCATCGAACTGCGCAACGTCACGGTGCGCCTCTACACCGACTCGGTGGCCCAGGACTCCGTGTTCACCGACCCGATGGGCAAGTACCAGCTCTTCATTCCCCTCACCGGGATGCATCGCGTGGTGTACTCGCTGGACGGCTTCCACCGGAAGATCGTGGAAGTGGACACGAATGGCGACCTGGACGAGGCGGCACGCAAGCAGGAATGGAACCTGCGGGTGGACATCAGCCTCGTACGGTCCGAAGTGGAACTGCCGGATGAACTCCTCGATACGCCCATCGGCAAGGCCGCCTGGCAACCCGCCATGCACGAGTTCCAATGGGATCAGCCCTACACCGAGCGCTACAAGCAACGCTACAAGCAGGCGGTGAAGGCGGCCGGGAGGAAGTGAACGGTCTCGTCCACCACGGTCGGGCTGTTGAGATCGGGACGCGACGGTGTGATGAACGGTTGTGCCCGGAGCGATCTTTGCCCCATGCGCATGATCGTTGCAGGCAATTGGAAGATGAATAAGGACCGCGATGAGGCCACCGCCTTGATCGCCGCCCTGAAGGAACTGACCTTACCGCAAGGGGTCGAGGTGATCGTCGCCCCGGCCTTTCCGTTCCTGGCCATGGCTGTGGACCAGCTCGCGGGCTCATCCATCCTGGTGGCCGCGCAGGATTGCCACGAGAAGAGCCATGGCGCCTACACCGGAGCCGTGAGCGTGCCCATGCTGAGGAGCATCGGGGTGAAGGCCTGCATCGTGGGCCACAGCGAACGGCGGCAATACTTCGGCGAGACCGACAAGGTGGTGGGCCTGAAGATCGGCGCACTGCTCGAACATGGGCTGATCCCG
>JAKQEI010000117.1 GCA_029573495.1 Bacteroidota bacterium | reverse complement strand
AAGGTCGCCGAGGGCAAGCACAAGATGCTCGTGTTCAACGCCATGCGCAACAAGCTCATCCATCGTGTCTGCGCAGTGATGAAGCGGGGCACACCCTACATCCCAAAACCCTTGGCCATGTCATAGAATAATCCCTCACGCTGAGCCCGCGTGGTCCGGAAGTCCTCCAGAAACTTCAGCAGCCGATGTGTGTCAGACATCCTTGAATTGAGCACAACAGACTTTCTGTCCCCTGTACTCCTGTTCACGAAGAGCAAAGAGTCTGGCCCGCCCGTGAAATAGAATTGCGACTTCCTGTTCATGGAGAAGAAGCTCAGGCGGTAGTCTTCGAGAGCATACGCAGTCAGGTCAACGGTGACATCCTTGAACATGAGATAATGGATGCGCAGTTGATCTTCACTGACTACAAAACGAGCCACGTTCCGACAATACAAGATGCCGAGACCCACGCTTAGGACAAGAGTCCAAACGCTGGTCTCAATGAACCCCACGCCATTGAATAGCAGAGTAACAACTAATCCCAGACATGCCGCTAGGACTATGTACAAACTCAAGGGGTACCGACCATTCTGCTTGTTCATCCCTCAAGCGTATAGGCCCATCAACACCTTCTCCGGCGTGTACGGCGCATCGAACACCAGCCGCGCATCCGGCCGGAAGGCCTTGATCGCGTTCTGGATCGCGAAGTACACGCCGATGCCGTACATCAACGGCGGCTCGCCCACGGCCTTGCTGCGGCGGATCGCCAGCGGATGTCCATCGGTCGGCAGCGCCTCGACGGTGATCTCCTTCGGCACGCTGTGGATGTCCGGCACCTTGTAGGTGCTCAGCGCGTTGCTCAGCAGCTTGCCTTTGTCGTTGTAGACGATCTCCTCCATCGTCATCCAGCCGAGGCCCTGGACCAGTCCGCCTTCGATCTGGCCGATGTCCACCGCATCGTTCATGCGCTTGCCGAAGTCGTGTACCAGCTTCACCGCATCGATCTCGTACGTGCCGCGCACGCAATCCACCGTGACCATCACAGCAGCGGTGCCATAGACGTGGTACGCGAAGGGATGGCCCTTCTCCTTGGTCTTGTCGAAGTGGATCTCCGGCGTGGCGTAGTGACCGCTCTCGCTCAGGTTCACGCGGTCCCAGTGCGCGGCATGCACGAGCTTCTTCCAGTCGAGCTCGGTGGCCTGGCCGTTGTCCAGCACCTGCTCGTTCACCATGGTGATAGCATCGGGCGTGCTCTTCAACATGCGCGACGCTTTCTCCTTGATCCGCGTGAGGATCGCGTTGCAGCCGTTCTCCAGCGCCTTGCCGTTCAGGTCGGCCGTGGCGCTGGCCGCGCTGGGGCTGGTGTTCGCCACGCGCGTGGTGTTCGTGGTCTCGATCTTCACCCGCGACGGATCGATGGAGAAGACCTGCGCGGCCACCTGCACCATCTTGGTATTGAGGCCCTGGCCCATCTCCACGCCGCCGGTGCTCACGCCTACGCTGCCGTCCTGGTACACGTGTACCAAAGCCCGCGCATGGTTCATCGGCGTGTTGGTGAACGAGATCCCGAAGCAGATCGGCATCATCGCCATGCCTTTCTTGTGCGTGGTGCTCTTTGCATTGAAGGCATCGACATCCAGCTGCAAGTGCTTCAGGTCGAACTTGGTATCGGCGAGGTCCCAGCAGGCTTGCGCGTTCACATGATCGGCGATCTGGCCGTAGCTGAACTCGCTGCCTTCGGCCATCAGGTTGCGGCGCTGCAGTTCGCTGGCGGGAACACCTAGCTCTTGGGCGGCATGCGCGAGGGCACTCTCGATCACGAACATGCCCTGTGGTCCTCCGAAACCACGGAATGCGGTGTTCGGGGGCAGATGCGTGCGGCAGCAATAGGCCGTCACGTTCACGTTCGGGATCGCGTAGCTGTTCGTCGCGTGGAAGAGCGTGCGCTCCATCACCGCTGGTGACAGGTCCGCCGCAGCTCCCGCGTTCTGGTGGAAGGAAGCCTCGTACGCCACGATCTTCAGGTTCTTGTCGAAACCGATCTTGTAGTCGCTGCTGTAGGGATGCCGCTTGCCGGTCATGCGCATGTCGTCCATGCGGTGCATCGCCAGTTTCACGGGTTTCTTCAAAACGAAAGCCGCCAATGCGACCAACGCCGCCCATGCCGATGCTTGATCTTCCTTGCCACCGAAGCCACCACCGAGACGGGTCACATCCACTTCGACCTTGTGCATGGCCACGCCCAACACGCGCGCGACCGTGCGTTGCACGGCCGTCGGTCCTTGCGTGCTCGACGATATGCGAATGCTGTCGTGTTCGGTGGGGTAGGCGTATGCGCCCTGCGTTTCGATGTACAGGTGCTCCTGGCCGTTGTTGTCCGCACGGCCCTCGAAGACATGCGCACAGTGGGCCCAGGCGTTCGTGGTATCGCCCAACTTGAAGCTGCGCGGCGGGATGATCAGCTCACCTTTCGCACGTGCCTCCCGTGGGTCGACGATCACCGGCAGCTCTTCTAATTCTATGGTGATAAGCTTTCGCGCCTGCACCGCAGCATCCTCGCTCGTAGCGATGATCAATGCCACCGGCATACCCCAGAAGTGGATCTCGTGTTCCGCGAAAAGCGGTTCATCCGGGATGATTCCGCCGATCTGGTTCTCGCCGGTGACGTCCTTGTAGGTCAACACACGCACCACACCCGGAGCCGCAGCAGCCTTGGAAACATCAAGCTTCGTGATGTGCGCGTGGGCCGTTGGCGCATCGTACGGAAGCGCGTAGAGCGTGCCCTGCATCACTGGGATGTCGTCCAAGTAGATGGACCGACCGGTCACGTGGCCTGCGCTGTCGATGTTCTTCATCCGACAAGCGCATTGAGGGTGAACTTCTCCGGGAACAACTCCATGAAGTGCGCGAAGAACAACTGGCGCAACAGCAAGCGCTTGTACTCGGCCGTGCCACGGGCATCGCTGATCGGGGCGATCTCGTCGTTCATCACGTTGATCGTCGCGCGGACCGTATCGTTCGAGATCGTCTTTCCAACGAGGAAGGCGGATGTGTTCGTCAAGTACTTCGGGATCGGAGCTACGCCGCCCGCGCTTAGGTGGGCCTCACGGATCGTGTCACCATCGAGTTCCAATCGGATCGCGCTGTTCACACTGGCTATGTCCAGGTAGGTGCGTTTGCTCACCTTCTCGAACTGGAAGCGCGTGTTGGCATCCGGAACACGGAAACACACGGAGGTCACGATCTCTTCCGGCGACTTGTCGAGCTGCTTGTACCCTTTGTAGAGGTCCTTCAGGTTGAGTCTGCGTTCGCCCTTCGCGCCCTTCAATGTGATC
>JAKQEI010000111.1 GCA_029573495.1 Bacteroidota bacterium | reverse complement strand
AGCACCTTCTCGGCCACCTTCGGGACTACCAAGGCGCTGTGATTCTGGTGCCACTCCATCTCGTACTCGTAGGCACCCTTGCGCTTGACCTTGCCGTTCAGGTACTGCCCGATATACGAATTGACATCCCGGATGCACATGCGCTTGTAGGTCACCTGTTCGAGGTTCAACTTGGTCCGATCCTCCCACATCTGCGTGATTGTGTTGAGGTCTTGGGTGCTGGTTCTCGGCACCCTGACGGTCATGCCGTCCGTGTTGCACTGGATCAACTTCACCCCGGGCACATGGGTCATGACGAGTTCAGCCAACATGCACAGCAGCAACTGACCATTCAAGGTAATCGACATCGTGAACAGCGGGTCGTAGAAGACCGAGAACACGTTGTTGCTGTCGCCATACACCCCATTGAGCGCGAGCTTGAGCATCGCGTTCTCAGGGCTTCCCTTGGGGTAGGACTTGCGCTGCTCGAACAGGTGCGAGTAGATATCGACGAACGACTGACCCAGGTGCTGCGGGTAGAACCCGTTGGTGATGGCCAGGGTGGGGTAGTAGCTGGTCACGTCCAGATCCACGATTACAGAGTCCTCATCGGACTCCAGAATCTCGTTCTCCACGCTCCCGTGGATACCACCCAAGCCGAACACGAACGTGAACCCGCGTACCGTGGCCGTGATGTCCTTGAATACCCCCTTGGTCTCGGTGATCGTCTGCTCCTTGAGCCACTCCAGCACCCGTTGGAACTCGGGCTCCTGGAACGTGATCCACGGCAGGATGGCATCCCGGAGCGCGATGCTCGGGCGCCGGGTCTGCCGGGGCTGGCGACCCTGCGGCCCGTAGTCGTAACATTGGACCCCGGCTGCTTCCAACTCCATGACGAAGTAGTCCTTGCCGATCTTCGTGTCGTTGTGGTTCATGAAGTCGCGCTGATAGCGTGCGGTCAGTTCTTCACGGAACCGGATCGACTCGGTGCTGTGGTGATAGAACTGGATCGTCTGCAGCACGTCGTGCCGGTTGTAGGCCCTGAGCACGGGCAGCTGGTCGAGTGTGAGCGAGGTGCCGATGGGGAAGGGTAGGTCGCTGATGTTGTCGGCGCGCATGTTGAACTCCAGAACCTTGAGGCTGGTCGATCGGGCGCGGTTGTCGAAGTGGTGAATCAGAAACAGGTCGAGTTGGTCCACCAGGCGGTCAGTGGGCTTGACCATGTGCATCCATCGGTTGTCATCCTGCGACTCGATGATCGCCTGCGCCTTGTCGTACAGGGTCCGGGCATTGGCCTGACCCATGCGACACAAGGCGTGCAGGATCGGGTAGTCGAAGCCGATGCTGTTGAACCCCACCATGCGCGCCCCAATGGACTTGAGCCAATGAACCCACTGGATGATGGCCCCGGAGTCATTGCGCCAGTCGCTGATCTCGAACGACCACTCGATTGGAAGATGCGCGTGGTGGGCACTGATCGTAAAGACGTTCTGATACGTCTCGCAGTCCCATACGATGTCGTGGGTCATTTGGAAACCCTGTCGACCATCAACTCGACAATATGACTTCCCCACGAATCGATACTGTTGCGCCTGATCGCGTGGACAATTTTCTTCACAACGTACTCCGAACCATTGATGAAGGTCATGCGGTCAAACACCTCCATGTCCCATCTCTCGGTGTCATAGGCTGCGAACTCGAACGTCACAATCTCACCGACTCGGGGCAACACGTCAAATGGGGCCATGAGTTCGTAGTTCTTATCACCATCGACGTAGATGTAGGCATGTATCACAGTAACTCCTTACGTATCTGGCGCACCCGAGCCTCAGTGATCCCGAGTTCCCGCGCCAATTGACTCGCTGTTTTCACAGCACCGTTCTTGACCCTGAGCCTGCGCTGGTTTGCCAGCGACACCGCTTTGAGACCCCGCACCGTGGCGTCACGGGTTCCTCTGTCAATGTTGCCGCTGTAGACCTCGTAGGTCACGAACTTGTGACCATTGAAGCAGAGCCGAGTCCGACGCACCCACGGTGCGCTCTTGCGGGTTTCAAGAACCTCGGACTCGGCGGCGCACTTGTTGCACCGCACGGCGGATCAACCCCCGAGGAACGACGGCAGCGTGGGCGCACCGAATGGCGCAGCGGGCATCGGTGGCACTGGCGCAAAGCCACCGCCACCCATGAACCCCGGCATCGCGGCGCCTGACGCCGTGGGGCCGGCGGCCGGCTGGACAGCGCCGAACAGCCCTGATGCGTCCACGACGCCTTCGCCGAATGGGGCATCGTCCTTGAAGAACTGCACCGCGACGAGATCGAACCGGAACCCATTACCATGCTGGTTCTTCTGCACCCATGGCTTGACTGCAGCATTGACTCGGCACCCACCGTAGAGCTTGCGGGCCAACTGCTGCACGGCCATCGTGTTCATCGGGTCCACAGGTGTCCCATCACCCTGGATGATCTGGGGCTGGCGCTCGGAACCCGCGGTGATGAACATGCCACCCTCGTACCCGTCGTAGGGCTTGAAGGTCTTCTTGTTGACCTTCTCAGCGCCGGCACCGAACCCGCGCAGTTTGCGGTCGTTCTGGATCATCTGCATCACG
>JAKQEI010000106.1 GCA_029573495.1 Bacteroidota bacterium | reverse complement strand
CCCTTTCATTTCATGCGTCGATGATCAGCGGATCACCACGGTCTGCACACTGCGGTTGCCCTCCGTCATCAGGCTGAGGCTGTAGCTGCCAGCTGCCACTTTCCCGGCGATCGGAAGCACAATGGCCTGGCCAGCGGTCACGTTGCGGCCTTCCGCGTACACCACGCGGCCTGTCATATCGGTCAGTTCGAACAGGACGCTGCCGCCAAGGTTGGCCCCGTTCACGGTGATATCACCATTGGTCGGGTTCGGGAACACGCTGAAGGCTCGGGCATCACGTTCGTTGAAGCCTGTGGGTCCCGTGATCTCGATCGTGTAATCCTCCACTTCGCCATAGCTGGCGATGCCACAGGGCGTATCGTTGAAGTTGTTCTCGTAGCTCGAGCCATCGTGGGTGTCATGCAAGCGAACCCGCATACGGGTGGCACCCAGGGTCGCGGTGCCGGGGATCGTCACCTCTCCCTCATAGATGTCCAGCGCGCCGATCTCCGACGTGAATACCAGTTCAGTAACAGCGTCGAACTCCTGGTTCTGGTCGAAGTCGATCCAGGCGAGCACCTGGTTCTCGCTGTAACCCGTCGAGGCTGCGTTGCGCGACACGTCAACAGCGATGGGAAGAACGGCACCCTGTGCGGCGGTTCCGGTCACATCAATGAAGCTGGAGTATGCGGGTGCGATCGGGGATTCATCCGGCGAATCGTTGTTGATACCAGCGAAGTTCACGTTGATGATGCGCTCCTCCAGACCAAGACCGGTGCCATCGGCACCAGCCAGGCAATAGACGTCCACGATCGGAGGGATGTTCCGCACGCAGATATCGAAGTCGGGAGCGGTCACCTCTCCGGACCAGGCATACACACGAGCGTAGTATGTGGTCCCTTCGGTCAGGCTCGGGAAGGAGATCTGTTCGCCATTGGCACCAGCATCCACGCAACCAAGGGAGTTCAGGCCAGCGCAATCACCTTCGAACACTTCCAGTACCACATCTTCCGCACCCGTAACGGTCACCACATTGCTGCCGGCACCGGCGACGAATGAGAACCACACGTCATTGGCCTGATCAGCGGTGAAGTTGGAGCAGGTGGCCGGTTCCAGGCTTTGGGTCGCACCGGCAAGGGTCGCGCTCGTATTCACACATTCCGTGGAAGTGGTCAGGGCGATGGCGGCATCACATTCATCATTCGCAGGAGGATCGGGCGGGGTGAACGCGGCCACGCAAAGGGTGAACTCACCACCTGTACCATAGTCCAGGTTGCTGTACATCTCCACGAAGTAATCCGTGTTCTCCGTCACGTCGATCACGACCGGAGCCGTGACCCCGAATCCGCAGAACACCTCGGTCCCACCGCACGCGTCGAGCACCACCAGACCCCAGTCCTGGGTCTCAGGATCCGCCGGTGATAGGGTCACCGACACGGACAGGTTACTGCCTGAATTGAAGGTGTACCACACATCCTGGAAACCAGCTTCTGAGGGGTCGTCACAGCCAGGCTGATCCCCATCCACCGGTGCATCGTTGTTGTTGCCGATCGTGGCGAGGGTGGCACAGTCCGCCGGATCGATCACGCTGATGGACTGGGCACTGGCGCAGTCGGGATTGGTCACACCGCCACCACGGACGGCAGAGGTCGTCATCGGTCGTTCAACCCGATGCATGAGGCCGGCCTCGACCAAGGCTGACCGGCTGCGGTCGGTCGGAGCCTTCTCCGTCACCCGGTCCATTTTACTGTTCTGTGCGCACACATCCGTGGCTGCCAGGCTGATGGCCGCTACGGCGAGTGCCGAGTACAAGTGCTTCATCTGTCGATTTGGTTGGTTATTGGAACATTCCCGTCTTCGGGCGCTGTACAAAGATGACCATCGCGAACGGTTTGTCGAACAGTTTTGTTTGAGATGACCGGTTGACCGGTTGGTGCGTAAGAAGGAACGGCCCTGGGGTCTCCAGGGCCGTTCGGTGGGGCCGGTGCCGTCAGTCCTTCACGAAACGGGTCCGGAGCGGACCGTCAGGTGTTGTCACCTCCAGGATGTAGACCCCCCGGTTCAACTCCTCGATACCGATGGTGTTGGCCCGGATGGTGGCGGACAGTACCAGAGCACCCGTGGTGGAGAAGATCTGTGCTGAGCGGTTGTTCGTATCCGCGCCGCCAATGGTGATCCGGTCCCTGGCAGGTACCGGAAAGATCACGATGTCCGGCTTGGTCTCCTCCAGCACGGTGGTCGTGGAGAAGCCCTCGTAAACCACCAGCACCTGGTTGGCTGCGACGTCCTGGATGTGGTCCACGATCCCACTGGGCCAACGCACCTCCACGGTCGCTGTTGAGGCCTGGGCAAGACCGAAGTGGGCCATCAAACTGCTCATGAACTCGAATCCATCACCGCTCTTCACGTCGCGGATCTGCTGCATTCCGTCCGTGGTCACGATGATCCGGGCACCGATGCCATTGCTGTTGCTCACGCTTCCAACGGGGTGGATGCGCAGCCAGTTGTTTCCGGTGCTTTGATTGATGTTGATGGAACCATTGGCCACTACGTCGAGGTATCCATCATGGTCCAGGTCACCGACGGGTCCATTGTCCGGTGCGCTCACATCCATGGTGAACGTGCCATCACCGTTGTTCACCAGAAGACCTGCGCCACCCAGGATGTCCAGCCAGCCATCATTATTGAAGTCATGGGTGGTCCATTCGATGCTCTGCCCGTTGTTCGCGTTCACGCCGGCCTCGTTCGTGATGTTCGTGAAGGTGCCGTCCCCATTATTGCGCATGAGCTTGTGCACGGTGCTGCTGCTGCTACCGATCATGACGTCCATGTCGCCGTCATTGTCGAAATCGCCCCAAGCACTGCTCCAGCTCTGGTGGCTGTCATCCAGTCCCAGGTCAGGTGCCACATCGGTGAACACCCCGCCCGGGGAGTTCGGCATCAGCAGGTCCTTCGGGTCACATCCGCATTTCGCCACGAAGAGGTCCACCAGCCCGTCGTTGTTGTAGTCGGTGAAGACGGATCCATAATTGCCACAGGTCTCGCCGTATCCTCCCTGTTCGAAGAGGAGTGAATCGACCCCGTTGTTGATGAAGGCCACGTTGGCATCCACGTCATGACAGGAGAAGGCATCCAGGTTCCCATCGTTGTCCAGGTCCACCATGTTCGTGCGCTGACAGAAGACATAGTTGGGATAGTTGGTCGCTGAGAACGCGGTCCCATCATCATTCGAGAACATCAGGCTGACGCCGCTACCCGAGCCGTACATCAGGTCGTTCGCCCCGTTCTTGTCCAGATCGCCGACACACATGCTCCAGGACGCCGTATGCGTCGCCGTTTCCGTGGCTATGGTAACGAAGTCGAACGTCCCATTCGGCTGCTGGTGACCGATGCGCACGCTGCTGGCCGAGGGCGCCACCAGGTCATCCAATTGGTCGTTGTTCATGTCCACGGCGGCCATGCAGTAGCCCATTCCCGGGATGGTAACTGGGCTGAATTGGATCAGGTCCACCGGCGGCGGCGGCGGGGGGAAGAGGCTGAGGGTGAAGTGGAACCCGTTCGAGCTCCAGCGGTTATCGAAGTCGATGAAGTAGGTGACGTTCGCGGCCGCATAGAACTGGACCAGCGAACTGAGCCCGGCACCATCATCATCATCACTGGCATGGCAGATAAGGGCGTCGCAGGTGCCCGAGAACACCTGGATCCGGGTGTCCACCAAAGGGAAACCATTGACCTCCGTGGTGATGATCACCCCCGTATCCACCGGCGAGGTGAAGGAGTACCACTCGGAGAGCGTGGGTGTGCCGCCCAGACAGTTCACCGCGGACACCTGGCCATCAATGGCGGTGACCTGGTAGGTGCCTTCGCTGACCGGCAGCGCTGTCAAACAGGTGTTCTGGGCGTTCAGCAGCTGGCCGGTCAAACTGGCGAGCACGAGGAGTAGGGGTTTTCGCATGGTCGGGTCGTGTGGTTTCGGTCTTTATGGGCAGGCGGGTTCAAGGGAGTTGATCCAGTCGGTGATGAGGGCAAGGCCTTCATCATGCACAAGCGTCCTACCGAGCAAGGGCATGCGCACGGCCTCATCGGTCGAAGCCAGACGGTAGTGCAGCAGCGACCGACCGACGCTTCCCCGCGATACGATGTGCGTGTGTTGTGGCAGCAAGGGGTCATCCGGAGGCACGCACACGCCGAGGTTCACCGGATCATCGGTCTCGTTGAACGCGAAGCGCATGGGCCTGTAGTCACAATGGCTGTATTCCTTGTGACAATGGGCGCAGTTGATGTCCACATAGCCACGCACCCGGTCGTTCAGGCTCAGACCGGTATCCTCCCAGTGCGGTACCGTCCGGATGCGTTTGGGTCGCCGATCGCTCAGGTATCCCACCTCCGCCAGATGGTCCAATTGGTTCTTCACACCATCCCGGTAGGCGAAGGGTCCGTTCAGGTTCTGCGGTTTGGGCCCGATGGGTATGGCCAGGTCATTGGATTTATGGCAGGTGAGACATTCCGCTTCCGACGGGATCCGGTACAACGTTGATCGCTCCGTGCCGTTGTCATCGATCCAGGTGATCGGGGTGTTGCTCCCCATCAGGTCCAGGTAGCCCTCGGTCTGCTCCTCGTTCCACACGTAATCCGCGAACTCCCAGGCCCCATTCCGTTTGAACATCAATCGGGTCTCGATGATCCGTGTGCGATCCGTCGGTTGCACATGGTCGTAGAAGAAGTTCTTGATCAGCACTGTTCCATCCGGGAAATCAAGCACCTCGCCATCTCCGTTATAGGTGGCCTGTGTACCGGCTGGCATCCACATGAACCGCTTCTTGTGCGCATAGTCGGTGAAGAGCGTATTGATGGGTTGGAAGGGCACCACCCCGGCCACAGGACGCTGGTTGGCCATCGGGCCGTCGAAGAATCCGTACTCGGACAGGGTCCCGAACGGGAACTCCACCGGATCCAGGTTCAAGCGGTCAGCGACGATAGGTGCCCCGATCGCCTGATCGGAGATGGTATCCTTGGTGCAGGATATGAATACCAGGACCAAGCCTGGCAGGATGATCGAAAGCTTGTTCACGGTCGTGCGATAGGACTTGAGCGGCACGAATATCTTGATGACAGAAGCTATTGACCCAGGGTTGCCTGTGCCCATTCTTGGACGCTTGATCGCACAGGGTCGGAGGGGAATGCGACCCCTAATTTTGTACCGTGCCACCAAAGTCCACCTCCGACCTTGATCCGCGCCCGTTCGCGGCCTGGGGGTTGGGTCTGGAACGACCATTGGTGATCGCGGGTCCGTGCAGTGCGGAGAGCGAGGTTCAGGTTCTAGCCACGGCCAGGGGGATAGCAGCGACCGGACTTGCCCAGGTGTTCCGGGCCGGGGTGTGGAAGCCGCGCACGCGTCCCGGGTCCTTCGAAGGAGTGGGTGATTTGGCCCTGCCCTGGCTGGCCCGGGTGAAAGAAGAGACCGGGTTGCGCACCATGGTGGAGGTGGCGACGGCCGCGCATGTGGAATCCGCATTGAAGGCCGGGGTGGACATGTTATGGATCGGTGCCCGCACCACGCCCAACCCCTTCAGCGTTCAGCAGTTGGCCGATGCGCTCCGCGGGGTGGACGTCCCCGTATTCGTGAAGAACCCCATCAACCCGGACCTGCAACTTTGGATCGGTGCCTTGGAGCGGTTGCAGCGCAGTGGCCTAACGCGTCTGGCCGCCATCCACCGGGGGTTCTCCTGGTTCGAGCGCACGCCGTTCCGGAACAGCCCGATGTGGGAATTCCCCATCAGGTTGAAGGCGACCTTCCCCGACCTGGAGTTGATCGGTGACCCGAGTCACATCAGTGGGAACAGATCACTGATCGGGGGAGTGGCCCAACAAGCCTTGGACCTCGGCTTCAGTGGATTGATGATCGAGGTACACGCCGATCCAGGTCAGGCGCGGAGCGATGCCGACCAGCAACTCAAGCCCGAGGAATTCGAGCGGATCGTTCGCGGCCTCATCTTCCGGCAGGCGGAACCAACGCCGGGCATGCGCGACAGGCTCGACGAGCTAAGGGAACTGATCGACCAGTTGGACGAGGAGATCGCCCAGAAGATGGGAGCTCGGATGGAGCTGGCCTCCCGCATCGGGGAGCACAAGCGTGCGCATCACGTCGCCATCATCCAACCGGAGCGTTGGGAGTGGATCATGGAGCGGCAACTGCGACTGGCACCGCACCTGGGGTTGAGCGAGGCCTTCATCAGGGAGTTCATGGATGCGGTGCACCGTGAGAGCATCCGGAAGCAGACCACGGGCGAGGATGGTCAGGAGATCCTGCAACCCGCAGGATCGCAAGGCTCGGGAAGGGAAGGGCTGGACCCGCAGTAGGGGCTTGGGTTACCTTTCGCCCTCCTGCAACGGACCAATCCCTTCTAACCCAGGATCAACACATGCGCGAACGCTACGCACTACTCGTCCTTCTGGCCGCCTCCGCGACCGCTTCCCACGCCCAGCTGAGCTTCACGAACGCTTCGGACCGGAAGAGTTCGGTGACCGCCAGCGGTGGCTGCATGGGCGTTGTCGACATGAACGGTGATGGACTTGACGACCTCGCCATTCTGCACAACGCACGCACCTTCCAGGTCGATTACCAGAACGCTGACGGCACCTTCACCTTGGTCGACTACGGGAATGTGAGCAACGCCGGACAATGGGGCTGGGCCATCGCCGACATCGACAACAACGGCCACAAGGACATGGTGAGCGGGGGCAACTTCGATGGAACTCACTACGTGCGGATCATGTCCGTCGGGAATGGTGCCCTCAGCACGCTCGGCGGTCCCGGGATCTTCACGCAGGGCATGAGCATCGGCGACATCGATAATGATGGTCTGCTGGATGTTTACGCGTGCAACGATGTGGGTCCGAACAACCTCTGGTTCGCTGATGCCAACGGTGACCTGGTGGAGAACAGTGGTTATATCAACTGGACCACGAACCCGTCCTCGGATATGAGCGGCAACTATGGAAGCTGCTTCACCGATTTCGATAGCGATGGCGACATCGATCTCTACATCCCCAAGTGTCGTCAGGGTGTGAACGATCCCAACGATCCACGCCGTTGGAACAGGATGTTCGTGAACAACGGCAGCAATGCGTACACGGACCTGGCCGCCTCCTACGGCCTGCAGATCCGCAACCAGACATGGACCGCTGACTTCGGCGATTACGACAACGATGGCGACCTGGACATGGTGGCCACCAACCATGATGCCACCATCCAGCTCTACGAGAACGTGAACAACAACTTCATCGATGTGACCTCGGGTTGCGGCATGGAGTACAACGGGTTCTTCCTTCAGAGCAAGTTCGCCGATATGGACAATGACGGCTTCCTGGATGTGCTGATCGCCGGAGGGGTCGAGTACTACTTCAAGGGCAATGGGGATGGCACCTTCACCCGGGTCACCGGGCTCTTCCCGGCCGGTCGCGATATGCACAGTTTCGCCACGGGTGATCTGAACAACGACGGATTCCTGGATGTGTTCGCGAACTACGGCACCAGCTACATCAATTCCGATGCTTCGCAGCCGGACCGGTTGTGGCTGAACGATGGCAACGATAACCACTGGTTCACGGTGCGGTTGAAAGGCACCATCAGCAACCGCGACGCCGTGGGCGCCCAGGTCCGCATCGTGGGGCCTTGGGGTACCCAGGTACGTGAGGTGAAGGCGGGTGAGAGCTACGGCATGGTCACCTCCTTCGCGTGCAACTTCGGGCTCGGCGAGTACACGACGATCCCCACCCTCACCATCCGTTGGCCGAGCGGCATCGAGGAGACCTTCAATGATCTGGCGGTGGACCAGACCGTCACCGTGATCGAGAACACCTGCATCAGCCCTGTGGCGATCATCAGCACCGAGGTGGCGCCGATCGTGTGCGGCAATGGGGACGCGATCACCTTGACGGCGAACGATGGCTTCGATTACATCTGGAGCACCGGCGAGACCACGCGTGACATCGAAGTGAGCGAAGCGGGTTCCTACACCGTCACGATCGATTCTGGCAACGGGTGCACGGGAACGACGAGCATCTTCGTGCAGCAAAGCCCCGATGAGACACCGACGGTCACCGTGGTCGGCCTGCTGCCCGGCTGCGAAGGGGATGAGGTTGAACTGACCTCGTCAGAGGCGGCTTCCTATTCTTGGAGCAATGGTGCTGGAGAAACAAGGACCGTCTCGGTGTCGACCTCCGGTTCTTACGCCGTTACCATCCAAGGTGTGTGCGGTCTGTTCACCAGTGAGATCGTGGAGGTGAGCTTCTTGGATGCGCCTGATGCCCCAACGGCCTTCGGTGCGAGCATCCCGCCGAACAGCAGTGCGGACCTTTCTGCCGTGGGTGACAACATCCAGTGGTACGATGTCGCCACCGGCGGTTCGGCCATCGCCACGGGGAATGACTTCACGACCCCGACGCTCACCGCGGATGCATCCTACTGGGTCTCCGCTTCCACACAATATGGTGGTGAGATCGCTTACGGCGGTGCAGCCAGCAATACCGTCAACGGGATCTACCACACGAATACGGACAACTACCAGATCTTCACGGCCAATGAGGACATGATCATCCGTAGTGTGAAGGTCTATGCCAACAGCACCGGGGACCGCACCTTCGCAGTTGTTGATCAGAGTGACGGCTCCACCATCGCTTCGGGCACCTTCAACGTCCCTAGTGGCGAGAGCCGGGTGCAACTCGACTTCAACGTACCGGCCGGTGGTCCTTACGGGCTGCGTGCGGTGGGTGGTAATCCTGGTCTGTGGCGCGATGGCCTGGGTAGCAACCCCAGCTATCCGTTCCCCCTCGGGGATCTTGGTGTGATGACCAGCAGCACCGTGTCCGGCGCGAACGCAACGGCTTACTACTACTTCTTCTACGACATCGAGGTGAGCAGCCCGAGCTTCCTGTGCGAAGGCCCCCGGACCGAGGTGGACGTGAACGTGGGACCGACGGCCATCGCTGAGGCTGGCTCGAACGCTGGCGTTACCATGTGGCCGAACCCGACGGCCGGAATGGTCACCATTTCCGTGGAAGGACTCAATGGACCCCTTGCCCTGGAGGTGCTGGATATATCCGGTCGCGTCGTGTCGCGCACCAACCTGGACGCCATGCGCGAAGGGCAGGCCACCATCGATCTGAGCGGCCTGGCCTCCGGCGAGTATACCCTCAGCGTGCGGCATGCCCAGGGTCGCTCGATCGGGCGACTGGTGCGTCGTTGAGTTGGATCTTGAGCACGAAGCCCCGCGCTGCCGAGCAGCGCGGGGCTTCGCATTGTATCCCGGAAGGTGGGTTCAACGTATGAGGGCCTTCAACCACATGGTCATGCGTACCCTGAAGCTCGTCCCCATTGTCCTGCCGATGATCGTGCTGTTCTCCTGCGTCAAAGCGGGCAAGGAGGTGGCGGAAGAACTCGGCCTTGCTCCCAGCACCTGCGGCACCGATGGGGCACGCGTGCAGGTGGAGGTGGATGGGGACTCCTTCTGTGCGGATGCGCACATCAGCGCGATATCCGACGGTACCTCGGCCATGGTCACCGGCGTTGGTCTCCTGGGCAGTTCCTTCTCGATCCAGTTCGATACGCTCGCCATCGGAACGCATACGGTCTCCGAGGCCTCCAACGCGGTCATGTATGCCAATGCGGGTACACCCTTCGTCAGTGTGGGTGATGAGGCCGGTACGGTGACGATCGAACAGTACGATGCTTCCACCGGCCGGTTGAAGGCCCACTTCCACGCCACCGTCTTCAACGAGATGAACGGGAACAGCAGGGCCTTGAGCGGTTCCGTGGATGTGACCTGTACCCATTCCGAATAGGATCCTGAACAGCCTCCTTGGGCTACGCCGGTATCGTGCCGTTCACCGAGGCGCCCGGCCGCCCGTCTGTAACTTTCCGCGATGCAAGGGGAGGAAGGGACTGCTCGGGTGGTGCTGATCGGCGTTGGTGCCACGGGCTGCGCCTTGCTGCCGCTCATCTCCGCACTCGGGATCACGTCCATCCAGTTGGTCGATGGGGATACGGTGGAGGCTGGGAACCTTTCGCGTCAACGCCTCTTCGCACCCGGCGATGTCGGGAAGTTGAAGGTCGTTGCTTCCAGGGAACGGATCGCAACGGTCGCTCCGGGCATCGTTTGGACGACCATCCCACATTTCATCGACGCTGCCAACATCGTCACCGTGCTTCAGGGTGCGGACATCGTCGCTGACTGCACCGATGATCTGGCAGCACGGGCCATGATCGAGCGCACCTGCCGCAGCTTGCGTATTCCCTTGGTGAGCGGAGCTGTACATGGCCACCAGGTGCAGGTGATCACCTGTCATGGCGCCGAGCGCAGTCGTCGTCAGGAGGGCTTCTTCCGTGGTCGGGCCTCCGAAGATCAGATGGGTTGTGACATGAAGCGGGTTCCTGCGGCCATCCCCACCTTCACCGCCGCGCTCATGGCCTTGCGCATCACCGACCTGCTGGCCGGCGGTCATGGGCTGGCGGGCGTGATGGACCTGGTGGATGCCGATCATGGCCGATGGATGCGCATCATGGGTCCGGAGGCCGGTGAATTCCTGGATACCCCGATCAGGCCGTCCAACCACGTATGAACGAACTCACCATCGCACTGCTGCTGGCTATTGTTGCCTTCCTTTACGCCAGCGTGGGCCACGGTGGCGCCAGTGGTTATATCGCCGTGATGACCCTGCTCGGCTTCGCGCCGGACGTGGTCCGGCCCACGGCATTGACCCTGAACCTGTTCGTGAGCGCGATGGCCTTCGCCCAATTCGCCCGCGCCGGCCATTTCCGGTGGAACTTGTTCTGGCCGTTCGCCATCGCCTCCGTTCCCCTGGCATGGATCGGAGCGCGCGTCCATCTCGACACCCTGCTCTACAAACGCATCCTGGCCATCTGCCTCGCTATTGCCGTCGCGCGTTTGTTCGGCTTCTTCGGTGGTGGTGGTGAACGCAGGGATCCTCCGGCGATGTGGCTGGCCCTCGTCATCGGTGCGGTGCTCGGCCTGGTGTCCGGTATGATCGGCATCGGCGGCGGCATCCTGCTCAGTCCGCTCCTGCTCCTCTTCGGCTGGAGCACTGCGAAGGAGAGCGCGGCCGTGAGCGCGGCCTTCATCTTCGTGAACAGCGCGGCAGGGCTTGTGAGCCTGGCTTTCTCAGAGGGGCTGGAGGTTCATACGCCCGATCAACTGGTCTGGATCGCGGCAGCCGTGGTCGGTGGTACTTTGGGTGCGTACGTGGGCGCTCAACGGCTAAGCCAACTGCGCTTGCGGCACGTGCTCGGTATCGTGCTCCTGCTCGCCTCGTTCAAATTGTTCTTCGCATGATCACCGTGGAGGAGGCACGCCGTATCGTCATGGCGCAGGTACCGTGCACGGAACCGGATACCGTGCCCCTCTCGGAAGCCTTGAACGCCTTCGTGGCCATGGAGGTGAGGGCGCCGTTCGATCATCCCTTGTTCGACATGAGCGCCGTGGATGGGTACGCGTTCGCGTTCGACCCCAAGGTGACCCACTGGTCCATTGAACGCACCATCTCCGCTGGTGAGGCACCAGCCGGGCGCGTTGGATCCACGGGTTGTGCACGCATCTTCACCGGTGCCATGCTGCCACCTGGAACGGATAGTGTGGTGATGCAGGAGTTCGTGACGGTGCAGGATGGTGTCATGACACACACGGATGAACACCTCGTCCGCGGATCGAACGTACGCCGCAAGGCGGAGCAGGTGAAGCAGGGAGAGGTCATCCTGCAACCCGGCGCGCTGGTCACTCCCGCGGTGATCGGTGGCCTGGCTTCGGCTGGTGTGGTGTCTCTTTCGGTCAAGCAAGTGCCGAAGGTCGCAGTACTGGTCACGGGCAACGAGTTCATTGAGCTTGGCAAGCTCGTGCCAGGGCGGATATTCAACAGCAATGACGTGATGCTGGATGCCGCCCTTCGATCCATGGGTGCACCCTCGGACATCGCACAGGTGGCTGATGACCTGCAGGAGCTGGTCCAGGCCATTGATCAGGCCGTATCCCACAGCGAGGTGATCATCACCACAGGTGGCGCTTCCGTGGGCGACCACGACCTGGTCCATGAGGCGGTGTTGCGCGCGGGTGGGACCGTTCACTTCCATGGGGTGGCCCAGAAGCCCGGGAAACCGATGCTCTTCGCTTCTGTTGGTGGTCGACCCTTCTTCGGTTTGCCCGGCAATCCGCGGGCGGTCTTCGTGCTCTTCCACGAGTACGTGCGGCCCTTCCTGGATGCGATGCGTGGAGCGCGGGAACCCTTCGGGATGGTGGAACATCTGCCGTTGGGTACCTCCGTTCAGGTGAAGGGGGAACGGGCGGAGTTCCGTGCGGCGCGTGTGCGGGGGGGCCGGGTGATGCTCCTGAAGGACGAGGGCTCCCACATGTTGCGTTCGCTCATGGAAGCGGATGCGCTTGTCCATCTGCCGGGCGATCGACGGTCGTGGCAGGTGGATGATCCTGTCGAGGTCCATTACCTGCTGCGGTGATGAGCGCTCCAGGTTGGGCCGGCGTGGTACTGGCAGGTGGTCAGAGCAGTCGCATGGGTCGCGACAAGGCCTTGCTCCCTTTCCAGGGGAAGCCGTTGATCGCCCATGCGATCGAGATCCTGCGTCCGCATGTGGACGAACTCCTCGTCATCGGTGATCCCGGGAAGTATGGTGGTTTCGGTCCCCTGGCCCTTGCAGACGACGCCCCTGGACTTGGCCCGCTGGGTGGCATCCTCACGGCGCTCCGGTATGCCTGGCACGACCGGCTCATCATCCTGGCCTGCGACATGCCGAACGTCACGGCTTCCTTCATCGAACAGCTGATGGCGCGTTACGAGGACGGGTTCGACGCGGTGGTGGCCCAATGCGATGGTCACCTCGAACCGCTCGCAGCCGCATATCATCGCAGGTGTCGAACCGTGTTCGCTTCGCAACTGGCCGCGGGCTCCTTGAAGCTCTCGGCGGCCATTGAGCGCATGCACACCCGCTATGTACAGGTGTGTCCAGGAGAGGAGGGCTGGCCGGTGGATCTCTTCCGGAACATCAACGCGCCGAGCGATCTTTGAGCCATGCGGGTATTGTTGTTCGGGCTGATAGCTGAGAAGGCGGGTACGGACCGCCTGGAGATGCAGGCCGGTTCGCTGGATGAACTGCGTGGCATGCTTGCGCAGCGGATCCAAGGACTTGAGGCGCTCAGCCATGCGATCGCCGTCGATCGCCTCATCATGCATGACGATCTGCCGTTGACCGGGGACGAGGAGATCGCCGTGCTACCTCCATTCGCAGGTGGATGAACGCTTCCAAGCCACATAAGGTGAAGGACATCTTCGTCGAGGGCGCGATCGATCCTGCTTTCGTGGGCACGAGCCTCGCCAAGCACGCTTCGAGAACGGACATCGGGGCGCATGAGATCTTCCTCGGCCAGGTGCGAGCGGACAAGGTCGATGACCGGGCTGTGACCGCGATCGAATACACCGCCTACCGTGAAATGGCACTGGAACGGATGACCGCCATTCGGGAGGAGGCTTTCGGTAAATGGCCCGGTATGACCTGTCTACACGTTTACCACAGCCTGGGAACCATCAAGGCGGGTGACCTGTGCTTCATGGTCTTCGCAAGCGCACCGCACCGCCGCGATGCACGCGACGTTGTAGCCTATGTCGTGGACCGCATCAAGGCCGAGCTACCCATCTTCGGCAGGGAGGTCGTGGAGGGTGGTGGCTATGTTTGGAAGACCAACACATGAGGTGAAGGGCCTTCGCTGAATATTGAACGGGTCGGCACGGACCCGATCCGCCATTGACCGTTCGCTGATCCCCTGACCCCATGATCGACATCACCCACAAACCCACAACGCTCCGCGATGCTACTGCGACCGCGCTCATCACGGTGAGTGATGCTGCCACCATCGCTGCGGTGAAGGAGAAGCGCGTACCCAAGGGTGATGTGCTGGAGAGCGCCCGTGTGGCCGCCCTCTTCGGGGTGAAGAAGACCCACGAGCTCATCCCGGACTGTCACCCGCTGCCGATCGAGCACGCCGAATGCACGTTCACCGTGGGTGTGCTTGAGATCATCATCACCATGCGGGTGCGCACGATCTACCGGACCGGCGTGGAAGTGGAGGCCATGCACGGTGCCAGTGTGGCTGCGCTCACCGTCTATGACATGCTCAAGCCGATCGACAAGGGCGTTGCGATCGGAGGCATTCGGCTGCTGGATAAGAAGGGCGGCAAGAGCGACTGGAAGGATCAGTTCGATGCGCCGGTGAAAGCCGCCGTGCTCGTGATCAGCGATAGTGTGTCCAGCGGTAGGAAGGAGGACAAGGCCGGAGAGGCCATCACGGATCGATTGAAGATGTTGGGCGTGGAAGTGAACGCCAGCGCCGTGATACCCGATGAAGCCGACCGGATCGCCGCGAAGGTTCAGGCATGGGCGAACAATGGCTTCGACCTCATCCTTACCACGGGCGGCACCGGACTTTCTCCGCGTGACCGCACGCCGGAAGCCATCGCGCCCATCCTCGACCGGGAGGTTCCGGGCATCATGGAAGCGGCACGCAGCTACGGCCAGGAGCGCATGCCCTGGGCCATGATGAGCCGCGGCATCGCAGGCATGATCGGCCGGACCTTGGTGATCACCCTGCCCGGTTCCATACGCGGTGCGCAGGAAACGATGGATGCGCTCTTTCCCTTCGTTCTGCACGTCTTGAAGGTGCAGGAGCACGCGTTCAGACATGGGCAGTAAGCCACGCCCCGGTACTTTCGCTGCATGGTGAACGGAAAGGAGGCGATGGTGGACGAGTTCGTGCTCCACCGCATCGGCACGGGAGGTGCGGCGAGCATGATGAGCGACTATAGCGCCGTACTGCAAGGACCGGAAGAACAGGAGTTCCTGCGCAAGCTCTTCCTGAAGCCCTTCGCGAGCGTGGGGCAGACGCACGAGTTCGCAGAGCGCGATGGCCAGCCCAACGCGTTGCAGGCGCTCTGCCGGAAAGCCGAGGATGGCAAGGCGCTTGTGGGCCTGTCGCGCGCCATTGCCAAGCTGCTCATCGACGTGGCGAACGAACACGAGGCGCGAACCGGCGACCTCTTCGTGGCGCGCTTCGCAGGCGTGGAGCTGGGCAGCGCCGTGCACGACGCCCTGGGCATCCTCAAGTTCGACGACAAGGAGGTCTTCATAGAGAGCCGTGTGGAGGATGACATGCTCGCCATGCAGTTGAGGCGCGGACTTGGTGGCCGCAAGCCGGACCAGGCCCTGTTGGTGGTGTTCACACCCGGGGTGCCCACGCTGCTCGTGATCGACGACAAGCCGCAGAACCCCTTCTGGCAGCAGGCCTTCATCGGGCTGCGCGCCAAGCGTGACACCGTGAACAGCACGCGCAACATGCTGGACATGACGCGCTCCTTCATCACACAGCAGCTGCCGCAGGACTACGAGATCCCCAAGGCCGATCAGATCGACCTGCTGAACCGCTCGGTGCAGTACTTCAAGGAGAACACCGAGTACGACCGTGGCAGCTTCGCTCGCGAGGTCTTCCAGAACGAGGAGGTGGCGGGTTCGTTCCAGCGATTCGGCGACCGGTACCAGGAGGAGCGCGCGGTGGACCTGGACGAGCGCTTCGCCATCTCGGCCGACGCGGTGAAGCGCCAGGCCCGCGTGTTCAAGAGCGTGCTCAAGCTCGACAAGGACTTCCACATCTACATCCACGGCGACCGCAACAAGATCGAGCGCGGCGTGGACGAGAGCGGGCGTAAGTTCTACAAGATCTATTATGAGCAGGAGCTGTAATCCATGGTTCCATGTACCCATGTCTTGACGTGTCCATGAATACCGCCAGACGGTCGCATGGATCTATGGTCACATGGAAGCACGGCCACATGCATTCATCCTCCGATACTCACCATCGGCCTCGCACTTAAATCGTGCAGCACCTCTTCCTGCTTCTCGGGCTTGAAAGGTGGTAATCCGCCGAGCATGGCATGCTTTGCCAGCACATTTGCTTCAATCAAGGGCGCAATGTCCTCGCCGCGGCGCAGGGCTGAGAGCAGGTCCATCTCCTCCCGGGCGAAGAGGCAGTTGCGCATTTTCCCTTCAGCGGTCAGTCGCAGGCGGTCGCAATCGCCGCAGAAGGGATCCGTCACCGTGCTGATCACCGCGAAGGTTCCCGGCCAGTAGCCCACGCGGTAGGCCTTGGCCGTGCTGTGCGCATCGTCCTCCAGCTTCTCGAAGGAGTGCACGCTGCCGATATGGCCGAGCATCTCCGCGTAGGTGTAGACACGCTCACGTCCCCAGCGATTGCCGGCGAAGGGCATGAACTCGATGAAGCGTACGTGCACGGGATGATCACGTGTGAGCTCCACGAAGTGCAGGATCTCGTCTTCGTTCACCCCGCGCATCACCACCATGTTCACCTTCACGCGGAGGTCGCGCTCGAGGGCGAGGCGGATGTTGGCCCACACCTGCTGGAAACCGTCGCGTCGTGCGATCCGCTTGAAGCGCGCCGCATCGAAGGTGTCGAGGCTCACGTTGATGCTCTTCAGCCCGGCGTCGATCAGGGCATCGAGGTGCTTGTGCAACGTGAGCGCGTTGGTGGTGAGCCCGAGCTTCACGGGCAGCGCGATCAGGTCGCGCACGATGTCCACGGCGTCAGGGCGCACCAGGGGTTCGCCACCCGTGAGCCGGATCTTGGTCACTCCGTACCGCTCGACGAACAGACGTGCGATCGTGGCGATCTCCTCCCGGGTCATGAGCTCCTCCCGTTTCAGGAAGTGCTGGTCCTCCGGCATGCAGTAGGTGCACCGCAGATCACACTTGTCCACAACACTGATGCGGAGGCTGCGATGCGTGCGGCCGTGAAGGTCGGTCAATGACATGGCTGATCAAAGGAACGACACGGACCTCGTCGGTGACACGAGTGCGGTGAACCATGCGGTCCCCGTCTGGAAAGCTGATCCGACCCAGGTGGAGCCCGTTCTGCGTCGATGACCGGTGCAGACCGGACGGGATCACGATCTTCGTCCGGTCCGCGATCCAGCCGTGCCAGCAATGAAGGAGAGGGAACGATGTTCATGGTGTCTGAAGGATGACATCTACAAGACCTATCACGACGAGGTGTGGGGCTTTCCGGAGCATGACGACCGCAAGCTTCTCGCCAAGTTGATCCTCGATGGGGCGCAGGCGGGATTGAGCTGGTATACGATCCTGATCAGAACGGAAGGCTATGCCCGGGCCTACGATCAATGGGATGCGGAGCGGATCGCGCGTTATGGGAAGAAGGACATCGAACGTCTGATGAAGGATCCCGGTATCATCCGGAACCGGCAGAAGATCGAGAGCGCCATCAAGAACGCTCAGGCCTACCTGCGGATCATGGAGGGAGGTGCGGGTTCCTTCGATCACTTCATATGGAAGCATGTGGACCACGAACCCATCGTGAACCAATGGACGAGCCTGCTGCAAGTTCCCGCCAGCACACTCGTGAGCGATGCCCTTAGCAAGGACCTGAAGAAGGCCGGCTTCTCCTTTGTCGGTACCACCATCGTCTATGCCTACATGCAGGCCATCGGCATGGTGGACGACCATCTGGTGAGCTGTTGGCGCCGGAAGCACTGAACGAGGTAGGACGGTTACCTTGGTGGCATGTCGGCATTGGTCGAACAGGTGCGGGTCCATACCACGGAGAGCGGTGCGTCGTCATTGCGCGAAGACCTGGTGGTGACTGAGGAACCACTGGAGATCCGGCTTGGCTTCGGTCCGCTTGAGGATCGTCGGGAACTTCGGCTGAGCGTCACCATGCGGACACCCGGCCATGATGAGGACCTCGTGCGCGGCTTCCTGTTCACCGAGGGGATCATCACCGATCCCAGCCAGCTCCTTCGCGTGGTGCCCTGCATGAGCGTGAAGGTGGAAGAACAGGGCAACGTGATGCGTGCGGAGCTCGATCCCGTTGTGATCATCGACCCGGTGCGCTGGCAACGGAACTTCTATGCAACGAGCAGCTGCGGGGTATGTGGCAAGAGCAGCATCGAGGCCGTGCACGTGAACCACATGGAGGCATTGGACCCCTGGGGGGAGATCGAACCGGCTGTCATCACTGCCCTGCCGGAACGGATGCGGGCGGCGCAGACCGTTTTCCGGCATACCGGTGGGATCCACGCCGCGGCGTTGTTCGACCGGGAGGGAGGTCTGCTCTGCTTGCGGGAGGACGTGGGTCGGCACAACGCCGTCGACAAGGTGATCGGTGCGGTGCTTGATAGTGATGAGCGGCTTGGTGCTCGGATCCTGCTGGTGAGCGGGCGCGCTGGCTTTGAACTGGTGCAGAAGTGCGTCGTAGCGGGTATCCCCTTGATGGTGGCTGTCGGTGCCCCCTCATCCCTGGCCGTGCAGCTCGCCCGGTCCCGAGGGCTCACGCTGATCGGCTTCCTTCGTGATCAACGCTTCAATGTCTATGCGTCATGAGTGAGGCTCCGAAGGTGGATCGCAAGCGCATCGCTGCGCTGGTGAAGGAGCGCATCGCCGTGGTACCCTATGATCCGGCCTGGCCGGGCCGATATGAAGCGATCGAAGCCCGGCTGAAGAAGTTGCTGCCCAAGAACCTGGTGCAGCGCATCGCGCACATCGGGAGTACCGCGGTACCCGGCCTCAGCGCCAAACCGATCATCGATGTGCAGGTGGAGGTGAACGACATGGATGAGGTGCTGGAGCGGGTGGTGCCACGTATGGAGGAGGAGGGCTACGAATTCATCTGGCGCCCGAGCATCGGCGAGAACGAACCTTACTACGCCTGGTTCATCATGCGCGACGCGAAAGGAGAGCGGACCGAGCACGTCCATATCCTCTCGCCGGACCACAGCAGCATGGAGCGTATCGTGTTCCGGGACCTCTTGCGCAGGCATCCGGAAGAGGCGCTCGCTTATGAGAAGCTGAAGAATGAGCTGGCGCGGAAGTACGCTCGGGACCGCGCCGCATACACCTTGGGGAAGACGGAGTTCATCCGGACCATCCTACGCAAAGGGCGCGATGGTACCTTGCGTTGAAAGAGCATCACATGCTGAGGTCAACCCGTCACGCCCTTGTCCTGCTCGCCCTGATGACGATGGGCACGATCAAGGCCCAGCGCACATTCGATGTCACCATCGCGGACAGTACCTATCACATGAAGCAGTACTGGTTCGTGCTCTATTCGACCGGTGCTGACACCACGGCCTTGGATAGTGCGACCTCTGCGGACCTGCTGAAGGCGCACCTGGAGCATCAGGACATGCAGGGGAAGCGCGGACTCATCGTGATGGGGGGACCGTACGGTGCCAATGAGGTCGATTGGCGGGGACTCCTGCTGTACGATTGCGACTCCCGGGAGGAAGTGGAAGGCTACCTGCGGCAGGATCCGCTCGTACAACGGCGGCGGTTGGCCTATACGATCGCACCGTGGTTCGGCGCGGTGGGTACGAAGCTGCCCTAGTCGTTCACTTGGAGCTCAATAACCACGCATGGGTGCGGTCCCCGTTGGCCGAACGCCAGAAGTAGCAGAACCGGTTGCGCTTGCTGTTCAGCAAGGCCTGCACCTCCGGATGATCGCGATGCGGATAGGAGAGGTGGATGCGCCCTGTCTCCGGGTCCATCGTAGGGGGTTCATGCACGCTCTGCTGGGTGAACGAGACGTGCAGACTTCGAGCGCTGCTGCCGATCCTCGCCGGTACACCGAGGAACAGGAGGTCACCATTCGCTGTCGGGATCGATCTGGTCACGCGCATCACTTCCAAGGTGCCCGTGTTGGCAAGGTGCATCGCGGCTTGAGGACCGCTCTCTTTCAACGAGTCCGAAGTGTGTACCGGTGCGCCCATGGCCATGAGGTTGGTGCCGTGAATTTCGCACTTCGGTCCGGATCGTAGGCATGATCGGCCCTTATCGGCCAAAACTTCATGTTAAGTTAACATTGGCCGGCCGAGGAGCGTGCGCGTTGGACTACGCGTTGTCGGGAAAGACCTGGATCCGCGCCTCCTTCTCCACCATGTCCGAGAACGTACCCACGTAACGGGTCGAACGCACGATATGGTTGTCGATCCAATGGTAATTGCCTCCGCGGGGTTTTCCGAACAGGATCCCGTGGTACTTGAACCCATGCTTGGCCAGCCAGGCCTCCGTCACCTGTCTGTGCGCTTCCGTACGGGAGGTGAAGAAGGTGATGATGTGCCCCTGCTCGTACCAACGGTTGCACGTCTCGAGTGCTCCGTCGAGGAGGGACGCATCCAGCATGCGCTCCGGTTCCTCGTTCGGGATGTCCTCGCAGATGGTGCCATCGATGTCGATGAGGTAGTTCTTCACACCATCGGGCAGTCCCGGGCTCGCCTTCTTGCCATCGATGTACAGGTCGTGCAGTTCCGTGCTCATGGTGTTCCGTTGACGCGAAGGTACCCTGCTCACTCCTCATCCGGGTCGGCTTTTCTCCGACGGGTGGGTGCGCGCTTCTTGTTCGGGACCACCTTCTCACGGAAGCGACCGTCCAAGGCACCCGCCACCTTCTGTGCCTCGCGCTTGGCCGCGCGTTCGATGGCGTCCTGTTCCTTCCGCCCGATATGGCGCTTCTTCCCCATCGTCATTGTTCGGCGGCCGACCGCAAGGCATTCTCCCGCATCGAGTGCGCTTTCTCCTTCCCAAGGTATCGCTCGATGAGCGCGTGTGCGAGGTATATCAACGGAGTGGCGAGGATGGCAACGACGAGCTTGTACGTGTATGCGGTGAGGACCAGGGCCGTGGCCAGCGGAAAGGGCATGTCGCGCAGCGCCCAGAACGCCAGATAGGTCACCACCACGCTGTCGATCAACTGGCTGATCAGGGTGCTGCCGGTTGCGCGCAGCCAGATGCGCTTGTCACCTGTCAGTCGTTTGATCCGCCGGAAGATGAAGGCGTCGGCGAGCTGGCCGATGATGAATGCCGCGATCGAACCGATGATGATGTTCATGCTCTGGCCGAAGATGTTCGCGAATGCGGCCTGCATGTCCGGTACACCGTGTGCCGCACCACTGCCGATCCACCACCCCATGTCCGGTGGCATGGCGATGGCGAGGTAGAGCACGAGGAAGGCGAAGGCGATGATGACCGCCGTGAGCAGGGTGAGGAAGCGCACGCCGCGCACACCGTAATAATCGTTGATCACGTCGGTGAGGATGAAGACCAGTGGCCAGGGCAGAACACCAACACTGAGCACGAACGAAAGATGTGGTTGGCCCAGTAGGGTGAAGTCCGCCTTGCCCAGCCCCACGGCCGTTTCCAGTTGGAAGAGCTTCACGCCGATCATCTCCGCCAGCAACGCGTTCGCGATGAAACAGCCGGCGAGGACCACGAACAAGCGGTTGGCCTTGTCGGCCAGCAGCGCGTGCACCATCGCGCCAAGTTAGCCGACCGTTGTGATCACGCGCACGGCATCACCGACCCTTATCCGATCACCGCTCGTGGCGATCGCGTTCATGCCGAAGTCGACCTTCGTGGGGTCACCAGGTCTGCGCCGGAAGCGTGCCAGCGTGGCCAGCGGTTCCTTCCCGCGTTGCCCGGTAAGCTGATCCGTGGTCGTTATCACGCATCGTGCGCATGGCTTGACCAGTTCGAACCTGGCATCACCGATCATGATCCTCCTCCACTGGTCTTCCTGGAAAGCAGCACCACCGTTCATCACCAGGTTGGGCCGGAAGCGGTCCATCGGGATCCGTTCCTCCGCGGCGATCCGTCCGTTCAGATCATCCAACGAGGCTTGCGAAAGGATCAGGAATGGGAAACCGTCGCTCAGGTTCGTGATGGTGCTGGCGTAGGTCGGATCCGTCGGACGGAGGGAGGCATCGGGCATGTACACGACCCTTGCCGGCACTCCCAACTGCGCACCGAACCAGCTGCCGTAGTGCTCGGCCTCGACCACATTCACCTCATCAGCCCATACCTGCACACGACATGGCCATCCTTCTTGCGGTTCCCAGGGCATGTCCAAGGGACCTCCGCCGCGCATATCCATCACCTGGAAGCCGTTCTCCTTAGGTAAGGTATGCAGGCAGGCCATCGCCGGGATCTCTCGTTGTGTGAGGAAACGGCCCTGCGGATCCACGAGCATCCACCGGCGATCATGTTGGAGTCCACGGTCCGTGATCCTTGCTTCATCCACCGAGAAGCCCCCGAGCGATTTGATCGGATGGATGTGGATGGAGGCAAGGTGCAGGCTCATCGCCGAACGATGCGCTGCAACACGTCCTGTCCGTTCACCTGCATGTGGATCAGGTACACCCCGGGTACATCGGGCAACTGAAGGGACCAGCCCCCGTTAAGCAGTTCCGCGCGCACATGCACCGCTCGTCCGCTCGGGTCATAGGCCGCCACGTAGCTCACTCGATCGGCCCGGTCATGCGCCAGTAGTACCCGCCCATCGGTGGTCGGATTCGGAAGCACGTGAACGTGTGCACTGACCCGCTCCGTCACACCCAGCGGCCCCAAAGCGATGGAGTCCGCAGCAATGAGGATGGGGCTGGCATCGCTTTCCGACAGCATCGTCCGGAAGCTGTCGATCCGAGCGGAATGGAACGACAGCATCTCGGCGTTCCAGCCGGGCGGCATGGATTGGTAATAAACCTCCGCGGTGGCGTGAAGGCCGCCCACAACACCGTTCAATGGCACATGGTAATGGATCACGTCCGTGCCGCTACCTTCCGTGTTGGAAGCATCGCGGTTGAAGTCCGGGTCCATGATCACCACGCCGGCCAGGCGTGTGGTATCGTAGGCCGGATGGCTCGTCACGAAGCCCAGAGGCACCAGACGGTTGTCCTTCAACGGATCCTTCGCGCGTTCCAGCACCGTGGTCACATCGCCGTTCACGTCGCCCATCACCAGCTCGTAGATCTGGACCTCGTTGCCATCGCGTATCACATCGTGATGCGGCTCGTAGCCTGCATCATGGCCGATCACCTCGTGTATGGCGTCGGTCATACCGCTGCTGAAGAGCGTGTCGCCGTTCACGTCGCGCACTACGAAACGCACGAAGGCCCTGCGGGAAGGATAGCCGCTCGGGAATCGATGGCCCGCCCGGTTCTCCAAGTGCACCGTGTAGAATGCCGTGTCCGTAGTACGATCCTCGGCTTGTACGAGGACGTTCAAGGTGCGATGCGTCAACAACCGATGGGACCGGGCGATGGTGCTATCGAATTGTTCCTCGGTGGCCGGTATCGCAAGCTCCTCGCTATTCGCCTTCAGGATCTCCAGCATATGCACGTTCCCGCCGGCAAGGTGGTGCATGCCAAAGGGTGTCTGCCCGTTCAGGAAGGCATATTCCGCAGCGAGGATCACCGGCCCATCGATGCGTGGCATGTGGCAGGTGTTGCAATGGGTGCCGTTCGCGCTGTACACACTGTTCTGCCACTCATGGTAGGTGGCCTGTTCCACGAATTCATCCCCGGTCAGGTTGCCGTCGAGGTCAACGGTCTCGGTGATCAGGGTATGACAGCCGGCGCAGACCTTGCTGTTCACGATGTGCTCTCCGAACCCCGGTGTCAAGCCGACGAAGAACTGCATGATGGCCGGGTTGATCTGGTCGTCGAAGTAGGGACCGTAGACGCGCGCGCTGTCAAAGTGCAGATCGCCGCTGTAGAAGTGCCCGGTCGGTCCGGGCCGCTGCATGTGGCAGGCCAGGCAGCTCACCCCATCGCTGGCGAGCACGCTCGTATCCAGCATGGCCAGGGTGAAGGGCGGTCTGCCGGAGATCCGTTCCTCGTGCATCGCCAACGGCGCGTGGCAGCTCAGGCACTTGTTGCTCAAGGCATCGGAGTGACCCGGGTTCACCAATACCTCGTGGTCCAACTTGGCACGGAAGAAGGGATCACGGGCGCTGTTCGCCATCAAGCTGCTGCGCCAGTCGTCCACCACGTTCACGTCGTTCCCGGTCGTCGGATCGATGCTTGCCAGGCCGAGCAGGTCACGACCGTGACAACCCGCGCATCGGCCGCTGGTCCAGAAGTGATCGCTCTGCAGGACCGGCAGGGTGTCGGAGTCACTGCGGAAGAGCAACAGCTCCAACCGGCCGTGGGGCCCTCGCACGGGTCGGTTGGCCTCGGCCCAGCCGGCGAAGAGCATCACCACCACGCACAAGGCGAGAACAAGGCGCAACGATCGCGGATTCCGCACGGCCGAAAGGTAGCAGGTCGTAAGGCCCGGCCGCGGGATGATCGAAGGCTTTCCGGTGAACCCTGAACGGCTGCGTCCGACCGCCGGTCCACGTCCACACACGAGGCGGCGATGACAATGCGTTGTTCATGCACGGGTGTACTTCACCGGAACACGCTCGTGCACACGACTACTTTCGCAGCCATGCTCCCCATGCGTCATGTGATCCCGTTCATGATCGTCCATGTCCTCCTCACCCGTTCCGTCTCGGGCCAGGGCGCACAACCCTTCGTGGACTATTGGGATGTGAAGACGAAGGTGAAGCGGAGTGAGGGCCTCATGGTGAATGGCCGCGAATGGGGCGAGTGGAAGTTCTATGACCGGCAGGGTCGCCTCATGGAGCAGGCCGAGTTCAAGAGCGGCGAACGCGACGGCCATGTGCAGGTCTTCTACGACAACGGCCGGGTGCAGCACGACGGCTGGTTCAAGCGCGGTGTGGTGGACAGCACGCGCGTGAGCCGCTATGTCGATGGCGACATCATGGAACGTGGCACATACGCGCTGGGCAGGAAGACGGGCACCTGGCACTACTACTACCCGGACAGCCTGCCCATGCTGGTGGAGCGGTACGCGGACAGCACCTTGACCCTTTTGGATGCCTGGGACAAGACCGGCGCACACACCGTGGTGGATGGCAACGGCACGCTTCGCACCTACTTCGCCAGCGGCGCTGTTCAGGAAGAGAGCACCTACACCAACGGGTTGAAGGACGGGCCTTTCACGGAGTACTACCCAGCCGGGAACCCACGCGTGAAAGGGCAGTACCGCAGCGGGATGAAGTCCGGGGCCTGGAGCTATTGGTACTCGGACAACGTGTTGGAGAAGAAGGACGGCTTCAAGGATGATCGGCTCGATGGTCGTTACGAGCTGTACTTCCACAATGGCAAGATGAATGTGGAAGGCTGGCACAAGGCGGGTGAGAAGGACAGCACCTGGACCTGGTACACCACGCTTGGCAAGAAGGACCAGGAGGGACCGTTCAAGGCTGGGTTGCGCGAGGGCGTTTGGAAGTACTGGTACCCGAGCGGGCAGTTGAGCAGCACCGGAGCTTTCGCGGCGGACAAGGAAGAGGGCGACTGGGTCTACTTCTACGAGGGTGGCCAGTTCTGGAAGAAGGGCACCTACAAGCAGGGCATGAAGGATGGCGTATGGACCACCTGGTACGAGAACGGGCAGAAACTACAGGAAGGTCCTTATGTCAACGGTCAGGAGGAAGGCGAATGGCGCAGCTGGTTCGAGACCGGCGCGGAGAAGGCGATCGGGACCTTCAGCCAGGGGCGGATGAACGGCCTATGGCGCGGCTTCTTCCCCGATGGCCAGCCCGATTTCGAGGGCTATTACAAGGACGACCTGAAGGATGGTGCGTGGACGCTGTACACCGAGAGCCCGCCGGGCAAGGACATCGGTGGCCGCATCAAGGAACAGGGGGACTACTCCGAAGGACGGAAGAGCGGCCGCTGGGTCACCTACAACATCCACGGCATCGCGGTGGCCGAGGGATCCTTCGCGAACGGCATGCCCACGGGCAACTGGACCTACTTCGATGATGCGGGTGTGAAGCTGCGCGAACAGGGCCTTCTCAATGGCGATCCGCACGGGCCCTGCACGGTGTACGACCAGCGCGGGCGGGTGATCCAACAGATGAACTACCGCAACGGACGCCTGCACGGCACCATGACCATCTATGGCAACGACGGTCGGCCGGTGAAGACCACCGAGTACGAGGATGGGAAGGTGAAGAAGGCCCCACCACCACCTTCTGGCAAGGCGAAGGGTGGTTCGGTGCCGGGGATGCGGTGATCACCGGGGAACATGGTTCGCCGTTGAAGGGTGATGGAGCCGTTAAGGGTGAGTGATGTTTCGCGCCCCAAGCATAGCGAGCACCTCGGGAGCTTAGGTTCGAGGCGAACCACGACGCTTGCCGTGCCGCATCATGCCCATTGCATTTGAACATTTTGCGTCTATCTTCATGCACCTATGTCCTCTGATCATCCCATCGCCGTATCCGCATTCGCCACACGGCCACACGGCATTCGGACAACAGTCCAACAAGGTAGCCCGTGTGGGTCTGCCAGAACAAAGAAGCCCCCGGTGCAGGAACACCAGGGGCTTTGGTCGCTCATGTCCCACCAACCCACCTGAATAGGTGAACGAAACAGAAGCCCTGCAAAGGTACCGCACCACCACAACGTGCTGCTGCCCCTGGCCAGCCCCTGCTAGGATGTTTTTCCGGAACCCGCGTCGGATTGGCATTAGCTCCAGCGGAGAAAGGACCGGGACGATGCGCCCGGCCGATACGAACGACGAACGCGATGACCTCACGCGCGATGAACCTCAGAAGGCCCGGAACCGGCCTCGGCTTGGTGCTGGGCTGCCTGGGGTTTGTTGTTGCTCTCCGCTGTGAGGCGCAGATCAACCTAGTGCCCAACCCGGGGTTCGAGGAAGCGGATACTTGCTCTGATCAGCTGCCACCATTTGTCGGCATACACGAATGGTACAGTGTCAATGGAAGCCCGGATCATCTACGAAGCTGTCTGCCTTACGGGGATTTCCGGGGGCTGCCCATGAACTTCTTCACCTACCAGGAGCCCTTCGAGGGAGCCTCGTGTGCTGGTATGTACACGTACTTCCAAAGTGGATCAATCGAGGGTCGTGAATGGATCATGGCGCCTTTGCTGCAACCGTTGGCGGTGGGGCAGACCTATTACTGCAGTTTCCGGGCGAACGCGGCATTCGGGGGCAATCACACCTATCCCCAGCACTGGCTGGCCAACGACAAAGTGGGCATGCGCTTCACCACCACGACCGTGCCTCCTTGGAACGTCGGCGACCCTTTCCCGGGGCCTCCAAACCACGCACACATCATGTACCCGCAGATCCTCTCGGATACGGTGGGCTGGGCTTTGGTGAGCGGCAGCTTCGTGGCGGACAGCGCCTACCAGTACGTGATGATCGGGCAGTTCTTCAGCAATGCCTTGACGGATACGCTGCACTTTTCTCCTGAGGGCGTTCCTTGGTACTGGTTACCGCGTGCCTACACCTTGGTGGATGCGGTCTGTGTATCGCCAAACCCGGACGGTTGTGATCTCGGGCAGGGGCTGGGCGAGGCGCAGGGTAGCAACCCTGTGCTGTTCCCGAATCCGGCACAGGGCCAATTGATCGTGGCGGAACGCGCCGGGGCGGAGGCACAGGTGCTGGATGCTATGGGGCGCGTGCTTTGGCAGGGCCGGATTCCTAATGATCGCTGGGTGCTGGAAGTGGGTTCATGGGCACGCAGTACCTATGTGTTGCGCATGGCGCATCGCGGCAGGTTGGAGTCGCACAAATTCGTATTGACCGAGTGAACGCATCGTTCCGGTCCTTTCAGTGAACACAAACACGAAAGGACATGAGAACGAAGGATTTCTTGAAGCACCTGATCCTGGGTGCGATGTTGCTGACTGCCGGCAAGGTGGTGGGGCAATCGACTACGCCCGGTAATGTGGCTGGTTTTAGCACCGATTTTCTAGGTTGGGATAATACCGGGACCAACAACTTCCCGCTGATGGTGCGGCATGATCTGAACCAGCCGATCGACTGGTACACGAACGCGCTCCATCGGATGCGGTTGTGGCAGAACCAGACCAACACGATCAACAGCCTGACCAACATCAACCAGAACGGTTTCGTCGGCATCAGCGATCAGCCATTGTTCTTCAATGGCAGCGTAGGAGCTTTCAGCAGGCTGCATTTGGTGGATCGTGGCACTGGCACCACCAACTTCGGGTATTACGCCCAGCAATTGGGCTATCGGCGTTGGCAGCGGAACGGGGTCACCTTCACCGGCAACAGTGATCATGGTTACGTGGGTCAGAAGTACATTCTCGACGGTGACAATGCACCGGTGTACGATAAGTCGGACATGGTATTGCATTGGAGCAATGATCCAGTGGGCGAGATCGGTCCGGACCGGTTGCGGTTCTTGTTCACGTCAAGCAAGGACGGTTCGGCACATGGCAGCGGTAGTGATGAAGGCCTGGAGGCCATGCGCTTCACGCCCATCGATAACGCCACGATCAATGCAGGACTCGGCGATTTCTACCGGGGCAACATCCTGGATCCGGTGAACGTGAACGAACCGACCGAACGGTTGGATATCCTCAACGGAAGGCTTCGGATAAGGGAACTACCGACCACCAGCTCGAACGACGGAGTAAGCAAGTACATGGTAGTGGACAATACCGGCGTGGTACACTGGCGCAACCTGCCAGCGGCAGCTACACCGGGGTGCGAATGGAGCAGGAATACGACCTACAAGCAGGTGATCAGTGGGTTGGGGAGTCCGGGTTCTGGCGGAGGCTGTCCCGACCGTGAGTGGCTGTACAACATTGGTGATCCGTCGTTTCCAACGGTGCTGAACGGGAAGATGACCGTTTATCAGAACAATAATGAACGAGCTCTGCGTAGCGGGTTGCATATGAAGATGGTTACGCTGCCTACATCACCATCCGAGAGCTACGGCATTCTTTCGGAGGTCACCCCAGTTTCCGGCCAGAGCACGCCGGTGAGCTATGGGGTGCGCGCTTCGGTGAAGGACCCCTGCAATAGTTCTACGGGAGGTTCGGGATACGGCTATGGCACTGCTGGGATCGTTACGAAATCGAATGCGTCTGCCGTGACTGAGATGTTCGGTGCAAGTGGAGATGCTCAAGTGGTATCGTCAGGGGTGGCGAATAGGATGATCGGTACGCATGGTCGTTCTTACGTCAACTTAGGTTCTACATCAGAATCCATTGGGGTTTGGGGCAGAAGTGTCCTATTCATGGCCACGGGAAGCGTGCTGGACAGCCGCGGTGGTAGTTTCCTTTCGCAGGCTTGGACGTCCACAGCAACTAACTCTTACGGGCTCACGGCCATGTCTGAAAGCCGATACTCTGGTGCGATAACGGGTAGCAGTTATGGTGTGAAGGCGGAATCGAGAGCGATCCTCGGTGGAACGGTCAACGACAGCTACGGGCTATGGGCAGAAGGAGATAATGCCTCGAATAAGAACTATGGCGTGTACTGCGCGGCTGGTAGTACCGGTGGAGAGAATTTCAGCCTTCGAGCGGCCCAGCCCGGTATCACCTCCAATGATTGGTCAGGATGGTTCGATGGCCGCGTGACGATCGTTGGAGACCTTTACCATGGTACCACACTGATATTCTCCGACGCATCATTGAAGACCAATGTTGAAGATGTGCAGGACACCAGAGCAAGCTTGTCATCTCTCCAGCCGCGCCGGTACACCTATACCGAGGAGGCGCAAGCACGAATGGGACTTGATGGCGATGTTCAACTTGGGTTCATCGCCCAAGAGGTGGAACAAGTATTGCCTGAGTTAGTTTCAGCTACCACACTTGCCGCGATCGTGGATACCTCTGGGACGGAGATCTTTCCGGCCCAGGACGTGAAGGCAGTGAACTATGTGGCTATCATTCCTCTCTTGGTCGCGGGGTATAAGGAGCAGCAGCAAACTATTGATGAACTTCAGGGTCGTTTGGATCACCTCGAACAAACCCTCGCCGCCTGCTGCGCCAACCCCGACGGCAGCCGCATGCTCGATCAAGGGCTGAACCAGCCCAACGAGTTCGACGGTAGCCTCAACGGCAGCGAGAAACTCCGCATCCAGCCCAATCCCTTCAACGAGCGCACCACCGTGTTCTACACCCTGGACCGCGGTGGCCGCACCCAGCTCCTAGCCAACAGCAGGGATGGGCGTGACCTGCGCGTTCTGCAAGAGGCCGATCTGGAGCCCGGTAGCTACCAGTTCGATTGGAACACCGCCGCGCTTGCGCCGGGCATGTATTACGTGACCCTGCTGCTGGATGGGCAACCCTTGGTGAAGAAAGCCGTGAAGGTGGCTCGGTAGTCTTTCGGAGAGGTGAAGGAGGCGAAGGGTGCGAGGGGATGTCCGCTCGCACCCTTTCAATGTCCGGCAGCGCGATGGCTTTCCAAAGCCCGTCCCTCGAACAGTCGGAGGTCCTCGCGACCGTTGAAGATCACCGGAAATACGTACATTTGCACCGCAAGTCGGCGGAAGAGGGAAGAGGGGACCGCCCCTCTTTTTTGTTCCTGTAGGTAGCGTAAGTCGGTCATGGTCAGCGCAGAACAAGTCCGTAACAGCGTGGAACAAAGGCTCCAGGGCACCGGTCATTTCCTGGTGGCGGTGGAACTGCACCCTGGCAACAAGGTGGTGGTGGAGGTGGACAACGATCGCGCCATCACCCTGCAGGAACTGGCAGACCTGAACAAGGCCGTGCGCGCGGACCTCGGTGAAGCCGCCGACGACCACGAGTTGCAGTTCAGCAGCCCCGGCATGGGCCGCCCCTTCAAGGTGCAGCGCCAGTACCAGAAGCACACCGGCCGCATCGTGCTGGTGGACCTCACCGACGGCCGCACCCTCGAAGGGAAATTGGAACACTACGACGGCACCACCCTCGGCCTGCGCATCCAACACCCGAGCAAGGTGAAGGGGCGCCTGCCCAAACTGGATGAGGAGGTCACCACCATCCCGACCGCCGACATCCGCCACACCAAAGCAAGCATCACATTCAACTGACCGTGCAATGGCCACTGTGAATCTCCTCGAGTCCTTCGGCGAATTCAAGGACAACAAGAACATCGATCGCGTGACGATGATGGGCATCCTGGAGGATGTCTTCCGCGGTGTGGTGAAGAAACGCTTCGGAGAAGAGGCCAAGGTGGATATCATCATCAACCCCGACAAGGGTGACCTCGAGGTATGGCTCAACCGCATCATCGTGGAGGACGGCTTCAGCGAGGATGACAACCTCGATATCGAACTGAGCGAAGCGCGCAAGATCGAACCCGACTTCGAAGTGGGCGAGGAGGTGAGCCAGGAAGTGAAGATCGAGGACTTCGGTCGCCGCAACATCCTTTCCCTCAAGCAGAACCTGCAGAGCCGGATCCTGGAACTGGAGAAGGACCACCTATACAAGAAGTACGCGGAGCGCGTGGGTGACATCATCACCGGCGAGGTCTACCAGATCTGGAAACGCGAGACCCTGATCCTGGACGACGAGGGCAACGAGCTGATCATGCCCAAGGACCAGCAGATCAAGACCGACTTCTTCAAGAAGGGAGACAACGTGCGCGCCGTGGTGTGGAAGGTGGAGATGCGCAACAACACGCCCGTCGTCATCCTCAGCCGCACCGCACCCGAGTTCCTGGAGAAGTTGTTCGAACAGGAGGTGCCCGAAGTGGCCGACGGCCTCATCACCATCAAGCGCATCGTGCGCGAACCGGGCGAGCGTGCCAAGGTGGCCGTGGAGAGCTACGACGACCGGATCGATCCAGTGGGCGCCTGCGTGGGCATGAAGGGCAGCCGCATCCACGGCATCGTCCGCGAACTGCGCAACGAGAACATCGACGTGATCAACTACACCTCCAATGAACAGCTGCTCATCCAGCGTGCGTTGAGCCCGGCGAAGGTCGGCGACATCAAGCTGGACCAGGAGCACAAGCGTGCAGAGGTGTACATGAAGCCGGACCAGGTGGCGCTCGCCATCGGCAAGGGCGGTCACAACATCAAGTTGGCGGGCAAGCTCACCGGATTCGACATCGATGTGTACCGCGATACCGATGAGGTGAGCGATGATGTGAGCCTGGACGAGTTCGCTGATGAGATCGATGAGTGGATCATCGAGGAGTTCAAGAAGATCGGATGCGACACGGCCCGCAACGTGCTCGACCTCTCCGTGGAGGAGCTGGTGAAGCGGACCGACCTGGAGGAGGAGACGATCGAAGAGGTGCGTCGCATCTTGAAGAAGGAGTTGGAGGGTTGATGCGCAACATCAACCCGTAGGGGGCGACGTCCATGTCGCCCGGGCGTGGGGGCGGATGATCATCCGCCCGGTATTCGGAAGGCGATGCGGATCGCCGGGAAGTGTAAGAACGGATCGCGATCATCGATCGCACAGAAGGATAGAGAAGGCAACAGCGTAGGGCATGAGTGAAACGACCGACAAGGGAATGCGTCTGAGCAAGGTGGCCCGGGAGTTCAACCAGGGGTTGCACACCGTTGTGGAGTTCTTGGAAGCCAAGGGCCACAAGGTGGAGAGCAATCCCAACACGAAGATCCCGACCGAACTGTACGAACTGCTCCAGGAGGAGTTCGGCACGGACCGCGCCATCAAGGAGCAGAGCATGGCCACCGTGCAGCAGCGTCAGGAGCGTGAGACGATCTCCCTGGCCAGCGCTCCCGCGCCCAAGGAGAAGGAGACGCCCAAGCCGAAGGAGGATGCGCCGGAACCCGCACATGCCCCGGTGGCCAAGGCCGAACCGGAGAAACCGGATACCCCGGCGGATGAGCCGGAAGTGATCAAGGCGCGCGTGGCCAGGACCGCTGGTCCGAAGACGGTCGGCAAGATCGACCTCGCACCCAAGAAGGCGGCCAAGAAGGCCGCCCCCAAGGTGGAGGAGAAGCCCGCTGCCGAGACCACCGAGCCGGCACCCAAGGCTGAGGAGACCCCGGCGGCCAGTGCCCCTGCCACACCTGCCGAACCCGCCGCACCTGCCGAACCGGAGACCATCCGCGTGAATGTGCAGAAGCTGGCCGGCTTGAAGACCCTCGGCAAGATCGAACTGCCCGTTGAGAAGGAGCGCAAGCCTGCCGAGCGCGATGGCGAACGCGGCCGTCGCAAGCGGATCGTGAAGCCGGGACCCGTGAACGTGGACCGCGCCGTGCAGGCGGAGCAGCGCAACGCCGCACAAACCGGCCGTCCGGGCGAACTGGACGAGAACGCCGTGAAGAAGAAGGTGAGCGAGACCCTCGCACGCCTCACCGGCACTGGCAAGAGCAAGGGTTCCAAACTGCGGCGTGAGAAACGCGACGCACGTTACCAGCGCTTCGAGGAGGAGCAGGCCGCACGTGAGCTGGCCGGCCAGACCCTCAAGGTGACCGAGTTCGTGACAGCGAGCGAACTGGCGAGCATGATGAACGTGCCCGTGACCGACATCATCAAGGCCTGCTTCGCGCTCGGCATGATGGTGAGCATCAACCAGCGACTCGATGCCGAGACCCTCGCGGTCATCGCAGAGGAGTACGGCTTCAAGGTGGAGTTCGTCGGAGCTGATGTGCAGCAGGAGATCCCGCAGGAGGAGGACGTCGCCGATCGCGTCAGCGCGCGGCCGCCCATCGTCACCGTCATGGGTCACGTGGACCACGGCAAGACCTCCCTGCTCGACCACATCCGCAAGGCGAACGTGATCGCGGGTGAGGCCGGTGGCATCACCCAGCACATCGGTGCGTACAGCGTGAAGCTCGAGAACGGCAAGCGCATCACCTTCCTGGACACCCCGGGTCACGAGGCCTTCACCGCGATGCGTGCGCGCGGTGCCCAGGTCACCGACATCGCCATCATCGTGATCGCGGCGGACGACAGCGTGATGCCCCAGACGCGTGAAGCGATCAACCACGCGCAGGCAGCGGGCGTGCCCATGGTCTTCGCCTTCAACAAGATCGACAAGGAAGGCGCCAACGCGGACAAGATTCGCGAGGAGCTCTCCCAGATGAACATCCTCGTGGAGGAATGGGGCGGCAAGTTCCAGACCCAGGAGATCAGTGCAAAGAAGGGTACCGGCATCGACCAGCTCCTGGAGAAGGTGCTGTTGGAATCCGATCTGCTCGACCTCAAGGCCGACCCGGGCAAACGCGCCCACGGCGTGGTGATCGAGAGCACCTTGGAACAGGGTCGCGGCTACGTGACCACCCTGCTCGTTGACGCCGGTACGCTGCGCAAGGGGGATGTGATCCTCGCCGGTCAGTACAGCGGTCGGGTGCGCAACATGTTCAATGAACGCGGCCAGAGCGTTTCAGAGGCACCACCCTCCACGCCGGTCTCCATCCTCGGCCTGGACGGTGCGCCCAACGCCGGTGACCAGTTCCACGTGTTCGAGGATGAACGCGACGCGCGTGCCATCGCCACCCGGCGCCAGCAGTTGCAGCGTGAACAGGGCATCCGCACACACAAGCATATCACCCTCGACGAGATCGGCCGGCGCCTCGCCATCGGCGACTTCAAGGAGCTCAACCTCATCGTCAAGGGCGACGTGGACGGCTCCGTGGAAGCGCTCACCGATTCCTTGTTGAAGTTGAGTACCGAGCAGATCAAGGTGAACGTGATCCACCGCGCGGTGGGGCCCATCGCCGAGAGCGATGTGCTGCTTGCCACCGCATCCAACGCCATCATCGTCGGTTTCCAAGTGCGTCCCACGCCGGGGGCCCGCAAGCTGGCCGAGACCGAGGAGATCGACATCCGGCTTTACTCCATCATCTACGCGGCCATCGAGGAGATCAAGCAGGCCATGGAGGGCATGCTCGCACCGAAGGAGGTGGAGAAGATCACCGGTACGGCCGAGGTACGCGAGACCTTCCGCATCAGCAAGGTGGGCACCGTGGCAGGCTGCTACGTGCTCGACGGCAAGATCGAGCGCAAGAACAAGGTGCGCCTCATCCGCGATGGTATCGTGGTGTACACCGGCGACCTCAACGAACTGAAGCGTTTCAAGGACGACGTGAAGGAGGTGAGCCACGGCTACGAATGCGGCCTCTCCATCAAGAACTTCAACGACATCAAGGTTGGTGACGTGGTGGAGGCCTTCATCATTGAAGAGGTGAAGCGGACCTTGGAGGATTGATAATGACGAGCGTTGAGCGAGGAAGGCCGGGCATCGCCCGGCCTTCCTCGTTCTTGTCCATCCCAAGTCCCGCGTTCGATCAATCGACCCTTGTCATCTCGATCTCGTCCGGCACGATGTAGCTGCCTGGGAAAGCGGTCCTCACATCGTGCAGGAGGTGTTCAGCTTCCAGGCGCGTGCGGAAGTCCCCGACACGCAGGCGGAAGTTCGGAGCGAGCCAGCTCAGGTAGACCGGAACATCCGGGTTCTTCTGCAGGAAGGTCCGTTTCGTGGCCTCCGCTGTGCTACGGTCACCAAGGAAGATCTGTACACGATACCCATCCGTGCGGTGCTTGTGTTCGCCGTAGGCGGTGAGCAGGCGTTCCACCCCGGGACCGAAGGTCAACTGAACGTCTCCGGTGCGCGCGGTCGTATCCTGCTTCATGGGGAACAGTACAGGCTGCACCGGGTCCTGTGCAGGAGCGGTCAGGACATGCAGTCCGAGGAGCAAGGCCGCGAGAGGGGAATAGGGTGCAAAGCGCATTCTGTGGTGGCAGCCAAAAGTAGGCCGAGGTGGCCCTGGGTGTGCCTCGGGACGGTCGGTTCAGAAGGGCCGCACTATTTAGATGATCTCTAAATAGTGACATCGCCATGGCATCCGGAGCAAGCGCAGGTCCCGCGTACGGTCCGCCTTTTATTTTTGCCGCCGGATAAGCGGAAGCTTTTCCCTCTAAAATGCTCGGAATGCCGCTTTTAGCAAGGATTTCAGAACGTTCAACCGGGCTTCTCCACGCATCCCTCGCCGTCGTTTTCCTACTGTTCACCACCCTGGTCCAGGCCCAGCCTGCGGACAAGGCGTTGTATGACCAGGGGGCCAAGCTGTTCAAAGGGAACTGCGCCAGCTGTCATAAGCCTGACAAGGACATGACCGGTCCGGCACTGAAAGGAGCCAAGGGCCGTTGGGAAGGCAAGGGGGACATCTACGAATGGGTCAAGAACAGTTCGGCCTACATCAAGAGTGGCAATTCGTACGCCAAGGAGCTGTTCGACACCTGGAAGGGCAGTGTGATGACCGCGCAGGCCCTCTCGAACGAGGAGATCGATGCGGTCCTGTACTACGCCGATAACTATACCCCTCCGGTAACGGACAAGCCCAAGGATGGTGCTCCGGTGCCGGGTGCGCCAGAAGAGACGAGCAACTGGCCGTGGCTGGTGGTGATCGCGCTGCTCCTGCTGGTCGTTGGCCTTAGCCTTTCCGGGGTGAAGAAGAGCCTGACCAACGCCGTGCGTGAAGCGGAAGGTCAGGAGCCGCTACCTGATCGCACCTTCGGCCAGAACCTGCGCGCCTGGGCTTGGAACAACAAGGCCTTCGCGAGCATCATCGGACTGTTCATCGTTGTCTTCCTCACCTTGAAGCTGTGGGATGCGGCCTTCGTGATCGGCGTGTACGGCGGTGACGAAGTGCCTCACTACAAGCCCGAGCAGCCCATCCTCTTCAACCACACCCTGCACGCCGGCAAGGCCGATCAGGGCAACCTGAACATCGACTGCCAGTACTGCCACAGCAGCGCTTCCAAGAGCAAGCATGCGGGCATCCCCAGCACCAACATCTGCATGAACTGCCACAAGGCGGTGGACGCGGGCAAGGTGACCGGCACCACCGAGATCGCCAAGATCTACGCCGCCGTGGGCTGGGATCCGGCCAAGCAGGAATACACAGGCAAGCAGGAGCCGGTGCGCTGGACCAAGGTGCACAACCTGCCCGATCACGTCTACTTCAACCACGCGCAGCACGTGGCCGTGGGCAAATTGGAATGCCAGGAATGCCACGGCCCCATCGACGAGAAGATGGACGTGGCCGAACAGTGGGCACCGCTCACCATGGGCTGGTGCATCGACTGCCACAACACCAAGGAGGTGAAGATGGCGGGGAACGGCTACTACGATGAGGTCATGGCCCGTCTCGAGGACTCCGACCTGGGTCACGAGGCATTGAAGGAATACCTGGAGGACGAGAAGATCAGTGTGAAGGAACTTGGTGGCTGGGAATGCGCCAAGTGCCACTATTAGACCGATAACACGCGCCGCATGTCGAGCACGAAGCGATATTGGAAGGACCTCGGTGAACTGCACCAGGACCCCGCCTCCTTGGAGGGCCGCGGGAACGAGTTCCCGCAGGACCTCGCCATCGATCAGGTATTGGGTGATGCCTCCATCACCGGGGCGAGCACGGGCCGCCGTGACTTCCTGAAGTTCCTGGGCTTCGGTCTGGGCGCTGCCAGCCTGGCCGCCTGCGAAACGCCGGTGATTAAGTCGATCCCCTACGTGAACAAGCCGGAGGACATCACCCCCGGCGTGGCCAACTGGTACGCGAGCACCTTCTACGACGGCGAGGACTACGCCAGTATCCTGGTTAAGACGCGCGAAGGGCGCCCCATCCATGTGAAGGGCAACCCGCGCTTCGGCATCAACCGGAACCCTGCACTGGCCAAGGGCAGCATCAACGCCCGTATGAACAGCTCGGTGCTCTCCCTGTATGACGGTGCCCGGCTGAAGGGGCCGATGGCGAAGGGTGGAGACATATCGATGGAGAACGAGGGCCAGCCTGTTCCTTCGGCTACGACCTGGGCCGAGGCTGACAAGGCCATCGCTGCCGGGCTCGCTGCCGCAGCAGGCAAGCGTATGGTGCTGCTCAGCAACACCATCATCAGCCCGAGCACACAGGCGGCCATCGCTGCACTGAAGGGCAAGTATCCCACGCTGGAGCACGTCCAGTATGACACGATCAGCTACAGCGGCGTCACGAACGCCAACCTCAAGAGCTTCGGTAAGCGGGTGTTCCCGAGCTACGACTTCACGAAGGCCGATGTGGTCGTGAGCGTGGACGCCGACTTCCTCAGCAGCTGGGGCAGCACGAGCGAGACCACGTGGCAGTATGCCAGCCGCCGCAACCCGGACATGCCGATGAACCGGCATTACCAGTTCGAAGCGCGCATGAGCCTCACCGGTGCCAACGCCGATGTGCGGGTGCCCGTGAAGGTGAGCGAACTGGCCAAGGTCGTTGTGGCCCTGCACGCGCACATCAGCGGCAACACCGCCGGTGCTGATGCCGCCATGTTGAAGGCCACCGAGGGCGCCGCCAAAGCCCTGATGGCCGCGAATGGCCGCAGCGTCGTGGTGGCGGGCAGCAACAACGAGGGCGTCCAGGTCCTGGTGAACAGCATCAACAGCATGCTGGGCAACTATGGCAGCACCATCGACCTCGATGCGCACACCCACTTCAAGCAGGGCGATGACGCCGCCGTGGCCCAGCTGGTGAAGGATATGAACGCTGGCAATGTGGGCGCCCTGCTCATCGCCGGTGTGAACCCCGCCTACAGCCTGCCCAACGCGGCCGAGTTCAAGGCCGGACTGGCCAAGGTGGGCATGAGCGTGAGCTTCAGTGGCTATGCCGACGAGACCGCCAGCCTCTGCAGCTGGATCGCACCGGACCACCATTACCTGGAGAGCTGGAACGACTTCCATCCGAAGGTGGGTCACTATGCCCTCGGGCAGCCCGCCATCCGCCCACTTTTCGATACACGTCAGTGGCAGGAGAGCTTGCTCGTATGGAGCGGTTCCACCACGAACTACCACGATCACATCCGGAGCGTATGGGAGGCCAACCTCACCAGCCGTGGCATGGTGGGCTCCTTTACCGATACCTGGAACATGGCCGTGCATGATGG
>JAKQEI010000296.1 GCA_029573495.1 Bacteroidota bacterium | reverse complement strand
CTTGGCATGTCTGATAGAGTGCAGCATTGGATGCATGCGCTCAACCTGCTGCTCTTTCCGTGGGGGTCTTATCTGCTCATCCGTCTGCTGGGGGAGATGGGGGCTGGGGTCAAGGCTCGGCGGAGCAGGCTCTACCTCATCGGTGCGGTGCTGGTGACGGCGATGGTGATCCTCTTCCTGATCGCGCGGTCGCGCGGTCTGGTGGACGACACGAACGGTCTCTCCTTGATCAACGATCAGCCATGGGTGGTGTTGCCTGGGTTGTTCCTGCTTGCTCTCTTCGGCATCATCGTGGCCTGGTTCTTCATCGAGGTGGTACGCCTGGGCATCCGTCTGCTGCGCACCAAGGGCTACACGCGCTGGATAGGTGGCGGGGCCGTGGCCTCCACTCTGCTCACCTTGTTGTTCGGCATCATCAGTGGCTTCTCCGGTGTGGGGCTTTCCGACTGGCTCAGCCTCTTCGCGTCGTACTGCTCGTTCGTGGCCGTCCCTGTCTCCATCACCGTCTTCCTTGCCATTCGATCGGCCCATCACAATCGCCTCGTGGAGCGGCAACGCGATGACCTTGATCGGGAGGTCCAGGAACGCACCTCCGAGTTGCGCGCCGAGCGGGACCGCTCCGAAGCGCTGTTGTTGAACATCCTGCCTGCGGAGGTGGCCGAGGAGTTGAAGGTGCAGGGCGAGGCCGCTGCGCGTCACTTCGACCTGGCCTCGGTGCTCTTCACCGACTTCAAGGGCTTCACCACGGTGGCGGCGCAGGTGGACCCGACCGAGCTCGTCCAGGAACTCAATGCCTGCTTCCGGGCCTTTGACGACATCATTGATGCGCGGGGCATCGAGAAGATCAAGACGATCGGCGATGCCTACATGTGCGCCGGTGGACTGCCCGACCCCAGGTCGGCATCAGCGCTGGATGTCGTGCTCGCGGCACTGGAGATGCAGGAATTCATGCAAGGTCGGAAAGCGGAACGCACCGCTGCAGGGCGACCCGCCTTCGACATGCGGCTGGGCATCCATTCGGGCCCGGTGGTCGCTGGCATCGTGGGCGTGAAGAAGTTCCAGTACGACATCTGGGG
>JAKQEI010000055.1 GCA_029573495.1 Bacteroidota bacterium | reverse complement strand
TCCAGCGTGATCTCCACGCATTGCATGTCATCACCGACGATGCGGTGGTCCAGTTCGTGTGCGGTGCGGCTCATGGTGAACGGTTATCAGGAAGTACAAAGGAAGCTGCGACAGGCATCAGGCCCGTAAGGTTCGGATGATCCGCATCCACGCTTCAACAATGGTCAAGAGGCTGGATGAACGGGGCCACCAGCCAGCCGGGCCGTACCTTGGCCCACGTTCCAAGCGCTCCCGATGTCGACCACCGCACTGAAGAAGGACGTACTCTCCGCCCGCATCCCCGATCAGGATACGCTATTGAAAGCGTGGGAATTGATGTGCACGGCGAAGGCGATGACCGAGCTATACGAAGAGCACTTCAAGCTCACGAGCAAGTACGTGCATGCCACCAGCCGTGGCCACGAGGCGATCCAACTCGCCCTCGGCCTGCAATTGAGACCCCAGGACTTCGTGGCACCCTATTACCGGGATGACAGTATCCTGCTCGGCATCGGGATGCGGCCCTATGAGCTGATGCTCCAGTTGCTGGCCAAACGCGATGACCCCTTCAGCGGCGGCCGCACCTACTACGGACACCCGAGCTTGCGGCGCGAAGGCATGCCGCGCATCCCGCATCAGAGCAGCGCCACCGGCATGCAAGCCATACCCACCACGGGGATAGCCCTGGGCCTGTGGTTCAAGGAGCAGGCCGGCATCGCACACGACCTCAACGGTGGACCGGAGCGGGAGGCACCCGTGGTGGTCTGCTCGCTTGGTGACGCGTCCATCACGGAGGGTGAAGTGGCCGAGGCCCTGCAGATGGCCGTGCTGAAGAAGCTACCGATCATCTACCTGGTGCAGGACAACGAATGGGACATCAGCGCGAGTGCCGACGAGATCAGGGTGGGTGATGCGAGCGACTATGCGAAGGGCTTCAAGGGGCTCGAGGTGCGCCAGGTGGATGGCTCCGATTTCCTGGCCTCGCATGCCCTCTTGCACGAGGTGATCGGGACCGTGCGGAAGGAACGACGACCCTTCCTGGTGCACGCGAAGGTGCCCTTGCTGAATCACCACACGAGCGGTGTGCGTATGGAGTTCTACCGCACGCCGGAGAACCTTGCCGAACACCGCAAGCGCGACCCCTTCCCACGCTATCTGCAACAGCTGCTGGACCTGCGCTTCCAACTCGACGGACTCAAGCAGATCGAACAGAAGGCCACGGCATTGGTGAAGCAGGATTTCGAAGAGGCCCGTGCTGCGGAAGACCCGACACCGGACGACCTGACCACGCACCTCTTCGCACCCACACCGGTGGTCGACGAGCAAGGTGAGCGCGCACCAGCCGACCGTGAACCCACCGTGATGGTGGACAGTGCCCTGTTCGCCATCCGGGAACTCATGCAGGAGGACCCGCGTTGCCTGCTCTATGGGCAGGATGTGGGTGCACGGCTCGGTGGTGTGTTCCGGGAAGCCGCCACGCTGGCGCGCGACTTCGGTGGGCACCGTGTGTTCAACACCCCGATCCAGGAAGCCTTCATCATCGGCAGTACGGTGGGCATGAGCGCCGCTGGCTTGAATCCCATCGTGGAGGTGCAGTTCGCCGATTACATCTGGCCGGGTCTGAACCAGCTCTTCACAGAGGTGGCCCGCAGTTGCTTCCTCACCGTGGGCAAGTATCCGGTGAGCTGCATCATCCGGGTGCCCATCGGTGCGTATGGCAGCGGCGGTCCCTACCACAGCAGCAGCGTGGAAAGCGTACTGTGCAACATCAAGGGGATCAAGATCGCCTACCCGAGCACCGGGGCCGACCTGAAGGGACTGATGAAGGCCGCCTACCTGGACCCGAACCCGGTGGTGATGCTGGAGCATAAGGGACTCTACTGGAGCAAGATCAAGGGCACCGAGGAAGCGAAGACCATCGAGCCGAGCGCGGATTATGTCATCCCTTTCGGAAAGGCGCGCATCGTGCAGGAGGCGGATGCCGACCGGATCAGCAAGGGCCAGGCGGCCGTGGTCGTGACCTATGGCATGGGTGTGTACTGGGCGAAGGCCGCAGCGAAGGACTTCCCCGGTCGGATCACCATCATCGATCTGCGCACGCTCGTCCCACTCGATGAAGAAGCCGTGATGAACGCGGTTCGTGCCCATGGGCGGTGCCTGGTCCTCACCGAGGAGCAACTCACCAATTCCTTCGCGCAAGCCCTTGCCTCGCGCATAAGCGAACAGTGCTTCGAACAACTCGACGCACCGGTACGGACGCTGGGCTCCGTGGACATGCCCGCCATCCCCTTGAACAGCACCTTGGAGGCGGCGATGATCCCGAACAGCGTGAAGGTCGCCGGTGTGTTGCAGGGACTATTGGACTATTGAGCGTGAAGGAGCACCACATCCGCGTCGCGCGTACGGCGCGCTATCATGTGCTCGGCGACCCTGCACATGCTGCGGCCATCTGGATCGTACTGCACGGCTACGGACAGCTCGCGCGCTACTTCCTCAACAAGTTCGATGGCGTGGCGCCCGATATGGCCTTCGTGGCGCCGGAGGGTTTGAGCCGCTTCTACCTCGATGAAGGTCATCAGCGGGTGGGGGCGACATGGATGACCCGCGAGGACCGGGAGATGGAGATCATGGACCAGCGCGAATACCTCGACACGCTCGCTGATGCCCTGAAAGCTGGGAACCCCGGTGCTTCCATCAATGTGCTCGGGTTCTCACAAGGTGTGGCCACGGCATGCCGGTGGAGCCTCACCGGGCGGACGCGCATACGAAGACTCATCCTTTGGGCGGGCTCCATCCCACCGGAACCAGGTCCCAATGTGCTCGGTCAGAGATGGACGGATATCCGCATGGACATCGTGCTGGGATCATCCGACCCCTACCAAGGGGAGAAGGAGTTGCAAGCCACCATGGCTCGGCTGGATATGGCAGGCATCCAATACGACCTGCATCGGTTCACAGGGGGACACACCTTGGAACCCGTGCTGTTGGGCCGGTTGGTGCGCTGATCGTCGCGCTTGGGCTTGCCATCTTCTCCTGTTTTAGTTCCCCTTGCATCCCCATCGTTCAGCAATTTCACACTGAACCAACCTGACCAACATGAAGCAAGGAACATTACTCGCAACGCTCACCACCCTTATCTGCCTTGGAAGCGCCAGCGCCCAGGTGCAGAATTATTCCGTGAACGAGACCGTCGATGATTTCACCGTGACCGACACGGACGGCAACGTTCACAACCTGTACTCCATCACCGCTTCCGGGAAGCATGTGATCCTCGACTTCTTCTTCGATACCTGTCAGCCATGCCAGCAGTCGCAGCCCTACTTCAATCAACTGCATGAGACCTACGGCTGTAATGACCATGACCTGTTCGTCATCTCGATCAACAACGGAACGGACAACAACGCTGCGGTGGATGCGTTCGAGACGACCTACGGCGGCACGTTCCGGCACTCACCAGCAGTGGGGATCGAAGGTGGCTGTGCTGCGGTGGATGACGCCTTCGGCATCACCGCTTATCCCACCTACTGCCTCATCGGACCGGACAACAAGTTGAAGAACGGGGATATCTGGCCCATCTCCAGCATGCAGTCGTATGTGAACGCCTTCCCCGCCGCAAGCAATATCCAGACGGCCCAGTGCGCGGCCGTTGGCGTGAACGAGCGCGTCACCGCTTCGTTGAAAGGACTCTTCCCTGTCCCCGCGAACACGACCGTCAACATGGAGATCTCCCTCAACAGCTCGGGCATCATCACGCTCGAGGTCCTGGATCCCCTGGGCCGCATGGTGGTCGCTGAGGATCTCGGCCTGCGCTCCGCCGGTGCGTTCTACCATGTCCTTGACGTAGCTGACCTCGTCGATGGGAATTACGCGGTCCGGCTCACACACAATGGCGAGCCTGCCGGAGTGCACAAGCTGATGATCGCTCGCTAGTACCGATCCATTCCAATGGGAAGGGGCCGTCTCCAAGGAGGCGGCCCCTTCCCATTCCCCGATCGGCGCTCAGAAGTTCACCGGAGGATGATCATCCTTCCAGGATAATAGCTCATCGATGGTGCGTACGGATACGGAGTGATAATTCGGACGTGCATTCTTGTAGATCGTCTGTGCCATGATCCTGCCCTTTTCGGTCCTGGTCATCTCCGTATAGAGCGGGACAAGGAACTTCCGGCGACCAACGGTGGCCAGGAAATCATCAAGCCGGTCGTAAGCTTCGTCGTGGTCATTCCTGATGCAGACCTCGAACCAGGCGGCGAGCACCTCGGCATTCCCGCTCTTCGTGAAGCCGAAGGCCCTGTCCAGTTCCTTCAGTCGAGCTTCTGACAACTCCTTGGGCAGGTGTCGCAGGAAATGCATCCACTCGAACGTGCTCCATTCCTCGGTGGCCAGATCCCGGGGACCGGCACCCTCCTCCCATCGCTTGATCTCCTTGTCCACCTTCACGAAGCGATCGCTCACCGGGGTGGGTGCATTCGCGGGAAGCCCTGATCCATCCACCCACTCGGCCAGGTCGAGCTTCACCTTGTTCGGCGCGAGCAATTGTGCCTCCAGGTAGCTGAGGAAACGGTCCGTGGTCATGCTTTGGAACGCGAACTCATCGAAATACTGCCGGATGAAGGAATCGAACTTGGCCCGGCCCACCTTCGATTCGATGAGGCGCAGGAAAGCCGCCCCCTTCTCATAGGCAACGTCCGTCATGCCATCATCCGGGTCCCGGCCGGCGAGGTCCAGCCGCAATCTACTGTCCTCCGGATGCTTGCTCTTCGCGATCTGGGCCAGGGTCAGTTCCAGGTCCTGACGACCCAGTTGCTGTAGCATGCCCGCGTAATCCGGTCCATAGATGGCCTCCGAGATCCGGCCCTCGAAATAGACGGTGAAGCCTTCGTTCAACCAGAAGTCGTTCCAGGTGGCGTTCGTCACCAGGTTACCGCTCCAACTGTGCGCCAATTCATGTGCAACAAGCGCTGTAAGCGAGCGGTCGCCAGCCAGGATCGTGGGCGTGGCGAAGGTGAGGCAGGGGTTCTCCATACCTCCGAAGGGAAAGCTCGGCGGAAGCACGATCACGTCATAGCGACCCCAACGATAGGGCCCGTACAGATCCTCCGCCGTGCGAAGCATGTCACCCATATCCGCGAATTCCCACGCAGCCTTGTCCACCACGCTGCGTTCCGCGTAAACACCCGTTCGATCATCCACCGGCTTGAACACGATGTCCCCAACGGCCAATGCGATCAGGTACGCCGGGATGGGCCGCTCCTGCTTGAAGTGGTATACGCCATCGCTGGAGCGCTCCTGCGGGTTGATGGCGCTCATCACCGCCATCAGGGCCTCGGGCACCCGCACGGTCGCATCATAGGTGAACCTGATCCCGGGGCTGTCCTGAACAGGTATCCAACTCCGGGTGAGGATGGCCTGTCCCTGGGTGAAGAGGAACGGATGTTCCTTGTCCGCGGTTTGCTGCGGCGATAGCCATTGAAGGGCTTTCGCATTCCTGCCTGTACGGTACTTGATCGCGATGGATGAGGTGGTCGCCTTCAACTCCACCTCCAGTGGGCGACCAAGGAAAGAGCTATCACCCAACTCGAACTCCAGTGGGGAACCGGCCTGGTCCAAGACCGACTCCACCCGTATGTCATCCGTATCCAGGATGATGCGACCATGCTCCGCACCTTTGATCCGATAGGCGGCGACCCCCGCGATGGTCCGTTGGGCGGGGTCCACCGTGATATCCAGGTCCAGGTGGGTGATCACGGCCTCCTCCGGCCGGGCATGGCTGTGTTGGTCCATCGTATATCCCTTCACCTTGCTCTCTTCATCGCTCCGATCCGCCCCGGCATCCCCCTGCCCGCTGCAGGATGCCAATAGGGTGATGGCCAGGAGGACCTGTGCTGGTCGGGAGGAGGACTTGAAAGATCGCATGGGGGAGGCGGCAAATGTAGAAGGTGTGTTAGAGGTGGAGGCCAACCGTTCACCCCTGGGTGCGTGGCAGGGATCGCCACGAAATGAACAGGGCAGTTCCGGCGGAACTGCCCTGACATCAGTCGGGGTGACTGGATTCGAACCAGCGACCACTTGCACCCCATGCAAGTGCGCTACCGGGCTGCGCTACACCCCGAGATACTTGTCACGCAGGGGAATGGCTTTCGCCCCCACATTGGGCTGCGTTCGACCCAATGGGGGCGCAAATGTAGCGATCCTGGAAGATCGTGGTGAACGGCTTCAGATCCCCGCGAACGTGCAGAGCAGGGCGAAGAGGAGGATCCCGGTGTAGATCACGGCGGTCAGCAGACCGGGACTGTACTTGCGAAGGATGGCTTGCATGGCTTGGTAAGAGTTGACGCAAAGCTCGCTGTCGAATGCTATGACATGTTCACCTTAATGCGACCAAACCCGCATGCGGCGCCAACAGCACAATGTGAATAGCGCGTTGATCGACGAGTGGTGCAATAGCTGGACGACCGGCGAAAGCCACACTAGCGGGTCGGGTACTTTTGCACCGCTCCCGACGTTACGAAGCCTCCATGCGCCAGTTCCTAGCGATAACCAGCCTCCTTCTCGCCATCGTTGCCGCCGGACAGGGCAACCTCACCATCAGCGGCTATGTGAAGGATGCCTCCACCGGCGAGACGATGATCGGTGCGAACGTCTACGCCCGGGAGACCATGACCGGAGCCACCACCAATACCTATGGCTATTATGTGCTCAACCTGCCCCCTGGACGATACACCGTTGTGATGAGCTACGTCGGCTACGAGGACCATGTCCAGGAGGTCGACCTCAAGGAGGATCTGAAGCTCAACATCACCGCGAAGGTGAAGGTGATCACCGCCAAGGAGTTCGAGGTGGTGGGTGAGAAGAACAAGAACACGGAGGGCACCCAGATGGGCACTGTGGAGCTCGATGTCCAGAAGCTAAGTACCCTCCCGGCACTTCTCGGTGAGGTCGACATACTCAAGACCATCCAATACCTTCCTGGAGTGCAGAGCAACGGAGAAGGGAACAGCGGGTTCTATGTCCGAGGAGGCGGGCCGGACCAGAACCTCATCCTATTGGACAACGCCACCGTGTACAATGCCAGCCACCTCTTCGGATTCTTCAGTGTGTTCAATGCGGACGCAGTGAAGAACATCGAGCTGATCAAGGGCGGCATGCCCGCCAACTACGGCGGACGGACCAGCAGCGTCCTCGACATCACCATGAAGGACGGCAACGACAAGGGCTTCCACGGCCAGGGCGGCATCGGCCTCATCAGCAGCCGTCTCACCCTGGAGGGACCGCTCGTCAAGGACAAGGGCTCCTTCATCCTGAGCGGCCGGCGTACCTACATCGATGTGCTGGCCAAACCCTTCATCAACCCGGAAGGGGCCTTCGCCGGCAGTGGATACTACTTCTACGACCTCAATGCGAAGGCCAATTACCGGCTCAGCGACAAGGACCGTTTCTTCCTCAGCGGCTACTTCGGGCGCGATGTGTTCGACCTCAGCGGCAGCGAACCCGGCAGCCCCGACTTCCGGATCCCCTGGGGCAACGCGACCGTGAGCGGCCGCTGGAACCACGTCTTCGGCCCCAAGCTCTTCCTCAACACCACCGTCATCTATAGCGATTATCAGTTCAGCTTCAAGGGTGGCCAGGACGACTTCACCTTCGGGCTCAGCAGCGGCATCAAGGACTACGGCTTGAAGCTCGACTTCAACCAATATCCCAGCGTGCGGCACAACCTGAAGTACGGGTTCAACTACACCTATCACATCTATACGCCGAGCACGGTGGACGTGGCCAGCGGTGACACCGAGTTCGCGATCGATACCCCCTCCAAGCTGCGTGCGCATGAACTGGCGGCGTACGTGCAGGACGAATACGATGTGACGGACCTGCTCCGCGTGAACGCCGGTGTACGCCTGTCCTACTTCGCACATGTGGGCAACTTCAGGGAATACCAACTGAACGAGGAGGGCGTGAGCACGGGTATCCGCGAATACGGACCTGGTGATGTGATCAAGGCTTATGCCGGGCTCGAACCAAGGCTCTCCATGCGGTACACCACGGGCCCGTCAAGCAGTGTGAAGGCCAGCTTCAACCGCAACCTGCAATTCGTGCACCTCGCCAGCTTCAGCAGCATCGGCCTGCCCACTGATGTGTGGATCCCCAGCGGCACGAACGTGAAGCCCCAGATCGCCTATCAATATGCCATCGGCTACTTCCGCAATTTCTGGGAGGACAAGTACGAGGCGAGCGTGGAGGTGTATTACAAGGACATGTTGAACCAGATCGAGTACAAGGAGGGCACGCAACCGCAGGATGGCGGCAACACCAACTACGATGCGCTGCTCACTTTCGGCAAGGGCTGGAGCTACGGAGCGGAGTTCTTCCTGAAGCGCCGGCTCGGCAAGTTCACCGGATGGACCGGGTACACCTGGAGCAAGACCATGCGTCGGTTCCCCGAGGTGAATGAAGGGCGTGAGTTCCCGAGCCGCTGGGACCGCCGGCACGACCTCAGCGTCGTCGCCGGATACGAGCTCAACGACCGCTGGACCTTCGGCGCCACCTTCGTGTACAGCACCGGTCAGGCGACCACCCTGCCTGTGCAACGGTATTTCATCGAGGGGCGCGTGGTCAGCCAGTTCAGCGAGCGCAACGGCTTCCGCATGGCACCCTATCACCGCCTCGACTTCGCCGCCACCCTCAAGAACAAACCCACGAAACAGGTGCGGGACAAGCTGACCGGCGAGGTGAGCACCGTTCAGCGCCGCTACCGCAGCAGCTGGACCTTCGCGGTGTACAATGCGTACAACCGGGCGAACCCGTACTTCTACTACTTCACCACCGAAGGCACCTCCGCCGCCGGCGATCTGCGCCCCGTGGCCAAGCAGGTGTCCCTGTTCAGCATCCTTCCCTCCATCACCTGGAACTTCCGATTCTAATGGAACGCAAGATCCTCTTCCTATTGCTACCAGCGCTGCTTCTCATCGGATGTGAGAAGGAGATCACCGTGGAACTCCCTGATGTGCCCCAACGCCTCGTGGTGGAAGGAGTGATCGAGCCCGGGCTGCCGCCGTACGTCATCCTCACCCGCACCCAGAGCTACTTCGATCCGCTCGATGCCGATGCCATCGCCAGCAGCTTTGTCCGTGGCGCCCTCGTCACCGTGGACAACGGTAATGGTCCGGTCGTGCTCACCCAGCTGTGTAGCAGCGATCTGCCGGACTCCCTCCGCGCCCTGTTCTCGGAGCTCACCGGCATCGATCCCGCCCTGGTGAGCAACACGGATATCTGCGTCTACTCCACCAGCGATATGGCGGTGTGGGGAGAGGTCGGACGCACCTACAGCCTGCGCGTGGAGGCCGAGGGCAAGGTGCTCACCAGCACCACCACCATCCCGAACCCCGTCCCGCTGGATTCGGTATGGTTCAAGTTGGCCTTGGAACGTCCCAACGATGATTCGCTCGGATATGCCTGGGCCCGTCTTTCCGATCCGGACACCCTGGGCAATTACTATCGCTGGTCCGCACGCCGCATCAGCACCCGATCGGATGGCTCCACAGAGGACGCGACCTTCATCTCCCCGCTCGGCAGCACCTACTCGGACAAGTACGTCAATGGCCTTTCGTTCGACATCAGCTTCATCCGCGGTCGTCAGTTCTACAGCGACCAGCCCGAGGACAACAACGAAGAGACGGGCTACTTCAAGGTGGGCGATACCATCGCTGTCAAGTTCGTGAGCATCGGCTTCAACGAACACGAGTTCTACACCAGCTACGACGAGAACGTGGGCTCACAGGGAGACCTCTTCGGCACGCCGGTCAATGCGCGCACCAACATAGATGGTGGCCTGGGCGTCTGGGCAGGATGGGGCGTATATGCGGATACGATCATCTGCCAGTGAGCGCGCCCCTGGCCGGCGCCTTCACCATGCGGGGTCCGTCCATCATGGTGTGAAGGATCACGGACCGTGCTTCCGCCCGCGATACCTTTGCGCCCCATTGCCATGAGCACCTCCCCTGAACACGTCAAATGCCTGATCATCGGGTCGGGCCCTGCAGGTTATTCAGCCGCCATCTATGCCGCGCGTGCCGATCTCAAACCAGTGATGATCGAAGGCCCGTTGCCAGGTGGGCAGCTCACACAGACCACCGAGGTGGACAATTACCCGGGCTACCCGAAGGGTCGCACCGGCCCTGAGATGATGAACGATCTGCGCGAGCAGGCCCTGCGCTTCAACACCGATGTGCGCAGCGGCTGGGTCACCAAGGTCGATCTCACCGGCCCGGTGAACAAGGTCTGGGTGGATGAGAAGACCGAGATCCATGCCGATGCCGTCATCATCAGTACCGGAGCGAGCGCCAAATGGCTGGGATTGCCCAACGAGATCCGCCTGCGTGACATCGGCGGGGGGGTGACCGCCTGCGCGGTGTGCGACGGCTTCTTCTACAAGGGCCAGACGGTCGTGCTGGTGGGCGCCGGCGACAGCGCCTGCGAGGAGGCCACCTACCTGGCCAAGCTCTGCCCCAAGGTGTACATGCTCGTTCGCAAGGACCACTTCCGCGCCAGCAAGGCCATGGTGCACCGGGTGGAGAACACACCGAACATCGAGGTCCTCTTCAACACCGAGGTGAAGGACGTCCTGGGCGACCAGACCGTTGAAGGCGTGCTCACCGTGAACAACAAGACCGGAGAGGAGCGCAAGCTCGACGTCACCGGGCTCTTCGTCGCCATTGGGCACACTCCCGCCACGGAGATCTTCAAGGGTTGGATCGACATGGACGATAGCGGCTACCTGAAGCACAAGGCGGACAGCACCTACACCAACGTACCCGGTGTGTTCGTGGCCGGTGATGCCGCGGACAAGGTCTATCGCCAGGCGGTGACCAGTGCGGGCAGCGGCTGCATGGCCGCCTTGGATGCTGAGCGGTGGCTGGCTGCCCAAGGGAGGCACTAGCTCCCTTACCCGATCACCCGCCAACCGGTGTATTCCAGGATGAAGCGCACAAGCTCCCGCTTCTTGAAGGGAATGTCCCAATCCCCGTCGTAGTCCACCAGGGTGGGTACGAGCGCCCCATCGATGATGGTGTTCTCCACCCGGATCCTGATGTCGAAGTCGAGGATCACGGAAGCATGTGCGATCCGGTACTGCCGAGCGATGACGTTGTTGTTCACATGGTCGAACCAGGTGTCCATCGTCTTTATGACTGTGCGGCCGTCGCGGAACTCGGGCTTCGCCGAAGCGCTGAAGACCCAGCATTGATGGCCGTTGCGCTCATCCGCGCGGATCTTGAAGTCGTACAGCGGCGCCATGTCCTCATCGAACAAGGCGAGCTTGTGACCGATGAAGGGCACACTGGCGATCTCGCTCCCTGGATCGAACATGAACTTCTTCAACTCGCTCTTATACCTGTCCGATCTACTCCCCCGTTCTAGCTCGAGCTTGCGCGAAGCCACGGTATTGTCCGCCGTGATCCGCCCCTTCGGAAAGAAGACCTCGTCATACATCTCCGCCGTGAGGTAGCGGAAGGAGCTGTCCCGATCACGCAACCGACCTTGCTCGTGCACGGTGTCGAGTTGAAGCCATACCTGGTCGCCATCGCGATGAAGGAAGCCGGTGCGATAAAGGGAGGCGGTCTCCCGCTCATCCTTGGCGCGCACTTTCAACAGGCTCCGCAGCCGATGCGGATGATAGCGTGTATTCAGGAAGGCCTTGTGGAAGGTGGTATCCTCCATCACCCGACGAAAGAAGTCCTCCACATCGAAGCCTTCGCGTTGTGCCGTGATGACCACCTCATCCAACTCGACCCGCGTGGCGATGCGATCGACCTGGGCGATGGACGACAGGTGGATCACGCTGGACGCAACCAGAAGGATGCCACGCACGGCCGCCATGCTCAATGTCTCCGGGTAGGACCAAGGCTCGAGTACAATTCGTACTTCCGCTTGATGTACACCAGGAACTCATACTGCGTCAGCCCTTTGATCACCTCGTCCGGCACACTGCAGAACTCGATGAAATCGTCGAAGGCATCCGGACTGAGCCTGATGATGTCGTACTCCACGTACTTGTGCAGCAGTTCCTGAAGGATCGCCCGCTTCCTGTCCTCGTTCTCCAATTCGGCCACCAGCCGCTTGCTCCGCTCGCGGCGGCTGAACTCCTGGTACAGTGCTGTGATCGGGCTCTGCAGCGCGTTCACCGTGGTCAACTTGTAGTCCGAGGGCTTGTAGCCGAGCTTCTCGATGTCCGCCTGGATCTGCTTCAGGGTGCGCTCAGGCAGGATCTCCACCTCTGCCAGCTGCACCTTCAGCGGGACCAAACGGATCCGCACGTCGTAGATGGCCCGTTCGACGCTGTCCTTCAGACATAGGATGCCCGTGTGGTGGCCGATGGAACCGATCATCAGCGTGTCCGTCCGCAAGGCTTGCACGGTGAACGAGCCATCCGCGTTACCGAAGGTGCCCGTGCGCGTCCGCTTGTTGACGATCATCAGGTCATAATAAGTATGTTGATCGGAACTGGTGATCACCTTGCCGTGGATGGTGACCGTCTCCTGGGCATTCGCGCCGACCATGGCGACGATGCACAGGACAAGGAGGAGGTGACGCTGCACGGGAACGAAGTTACCGCGCCCCATCTGCCAATACCGTTCCAACATCATGGCATCCTCAGGAGACCCTCGTTCAGGATCGCATCATGAAGGATGGCGGCCATACGGCGTTGACCAGCGTCATCCGGGTGGATGCGGTCGCGCAGTTCATCGACCCGCGCGCCGTGATCCAGGTCCATCACCAGCGGGACGCCTTCCTCCCTGGCGAAGCGGATGATCTCCTGCCCTTGTTCATTGTAGGAGCGCGCCTTGATCTCACTTCGTTCCGCGTGCAGGTAGATCAGGAAGGGGACCCCTTGATCGTCAGCGGATCGCTTCAATGCCAGGAAGCCCGGGTTGAAGCCCTCCCCACCCTTGTCGATACCCAGTTCTTCATCCGTGCTGGCACCTTGCTTCACGAAGCGTGGAAGTACGTACCGATCGATCAACTCCACGATCGCACTGGGATATTGCTCCGCCGGGAAATGTTTGCGCACGCCCACCACCCGCTTGAAGCTCATGTTGTCATGCGCGTCATGCGAACTCACCACCAAGAGCAGCGCGGCGGCCTTCGGCAGCGGGGTGTGCGCGAGGTAGGCGGCGCAATTGTCCGGACCCCAGCTCCCTGCACTGATGTTCAGGACCTGCACCTTACGTCCCCATTCCTGTGAGAGCCGTGCAGAAAGGATGGTGGTGGCCAGGGAGTCTTGGTCCGCCAATGAACCGCCATTGATCACCGAATCGCCACACCCGAGGATGATCACCGCATTGGTGTCGGGTTCCTCGCAACGCATCGAGAGCGAATTGTACGCGATATGCCGCCCGAAGCGATGCCTGTCCTGCATGGGCTGCGCGATGTACTCGTAGTGCGGATCGGCACGCATCAGCACAGCGTCGCAGAACCCGAAGCCGTATCGAAGAACGATCTCCGTGGTCGCCAGGACGACCAGGGCCATCAAAATCCACCGGACCCATTTCCTTCCCCGACGAGCACCGCTTGACATCGTGGCCGAAGGTAGCGGCAGCCGACCAGGAGAATGGCGAAGGGCCCTTCCACGTTCGCGGAAAGGCCCTTCATTCAAGGTCCTGTGCATCTATAAGCCGGGTTCTGTATCCGCCGTGAAGCGGACCTCCACCATCTATCCAGCCCCGCCGTCACCAGCGGGGTCCATCGACCTACCCTCCGCGCTCCAACTGGCGTTGGAAGGACGGGCTTTCCTCGCCCCGACGATACGCGACGCACGGTATACATGGTCTTTCAGCGCGTGAGGTTTACCAAGCCGCCCTGTCACCAGAACGCTGGTGCGCTCTTACCGCACCTTTTCATCCTTACCACCCTTGCGGATGGCGGTTTCCCTTTCTGCGGCACTTTCTGTGAACGACCCGTTCCCGGATCGCCCCCTTCCCGTTAGGAAGCACGCTGCCCTACGCTGCCCGGACTTTCCTCTCTCCGCCTGGCGGCGGACAGCGGTGGAGCGATGCACAGGATATCAAAGAACACGGCCGTACTTCGGCCGGTCCACTACGAACGATGACGGAGGATCTCCACCTCGGTGGCGCCCGTTCCATAGCGCACAATGTTCGCGTCATGGAATCGTACTCCGTCGTAATACTGCAATATCCGCCGCACCTCCTCGCGCAGGACCCCCTCACCCACCCCGTGGATCACTATGAGCTTGCGCTTACCGTCACGGATGGCGGCTTCCAGCGCCCGTTCGAAATAGGCGAGTTGGTAGCCTAGTTTCTCCCCATCGCTCAGGCGCCCTTCGTCCTCCACCAGTTCGTGCAGGTGCAGGTCCACCTCGGCCACGCTGTTGTCCTCCGGTCGCTTCGGTGTCTTCCCGGGTCGCAGGTCGCCTCGCCTCTTTCCGCGTTTCTCATTCAAGGCATCATTCGCTGCGACCATGCCCGCCTGATGATCGCTCACGCGGTACTCCTGCTGAAGAAAGCCCTTATCGTGCAGCACCAGCTCGCGCGCAGCACGTTCCAGCACGAAACCCTCATCCGTTCGGATCCGCACACGGTTGTTCGTCAGCATGTCGAGTACCACGCCACCACCCACCTCGTCTACGAAGGCGATGCGGTCTCCCTTGTTGAAGCCTGGCCTGGACACCCCGCAAAAATAGGTGACCGACCATGGCCGCACTATGTTCGCGGCCATGGAGGAACGTGGACCCTGGCGGACGATCAGCGTCGAGGAACGCTACAGCACACCGTGGATCGCGGTGAGCCATCACGAGGTGATCGACCCGAGCGGCAGACCCGGTATATACGGGGTCATTCATTTCAAGAACCTGGCAGTAGGCATCGTACCCCTGGACGCCGAGTTCAACACCTGGATCGTGGGGCAGTACCGGTATCCCCTCGGAACCTATAGCTGGGAGATCCCCGAGGGAGGCGGTCGTCGGGACCTTCCGCCCATCGAAAGCGCGCGCCGTGAGCTGCGTGAGGAGGTAGGGATCGAGGCGACGCGCTGGACCGAGATCCTCCGCATGGACCTGAGCAATTCGGCTAGTGACGAGGAGGCCATCCTCTTCGTGGCACAGGACCTCAGTTTCTTCGAGCCGGAACCGGACCACAATGAGGAACTGGCCATGCGCAAACTGCCCTTCGAGGAACTCTATACCATGGTACTTCGCGGGGAGATCCGCGACAGTTTGACCGTTACGGCGGTGATGAAGGTGAAACTGATGCTGCTCGACGGCAGCCTGAAGGGTTAGAACACGATGCCGTGGAACAGCACGCGGCCATTGGAGCGTACCTCCATGCCTGGCAGGGGCAGCTTGATCCCGTTCAGAACGAATAACACCGTGCGAATGAACGCGGAGCCTGAAGGGATGCGCGTGAGGTCAACGTCCGGGGCCAGGTAGTATTGGCGGAAGCGACCATCACCGGGCTCCTTGAAAGCCGTTACCATCTGCTCCGCCCCATACCCGA
>JAKQEI010000041.1 GCA_029573495.1 Bacteroidota bacterium | reverse complement strand
TGAAGCAAGCCTTGGAACTGGAGATCTCCGAACGGCGCGCAGAACTGGCAGCGCACAAACGGGTGCTCGGTGCCATTTACGCCAGGGATACCACGGACACGCCAGTGGACAGCCTGGCCGCCTTGGTGCTTTATGACAAGGATCCGGAGAACGCCGCACGCCGGTTGGAGGCGCTGATCCGATTGGGGCGCTACCCGGAGGCGGATGCGCTGCTCCGCGACGGCATGGCCAAGCATCTGGGCCGGGAGATCTATGAGGATATCCTGGCCATGCACCAAGCCACGGGCGGCGAGTGGGTCAGCCTCGGGCAGAGCGACCGGGAACAACTACGCATTCATGCGGAGAGTGGCCGCACGGGCGCGGCCTGGGCGTGGAGTATCCTTACATCCTTGAAGGAGGAAGTGGCGCAACCCCCCGTCCGCTTCCCGGTCCACACCAAGAACCGCCGTACCGTGGCCACCTACGAGCCAACCGGTGCTGATGCAGAACCGACCATCGCCTGTTTCCCGAACCCAAGCAACGCGAATTCCTTCGTAACTTACCCATCATTCCTCGATGGAAGTACGCTGCTGCTCATGGATGCGAAAGGTGACCTGGTGCGGACCATGGTATTGCAGAACCACGGCGTGCTGGACCTGAACACGCGTGATTTGCCTGCAGGCTTATACCTGCTCACGGTAGCGGGCACCAGCTTCTCCACCAAACTCACGATACAACGCTAAGAGCGGATGAAGTTGACCCGCTGGTCATACCTGATGATGATCCTGGCCCTGCCCCTTTTGGGGCGGGGTCAGATTGTCACCTTTGACACGGTGCAGTTCAATCCAGTTAACAGCTTTTTGGTGGGCCGCACCGTTTTTGAGATCGATAGCGGGTATTTGGTGTTCGGTGTTGGTGGAGATGGGACTGGCACAGTCCAGGATCCTCGAACCTTTCTTTTTGACACGGCTGGAGGTCTTTTCCAGACGAGCATTTTCACAACCGACCGACTATCCGAGGCAGGTGCCTTTGGCCCGGTTGCGCAAAGTACGAATGGAGGTTATTTTAGTGGAGTTACAGAGTTCGGGAATGGGATCACCGAGGATAGCTTGTACCTGTATCGCTATAATGAGGTAGGTGATACGCTTTGGACCAAGTATTTGCTCTCTGATACGACACTAGCCATGCGCAAGTGTATTGAGACCGCCAACGGGGATGTGATCTTGGTGGGTCTTCATGAATGGCCGAAAGGCGCTTTCATGTTCCGGGTCACGTCCACTGGCGATTCGATCCGCTTCGTGAATTTCGGAGAGCCAGCCTTCTTCCCCATGAGCGTGGTGGAGGATGCGGATGGGAATTTACTCTTGGCCGGCTATACGGATACCTCACTGCCCCAGTTCCAGTTCCGAAGCTACTTGTTGAAGTGTACACCCGAGGGCGAGGTGATCTGGTGGCGGGCGAGGCCCGCCAGATCAGGTTATGGAGGATTATTACTTACCAATGATGGTGGTGTGGTCGCCTTCGGCAAAGCCAACAATGAAGATGACTTTTCCGGTGCGCTGTTGGTCAAATATGCCTCAGATGGCGCGGAGGTCTGGGTACGGGACCAGATCATCTTCGCCGATTCGGAGACAAGGGTCTGTTCGTTCCTGAACGGCTTTCAACAGTCCGATGGAAGCTTGATCATCTGCGGTACCATCAGGAATACGGTCTTGGATCTCTTCGACAAGGGCATGTTGTACAAATTCGATGAGGAGGGGAACGAGATCTGGTCGCGGTTCTACTCACATTACAGCGACATATCGGTAGGTTATCCGCAAGAATTCTACGATGTGAAACCCACCAGTGATGGCGGCTTCATCCTCACGGGCGAAACGAACGGCCCTGCTCCACCCAATCCCGTTCGCCTCTGGCTGGTCAAGTTGGATAGCATGGGCTGTTTGGTGCCCGGCTGCCATACGGTGGGTGTGCAGGAGTTCGAGAGCCAGTTGCAGAACGCCTTGCACATCAGCCCCAACCCGGCCAGCGAGCGGGTGCAAATGCGCCTTGCGCTACCCGAAGGCTACCGGCTGGAAGGCACGGTGCTAGCCCTGCTGCTGGATGCACAAGGCAAGGAGGTATTGCGGGTGCAGGTGCCCGCTAACACCACCGAAGTACGCGGCCAATTGGATGTGAGCGGCGTGCCCAGCGGCTTGTACTACCTGCACCTGCGCGATGGGGCGAAGTGGCTGGCGGGTGGGAAGGTCATTGTCGAATGAGCAGAAGGATGTAGAGCTTGAGTTTGCGTTTGACGGAGCCTGCCGCTACCAAAACCCATTTCCTCACCGCCCCACCTTCGTGAAACGCCCCTCGCTCCTCCCCGACTTATCCGCCACCACCACCTGATAATTGCCCGGTGCGAGATCGGCGATGTCCAAGCGGACCTGCTGACGTGCACTCATGTGCTGCTCCGTGACGATCTGACCATTGGCCGCTACGACCCATAGCCGCGCGCTCGGATCATGACTCTCGTGGACAACGAACAGATGGTCAACCGCCGGCACCGGCCAGAGTTGGAGCGAGCGCTGCCCTTCACCATGCTCATCCACCCCGATGGGCAGGCCGCTGAAGTAGCGTGCCAGCAGCGCATCCGAACCGAGGGATCCCGCATTGGAACCAGCCACCAGGATCTTCCCGTCCGGCGCCAACGCCAGGGCCGCGGCGTAGTCGTCCCCACTGGCGACGTCGGTGAGCACCAGTCCGTCCGTTCCGAAGGATGCATCCAGGGCGCCGCTCTGTTCCAGACGGGCAAGTAGCACCTGCGCCTGCCCACTCACTTCACCCGAACCGCAGACGAGGAGGCGTCCGTCCGGCTGCAACAGGATGTCCGTGCCGTCCTCCACCCCACCGGCCACATCGATGCTCAGCACGCCGTCCACATCGAAGGCGGGATCCAAACTGCCATTCGCCAGAAAGCGACCCACCAGCACGTCCATCATCGCGAAGGATGTGCCGACCGTACCCACGAAGATGATCGAGCCATCGGCATCGATCGTGATCGCGCGGATCCGCTCCCAGAACTGCCCGAGATCGGTGGTCACCACCCCGTCCGTACCGAAGTCGGCATCCGGGCTGCCGTCGCTCTCGTAGCGCGCCACCAGCAGGTCCGGGCCCGTGCTGTCCTCCGCATAGCCCCCCACCACCAACTTCCCATCCGGCAGCACGGCGAGCCCATAGCCCACGGCGTTGTCGCCCACGTTCGTGATCACATGGCCCGTACCGTTGAAGTCCGTGTCGGGGCTGCCATCGGCATTGAAGCGCGCCACGAGGATGCCACCCGTGATCCCGTTGAAGGCGTTGCCCGCCACCACGATGCGTCCATCAGGCTGGATCGCCAGCGCGTAGATCTCCACGCTCACGGGCGCGAGGGAGAGCCGCACGCTACCGTTCCCTCCAAAGCCTGGATCGGGCGCACCATCCGCCGTGAGGCGCGCGAGCGCGAGCTCGTTCTGCACGCCGTTGTTGCTGTAGCCCGCCAGCACGATGGCCCCGTCGGCATCCAGGGTCATGGCGAAGCAGGCATCGTTGAAGTCATCGAAGCCGATCGTCGCATAGCCCACACCGTTGAAGTCGGTGTCCAAACTGCCATCCGCCAGCGTGCGCGAGACGGCAAAGCGCGATACGCCCTCCACCACGGCGTTGCCAGCGGCGAGCACGGCGCCACTGGGCAGCCCCACCACATCGCGGGCGAAGTCGTTGCCGGTGAAGAGCCCGGAGACCAGCAGGCCATCGCCGGAGAAGGACGGGTCCAGGCTGCCGGGTTGGGCGGCGAGGAAGAGCGGAAAGAGCGCAACGAGCAGCGCGGTGGGGAGGTGGTGGTGGCGCATGGTGGATGGAAGGTAAGGATCATGGCGGAAGGGGTGGTCGCAACGCAAGCAGCCCCGGTCTCCCGGGGCTGCTGCGTGAAAGCGCGCCGATGCGCGTGTGGCTCAGCGTGAGCCGTGCACCATGGTCAGGGCCGGATCGCTCCACGGGCTCATGCCCGCGGCACCGATCGCCGACACCCGGAACCAATGGGGCTTGGCATCAGCCAGGCCGTTCACCGTGTAGCGCGAACGGGTGCTCACCCCCACCAGCTCCCAGGCGGCCGCATCATCGGGCGATGAGCGGTTCACCTGCACATGGTAGGTCACGGCGCCGCGCGCCGGCTCCCAATCCAGCACGGCACGACCGGGATGCGCGCTTAACGCCGCACGAAGGCCCTTGGGAGCACCAGGCTCGGGCAGCGGGGTGTTGCGGCGGCGCACCTCGAAGCCGCTGCTGAGGATGGCCAGCTCGTTGCCTTCGGCCACGCTGCTCACGTAGCCTGCCAGCTGATCCAGCAGTTGCTTCAGCTCCGTGCGACGGGCTTTGCGGATGGCGATGGCGGTCCTGCTCCCGTCCAGCGCGTCCGTGATGGCCGCCTCCAACGCCTCACGGGCGGTGGTGATGGTGGCCAGGCTGGGCACAGGTGTCGGGAAGGCGGCGTTGCCGTCCAACCGCTGTTCATGTGATCGTGCGCGTTCCACCATCCCGGTGGCGTTCAAGCGCGTAAGGTCTTTCTTTATTGCGGTCATGTTAAAAGGGGTCCTGATCGCTCGCAAATGGTTCGGCGATCGCCCGCCCCGGGGCGTTTGTTATTCAATTCAATTCCAGTTGGATGCCGCGTAGGCGGGGCCCATGCGGCGGGGTGGGTCAGCACGGGGGCGGCGGCCTCGGCAGACAGGGGCATGGGGGCGCCACCCACACGGTGCTGCGCCGGTCCCGGTGGTCGGGATCCAGACGCATGGGCGACAGGATGAAGGACCAGGAGCCATCCCGGAACATCCAACCGATGAGGATGACCAGCACACCCAATAGCTGGATGCGGGGCTTGGGGCGGCGGAAGGACTTGTCCTTCACGCAGAAACGGACAAGGTCCTGACCCAACTCCCGGGCTTGTGCCCCCAAGGCGGTGCGGTGGATCTGGAACGACACCTCCTTACTGCTGAATAGTTCATGGGCGATGCTGAACAGCGGACGCCGTTCGCTCGACAGCTTACCGGAGCTGCTGATCAGTTCACGCCCTTTGCTGAACAGTTCCGGGTCGTGGCTGTTCAGTTCACCCGCGCTACTGATCAGTTCCACGGCGTTGCTGAACAGTCCACGGTCGCTACTGAACAGTTCTTCTCCCTTGCTTATCAGTTCATCCTGATCGCTTTCCAGCTCACGTGCCGCACTGATCAGTCCACGGTCGTAGCTGAACAGTTCGCGGGCCTTGCTGATCAGTTCAGGATCCGCACTCACCTGTTCAGCCGGTTCCGCGTGAAGCTCATCGCCTTTTCGGCGCGTTCCAGCGGATGGATCCAGCGATCCGCCGATCCGGTATGAGTTAGATAAGGAGCGGTTTATCGGCACGAATACCGCATTAATCAGTATTTCCGTAGGACCCGTCGGGCTGGGTGAGGCGCTCGTCGGACGGCGGACGGGGCGGGGCCGCTTCTCCACCACGGAACGGGGCTTCCAGACGGCTTGTCTGCCAGGCCTGCAATTGCATTTCCGCTTTGACGAAGAAGCTGCCATCTTGCTCTCGGTAATATGTTCACCAGAATTCTGAGATCCAACAACCGCAAATGCGTATTTATCAGCTTTCCGTTGTGAGATCGATGGGCTTCGGTGGCGACATTATGTGGGAAAGGTGCGGTTCGCTACTTTCAGCCCGTGACCCTCCCCGACTACCTCGCCGCCCTCGCCAAGCTCCACGCCAGCGGCCGCGCCACCGAGCACAGCTACCGGGGCGACCTGCAACAGCTTCTCAACTCGATCTGCCCGGGTGTGAGTGTTACGAATGAACCAACAAGAGAATTGTGCGGTGCTCCGGATTACATTCTCACCAAGCAGAATATACCGGTTGGCTACATCGAGGCCAAGGACATCGGGGTGGACATGGACAGCAAGAGCCTCAAGGAGCAGTTCGACCGCTACCGGGGCTCATTGGACAACCTCATCATCACCGACTACTTCGAGTTCCGCTTCTACCGCAGCGGCGAGCCCACCAGCACCGTACGCATTGGCGAGGTGAGCGGCGGCAAGGTGAAGCCCTTGCCTGCGGCCTTCGAGCCATTCACTTCGCTCATCGCCGACTTCGTGGCATGGCAGGGGCAGACCATTACCAGCCCCAAGCAGCTCGCCGCCATGATGGCCGGCAAGGCCCGCCTGCTGGCCGATGTGATCGAGAAGGCCGTGGAGAGCGATGACCAGAGCCGTGCCAACACCGACCTGAAGGACCAGCTGGAAGCCTTCAAGCACATCCTCATCCACGACATCACGCCCAAGGCCTTCGCCGACCTCTACGCGCAGACCATCACCTATGGCATGTTCGCCGCGCGGCTGCACGACCCCAGCCTGGACAGCTTCAACCGGATGGAGGCGGCCGTGCTCATCCCCAAGAGCAACCCCTTCCTGCGCAAGCTCTTCCACAGCATCAGCGGGCCCGACCTGGACGACCGCATTGTGTGGATCGTGGATGCGCTGGCCGACATCTTCCGCGCCACCGACATCGCCAAGCTGCTCAGCGGCTTCGGCAAGGGCAGCGGCCGCGAGGATGCCTTCATGCACTTCTACGAGGACTTCCTTGCGCAATACGACCCCAAGCTGCGCAAGAGCCGCGGCGTGTGGTACACCCCCGATGCCGTGGTGCGCTTCATTGTGCGCGCGGTGGACGACATCCTGAAGAGCGAGTTCGGCCTGCCCATGGGCCTGGCCGATAGCAGCACCGTGCAGATCGAGGTGGATACCGACAACACCGACAACCGCACCAGCACGGGCAAGCGCCGCGTGAAGAAGACCGTGCACCGCGTACAGGTGCTGGACCCCGCCACGGGCACCGGCACCTTTCTGGCCGAGGTGGTGCGGCAGGTACACAGCAAGTTCCAAGGGCAGGAGGGCCTATGGCCGCAGTACGTGGAGCAACACCTGATCCCGCGCATCAACGGCTTCGAGCTGCTGATGGCCAGCTACGCCATGGCCCACCTGAAGCTGGACCTGGTGCTGCGCGACACCGGCTACGACATGGGCAAACCGCATGGGACGCCCAAGGCGCAAGGCCAAGGTCAGGAGCAACAACGTCTGCGGGTCTTCCTTACCAACTCACTGGAAGAGGCCCACCCCGATACCGGCACCCTCTTCGCCAGCTGGCTGAGCCAGGAGGCCAACGAGGCCAACGCCGTGAAGCGCGATACGCCGGTGATGGTGGTGCTGGGGAACCCACCGTACAGCGGCATCAGCACCAACAAGGGCGAATGGATCAGTGGGCTGATCGAGGACTACAAGTACGTGGACGGCGAGCACTTCAATGAGCGCAAGCACTGGCTCGGTGACGACTACGTAAAGTTCATCCGCTTCGGTGAGCACTTCATCGAGAAGACCGGTGAAGGCGTGCTGGCCTACATCAACAACCACAGCTTCCTGGACAACCCCACCTTCCGGGGCATGCGCTGGCACCTGCTGAACACATTCGACAAGATCTATGTGATCGACCTGCACGGCAGTTCAAAGAAGGCCAAGCTGCTGGAGAAGGGTACTGCAGACGAGAATGTGTTTGACATCCAGCAAGGGGTGTGTATCAACCTGTTCGTTCGCAGCAAGAGCAAGCGATCGGGTCAGGCCAAGGTCTACTACTCCAGCCTGATTGGGGAGAGAGAGTTCAAGTATGCTGAGCTCTCGGAAGGCAAGTTGCAGCGCCTCAAATTCGAGCTGCTGAAGCCAACTGGTCCATACCTCTTTTTCAAGCCCGTGGACCTTGGTCTTGAGGAAGAATACACTAGGGGACTCTTCACTGCTGAGTTGTTCCCATTGCATACGATGGGTTTCGCGTCGGCACAGGATGATCTCACGGTAGCAATTGAACGGTCTGAACTCGAAGCTACTGTGGAGTCTTTTCGCAACCTGCCGATCGAGGAGATTCGTGCCAAGTACAACCTATACAAGGACTCGCGTGATTGGACAGTCCCGTCCGCGAAAGCGGACATCGTAGAGAATGGCAATACTGAATGCTACAGGCTGGTTTCTTATCGTCCATTCGATACGCGAGTGACTTACTACACAGGAACGTCGCGAGGCTTTTATGCTAGTCCACAGCGGAAGGTGATGCGCCATCTCTACGAGGGCACGAACTACGCCTTCTGTTCGTGTAAGGCGAACAGGGACTACAGCCATACCTATCTCATCGCGCGTGACATCGTCAGCAAGGGCGCTATCTCATCGCTCGACAATAACTATGTTTTTCCTCTCTACCTCTACCCCGAAACCACCAAGCAGACCGCAGCCCTAAGCCAAGGCGTGCAGCCCAACCTGGATGCCAAGCTGGTGGAGCAGCTGGCCACCGGCATCGGCCTCACCTACCGCTTCGATGCCAACAACCTGTGGGCGCATGGCACGGGAACGGACCTCACACCCATAGATGTACTGGACTACTGCTACGCGGTGCTGCACAGCCCGGCCTACCGCGCCAAGTACAAGGAGTTCCTCAAGAGCGACTTCCCGCGCATTCCCTATCCCACGGATGCCAAGAAGTTCCGCGCCTTGGTGAAGCTGGGTGCCCGCCTGCGGCAACTGCACCTGCTGGAGGATCCGGCGGTGGAGCAGTTCATCACCAAGTACCCCGCCGCTGGCGACAACACGGTGAGCCGCAAGATGTCCGCCAAGAGCCCGGGCTGGGAATCCACCGGCAAGGGCGTAGGCAAGGTCTGGATCAACGACCAACAGTACTTCGCCGACGTGCCCGAAACGGCCTGGGGAACTTCAATCGGCGGCTACCAACCGGCGCAGAAGTGGCTGAAGGACCGTGTTGGCAGGCAGCTTACTTTCGATGACATCCGCCACTACCAGAGGATGATCGTGGCGTTGACTGAGACGGGGAAGGTGATGGAGGAAGTGGATAAGGTGGGGGTGTTGTGAGAGATTCAAGGTGATGCGTTTGGGGGTCGAACAAAGTCACCTAGCCGGTGTCGAACCCCCACTGCGGCCAGCCTTTGGCCACGCCCACCAACGTCGACGGTCCGTAGCCTGCAGCTTCGATAGAACGCGTTCGAAACATGGCAGCCCTAGGCTTCAGGGTCTGCTCTTGTGGAGAAAGTACGCGGGGCATCTAGATAACAGGAAAAGCAATGGATGGTGGGCGATATAGCATGAGAAGTTGCCCGTTCGCGCTTGTAGGTGGCTTCGGCAAGACGCTGTTGGGGTTCGCACTGGGGGCCAGATATCTCGGGAAAGCGTCATACATTCATAGTCGACATCTTCAGTACCACCTCATCGTACCTCCAATCTTTGATAAGAATGGGCCGGATCCTGCACCTGACCAACCTCCTGCCTCTATTGGTAGGCGCGCATTTCAGTACTGCCCAACCGAGCATCCAATGGCAGCGGTGCCTTGGTGGTGCAGGTGGTGACTTCGGAACCTGCATCCGACCAACTACCGATGGCGGATACGTGCTCTCTGCCCTTACCACCTCCAATAGCGGCGATGTGAGCGGCAACCATGGCGGATCCTATGACGCCTGGGTGGTAAAGACCGATGCCGGCGGTGCACTACAGTGGCAGAGATGCCTGGGCGGCTCAGGCAGCGACGAAGCCAACACCATACAGCAGACCGCTGATGAAGGATACATTATTGGCGGCAGCACCACTTCCAGCGATGGGGATGTAAGCGGCTACCATAACGCCGGCAGCGCGATCCCGCGCCCGGACGCCTGGGTAGTTAAACTGGATGCGGACGGAGCCATCCAATGGCAAAAGTGCTTAGGCGGCTGGGAGCGAGATGGGATCACAGCGATCCTGCAAGCTGACGATGGTGGTTATATCTGCGCTGGTAGCACCTATTCCAATGACGGTGATGTAAGTGGTAACCATGGAGCCTTCGACGCTTGGGTGGTAAAGCTTGACATTTCTGGTGCCCTGCAATGGCAGAAATGCCTGGGCGGCACAGGATCTGAAGCTGGGAACGACATTGTGGCGACGATGGATGGAGGGTATATCATGACCGGAAACACCACCTCCAGCAATGGTGATGTGCAGGGCAATCATGGGGACCATGATGCATGGGTGGTCAAGCTCAGCAATTCGGGTGCGATCGAGTGGCAGAAATGCCTGGGCGGCACACTGGCGGATGCAGGGTACTCCATTCTCCAGAGCGCTGAACTTGGCTATCTGGTGGCGGGCCAAACCAGATCGGACGACGGTGATGTCATCGGCCAACATGGTATCGGAACCACCAACGATGCATGGGCGGTGAAACTTGATGCCCTCGGTGCCATCCAATGGCAGCGATGCCTGGGGGGGTCGAGTTTTGAGACCGCGTACTCCGCTGTGCAAGCGGCGGACAGTGGTTACGTCTTGGCGGGGGTGACGGACTCGTACAATGGTGATGTATCGGGCAGTCATGGTTCCGGCGATGATATGTGGGTCGTTAAGCTGGACCGCGACGGAAGCCTTGAATGGCAGAAGTGCCTCGGTGGCAATGCACATGATCGTGCGGAGGCGATATGCCTCAACGGGGCCGATGCCTATGTGGTCGCAGGACGTGCCCTCTCCAACAATTTCGACGTTAGTAATAACCACGGTGACTACGATGTCTGGGTGGTGAAACTTGGTCCCGCGGATGTGGGCCTCGCGGAGAATGATCCGAATCACTTCACGGTATCACCCAACCCTGCACAGTCGAGCATCACCCTGGACTTCGGACACAAGGCCCTGCCCGAGCATCTTTCGCTGCTTGATGCGGCAGGCCGCGTACTGAGCATGTGGTCGCTCATGGATACCACGTCCCCTTTCGTTCTTGATCTGAGCGATCACGATAGCGGCCTTTATCTCGTGCAGCTCCGTTTCGATGATGGCAGCACTGCAACGGAACGTTTGGTGAAGAAATGAGGCACAAACGCTGACAGTGCCCCCCTTAGTGAACCCGGTTTGACCCGAACGTGCAACCCTCTATACCTAACGAATATGCTGCCCATCATACGCCTTGCGTGTCTTTCCAGCAGCCTCGTATGCTTGCTCCATGCCCAAGCACAGCCGGACACGCTCTGGACGAAGTGCCTGGGTGGAAGTAGTACTGATAGGGCGTTTTCCATCCAACAGACCAATGATGGAGGGTATATCGTTGCGGGTATCAGCTATTCCGCTGATGGCGACGTATACGGCAGCCATGGCGACGAGGATGCGTGGGTGGTCAAGCTGGATGCCGAGGGGTATATCCTATGGACTAATTGCCTGGGTGGAATCGACGATGATGGGGTGGGATCCATCTGGGAGACCAGCGATGGGGGCTATGTCGTGGCAGGACTTACCGGGTCCACTGATGGTGACGTGAACGGCAACCACGGCGGCTATGCTGATGCATGGGTGGTTAAGCTGGATGCCGTTGGGGATACGCTGTGGACCAAGTGCCTGGGTGGAAGCGAAGGGGATGGGGCGGCATCCATTCAGCAGACCAGCGATGGGGGCTATGTGGTGGCAGGATATACCCAGTCAACAGATGGTGACGTGCACGGCAACCACGGCGGCTTATATGATGCCTGGGTGGTGAAGTTGGCTGCCGCCAGGGATACTTTATGGACCAAGTGCTTGGGTGGAAGCCAGTGGGACCATGCGAATAATATCCAGCAGACCATCGATGGGGGCTATGTGGTGGCAGGACATTCCCGGTCCACAGATGGTGACGTCCATGGTAACCACGGTAACTCTGATGCCTGGGTGGTGAAATTGGATGCCGCAGGAGATACGCTCTGGACCAAATGCGTGGGTGGAAGCGGTAATGATGAGGCGCGTTGCATCCAACAGACCAGTGACGGGGGCTATGTGGTGGCTGGTCATACCTGGTCCACCGATGGGGACGTGAACGGCAACCACGGCTCACTTGATGCCTGGGTGATGAAGCTGGATGCTGTGGGTGACACGCTGTGGACCAAGTGCCTGGGCGGAAGCAATGGGGAGGGGGCGAATTCCATTCTACAGACCAACGACGGGGAATATTTAGTCGCAGGATGGACCTCGTCCATCGATGGTGACGTGCATGGCATCCAAGGCGGCATAAGCGATGTATGGGTGGTGAGGTTGGATGATGGGGGCGATACCTTGTGGACGAAGTGCCTTGGTGGAAGCCAATGGGACCTGGCATTTGCCGCACAGCAGACAAGCGCTGGTGGGTTTGTGTTGGCAGGATGGACTGAATCGACCAATGGTGATGTACACGGCAATCACTCCGATAATGGAGCTGATGCCTGGATCGTGAAGCTGGGCATGGATGAAGTCGGCCTTTCCGAGATGGAAAGTCTACAGTTCACCATTTCGCCCAACCCCACCACGAACGCATTCACGCTTCAACTGGCGCGAACAGTTCAGGCCTTACCAGTCTCATTACTGGATGCCACCGGCCGCTTGGTGCAAACGCACCAGCTCAACACCACAGGCCCGATCATACTGGACCTCAGTGGTCACGAAAACGGCCTTTATCTCGTGCAGGTGCGATTCGATGATGGCAGCACGGCCACGCAGCGGGTGGTGAAGCAATGACCTCGCACATGGTGCTTGGCCCCCATGGTAGGACGGCCGGTAAACAGCGCTCCATAAACGATGAGCCATGAGAAGTAACGTTACGCTCGCCGCGATCCTCTTGCTTACTTCGGGTCTGGCGACCAATGCAACTGGTCAGGACTGCCCCGCCACGGTCACGGACATCGACGGCAACACCTATCCTGTCGTGCAGATCGGCGACCAGTGCTGGACGGCGGAGAATCTGAGGACGGCCCACTACCGTAATGGCAACGCCATACCATACGCCACGGACAATAGTGCATGGAGCCAACTCAATACGACCTCCACAGGTGCAAGCACCAACTACAACAATGATCCTGCTAACGACGCCATTTACGGCAAGCTGTACAACGGGTTCGCCGTAAGTGACGGGCGCGGCCTATGTCCACAGGCGTGGCATGTACCCACCGATGCTGAATGGCAGACCTTGGAAAGCGCCTTGGGCATGCCGACAAATGAGTTGGGGCAAACAGGCTACCGCGGAGGCGCCGAGAACGTTGGTGGCAAGTTGAAAGCCACCGTACTTTGGAATAGCCCCAATACAGGCGCAACAAATGAAAGTGGCTTCTCGGCTGTGCCAGGGGGCTTCCTGAATATTGGGATCGATAACCTCTTCCATTTCTACTTCCAGGGAGATCGCGGTGGCTGGTGGAGTTCAACGAATAATCCGGCATTCGCCAAATACCGTGAGCTTATGAGCGCTCATGCAGGCATCCTTCGAAGCGACCTACCTAGGAGTTATGGAACCTGCGTCCGGTGCCTACGGGATGCTACTGTTGGCCTTTTCGAGCAAGACCCCGTACAATTCACCATCGCCCCCAACCCCACCACGAGCGTCTTCACCTTGAAACTGTCGCAGCCTGCCCAGGCCGGTCAGGTCGTGGTATTGGATGCTACTGGTCGTGCCGTCCTCGCACAACGGTTCAATGGGAATGGCCCTGTCACTTTGGATCTTAGTGGCCACGGGAACGGACTATACGTCGTGCAAGTGTTCTACCCGGATGGAACACGCCTCACGGAACGTGTCGTGAAACAATGAAGCGTCTGCAATAACCCGCACGATCGAGCAGGGTCAGCTATCTTCCGGGACCCTGCACACACGTGGTTCGCCGTGAATGGCCTGAAGGTGGGCATCCCAGCCTCCGCATCGTTCATTGCGATCCATGATGGACACGTATGCAGGGGAGCGTGGGGTGGTCCATCCTGCTCTGATACCTTGCAGCTGGCTCATTTCGATGCGCACCTTTGCTCACCACTTAGCGGACCTGGAGCTTGGCGCAGAAGCGCGTTCCGTTCTGCATACCTCCATCACCCAGTACCAGCGTCATGCACGGGTGTTGCTGCGGATCGATACCGTGCAGGACCAGCTGCTGTGGTGTACCATCCACCAGTACGAAGTACCGGTGACAGGCGATGTGCTAAGTGAGGATGAGCTCCTGGCGCGGGCTAAGGAGGTCTTTCAGCCCTTGCGGGCGGCTGGCTACGTGCCGGTGATCGGCGTGTATGCCCTGGAAAAAGGCGTTCCCGAAAAGCCGGTGACGAAGCACCGGATGGGTGAAGATTTGGTGGTCCTTGGGCAGCCGGTGGCGGTGTTGCGGCAGAAGCCGCCGCGCATGCTCTTCACACTGCAGGGTAACGAGTGGCGCGTGCTCGCCACGGAAACACCGGTACCGCAGGAGGGTCATCAATTTTATATCGCCAAAGCACGCGCGTTCTGGAAAAGGGAGCACTACCGGCGGTGATCGCCGAAAAACTCAATAGAGCGGGATCCGTGTCTCCTTCAGACCGAGACCGGTGAAGTGCTCGAGCAGCTCGCGCGCCGGCTCACCACCGACTTTCGCATGATGCAGGAGGGTCAGGCCGTGCGCGCCCCTGGCATGCAGCCAGTGCGGGTTGGCCAGGAGCATGGCCTTGACGGCCACGGTGCGCCCGAGCATCGTGAGCACGAAGATGTTGGCACGTGCGCCTTGGGCCAGCAGGTATTCGGCCACCTCCACGCTGCCGATGTGGCCGGCGCCTTCGATGGCCATCTCGAAGTCGCCCCCACCCCAATCCCAGGTCGCGTTCAACAGGGTGGGATGTTCGGCCAACATCTGCTGCACC
>JAKQEI010000039.1 GCA_029573495.1 Bacteroidota bacterium | reverse complement strand
GAGACCAAGCTCGTGGACACCACCGTGGGCCGTGCGCTGCTGTCGGAAATCCTGCCCAAGGGCCTGCCTTTTGCCAACATCAACAAGGCGCTCAAGAAGAAGGAAATCTCCAAGCTCATCAACGTGTCCTTCCGCAAGTGCGGCCTGAAGGAGACGGTGGTGTTTGCCGACAAGCTGCTGCAGAACGGTTTCCGTCTGGCCACCCGCGCGGGTATTTCCATCGCGGTGGACGACATGCTGGTGCCTGCCGAAAAGCACACCATCATCGAGCGCGCCGAAACCGAGGTGAAGGAAATCGCCCAGCAGTATTCCTCCGGTCTGGTGACCGCTGGCGAGCGCTACAACAAGGTGGTGGACATCTGGGGCAAGGCCGGTGACGACATCTCCAAGGTCATGATGGACCACCTGAAGAAGGAAAAGACCGTCGACCGCCACGGCAAGGAAGTGGACCAGGAGTCGTTCAACTCCATCTACATGATGGCCGACTCCGGTGCCCGCGGTTCTGCCGCCCAGATCCGTCAGCTCGCCGGTATGCGCGGCCTGATGGCCAAGCCCGACGGCTCCATCATCGAGACCCCCATCACGGCCAACTTCCGTGAAGGTCTGAACGTGTTGCAGTACTTCATCTCCACCCACGGTGCCCGTAAGGGTCTGGCGGACACGGCGTTGAAGACGGCCAACTCGGGTTACCTGACCCGCCGTCTGGTCGATGTGACGCAGGATCTGGTGGTGACCGAAGAGGACTGCGGCACGTCCAACGGTACGCTGATGCGCGCCATCGTTGAGGGCGGTGAGGTGATCGAGTCGCTGCGCGACCGTATCCTGGACCGCACCGCGGCTGAAGAAGTGCTGCACCCCGAAACCCGTGCGGTCATGGCCCAGCCGGGCCAGATGCTCGACGAAGACCTGATCGAAGAGCTGGAAGCCGCTGGTGTGGACGAAGTGAAGGTGCGCACCGCGCTGACCTGCGAAACCCGCTTCGGCCTGTGTGCCAAGTGCTACGGCCGCGACCTGGGTCGTGGCGGCCTGATCAACCTCGGCGAGGCCGTGGGTGTGATCGCCGCCCAGTCCATTGGCGAGCCCGGCACCCAGCTGACCATGCGTACCTTCCACATTGGTGGTGCAGCGTCGCGTGCAGCCATTGCTTCCAGCGTGGAAGCCAAGTCCAACGGTTTCATCGGCTTCAACGCCACGATGCGCTATGTGACCAACTCCAAGGGTGAGTTGGTGGTCATCTCGCGCTCTGGCGAGATCGTCATCCAGGAC
>JAKQEI010000033.1 GCA_029573495.1 Bacteroidota bacterium | reverse complement strand
CGCATACCCCGCATACCTCCCGGTCTTCAGGTCGATGTCGCGCGCCAGGGTGATGGCCGTGCCGCTTGGTGCATCCAGCTTGTGGATGTGGTGGGTCTCGTCGATACGAACGCGGTAATCCCGTTGCTTATCCATCAGGCCGGCTAGCTTCCGGTTCACGCGGAAGAAGAGGTTGACGCCGATGCTGAAGTTGCTGGCCCAGAGCAGTGCGCCTTGGTATTGGCTCACCATGGCCTTCACGTCGTTCAACTTGTCGTACCAGCCGGTGGTTCCCACCACCACGGGAACGCGGTTCGCCAGGCAAATGCGCATGTTGTCCATCGCATGCTCCGGTCTGCTGAATTCGATGGCCACATCGCAGCCCAACGGCGCCGTGCCCGCGTTGCGCGAGTCGACCTTCAAGCCGATGGTATGGCCGCGTTCTTCCGCGATGGTCTCGATGGCCTTGCCCATCCGGCCGGATCCGTACAGGGCGATGCGCAGGGTGTTCGGCATGCGGCGAAGGTAGCCGCCCTGTTCGTGGTCAGCGCTGTATCAAGAGGCGCTGTGCATCCACAACGTTCCCATCTTTTCCCATTGCCCGTAGTAGGTACAGGCCATCCGGATAGGGTCGCATGTCGAGTTCAGGTGTACTACCCGTTACGATCGTTCTTCCTGCCGCATCAAGCACCATGTATCGCTGTGATGGAGCGAGCCCGGATACCCGAAAGAGTCCATCGGACGGGTTCGGAGTGATGTGAAGCGCGTGGCGAGTGCCTTCCTCGGCGATCGAAGTGACGAAACTGCAATTCGCATTCGGACCACTGAAGACCACCTCGCCATGCTCGGCCACACACACGATCGCTTGGGAGTGGGAGACCCCAACTATGGAGACCATGGTCCAAAAGGGTCCCCTTTCACCTCCGATCCCTTCGATCACATGTTGTGTCTCGTTCGTCCAGTCTTCTGGACCAGGTTCAACAATGAACCGTTTGCGGAAGCTGCCGTTCACCTCGACTGAGTCTATGCCGGTTACCGTCGTCCATTCTCCACTCACGGCCGGTACACCCCATGGCCACGGTGCATCGGTGGGCTGAGGGATGGAGTCGCCCACTCCAGCGGTGAAATCATAGATCAGCTGCTCTCCAGTGGATGTTCGCACGAATACGAGGCTATCGCGCTCACGAACGAAGGATGTTGAACCCGGATAGTGTGTGTAAGCCTGGCAGTCGTTCGCACCGCCCAATATGTGACTCTGGTAGTACAGTATTCGACTGGCGACCCGTTGGTAGGTCGTGTCATTGATGACCGTGTCACCAGCGAGCCAGTGGGTAGTTAGCCAGTGATCCGCACAAAGCTGATCAATAGCCGGTCCATAAAGCTCGGAGGTCCACACCCGCGTGGGTTCATCGAACAACCGCACATGCGCCTGTGCGAAGCTGATAATGGGGGAGAGGATCAAGAAGAAGAATGCACAACGCATAGAGATCGTTTCCCCGAAGGTAGCTCACCGCAACGCAAGGCTCAGCCGTAATCCGGGTGCCTGTTGCGCCATCAGTTCCAACGACGGACCGACGCCCAAGCTAAGGTCGCGCCCCACATCGAACCGCACGAAGTTGGCGTCCACGCTGGCATCGACGATGTTCAGGATGTAGACCAGGCCCGTGGCGATGTAGCTCATGTCGCGCCACTTGCGGTAGGTGTCCGTTACGTCCAACAGCTGTGCGGCACTGATCCGCCCATCGAATTCGTCCGTGGTGCTCGGGTCGCCATCGGTGAGGGCGAGGTAGGCATCCTTATAGCGGCGGTATTCCTTGCCGTTGCGCTGCACG
>JAKQEI010000019.1 GCA_029573495.1 Bacteroidota bacterium | reverse complement strand
GCCAGCTGCCCCAACACCGCTGACGGTCGGGTGGACCTCACCGTCCTGGGTGGCACCGCGCCCTATCAGTACGCCTGGAGCGATGGCAGCGATGCCGAGGACCTGGTGGCCGCAGCGGGCACCTACACCGTGACCGTGATGGATGACAACGGTTGCACCGTCCCCACGCCCGAGTTCACCATCGCCGCAGGCGAAGGGCCCACCGCCCTGGCCGAGCTGAGCGCGACCACCGTGCTGGTGAACGTGCCGGTGGACTTCACGAACACGGGCAGCACCGGTGACATCGTCTGGACCTTCGGCGATGGCCAGTTCAGCATTGAGAACGAGCCGAGCCACACCTACACCGCGCCGGGCACCTACACCGTCACCATGACCGTGACGGACGGCGATTGCGCTGACACGTGGACCGCGGAGGTGATGGTGGAGACCAGCACGGGCATCCAGACCAACGCACCGGTCGGCACCAACGCCTGGTTCGCCAACGACAAGTTCGTGGTGGAGCATGCCTTCAACAACGGCCAGCCGGTGACCATCGAGGTGATGGACGCCACGGGTCGCCTGCACCTGAGCCGTCAGGTGGCCGGCACCCCGGCCCGCGTGAACGTACCGGCGGAAGGCTTGAGCACGGGCATCTGGTTCGTGCGCGTGAGCAACGCGGGCACCAGCCGCACCATGCGCGTTCCCTTGGTGCGCTGATCGGATCGAACCTCCTTGGCCGGGCCCCGCTGCACAGCGGGGCTCGGTCGTTCATGGCCGTTCGCGATGGGTTCAAGCACCCACCCACCAACGGCAGTCACTCCGGAACGCGGGGGCTGCGCAGCAGCGGGCCCCAAGACAGCAGGTCACAGTAGCTCATCAACGATCCCAACAGGTTCAAGCACCCACCCACCAACGGCAGTCACTCCGGAACGCGGGGGCTGCGCAGCAGCGGGCCCCGCGTATCCGGAGTCTCACCAAGGCCAGCCAACTCGGTCCAGGAAGCACCTTCCGATCCTATTGAAGCGCCTACCTTCGTCGCTACCTTACCATCCCCATGACACGGACCCGTCTGCTTGGCCTCTTCCTGGTGCTCTCCACCCTGGTCGGCTGCATCACCATCGAGGAGAACTACACCTTCAAGAAGAACGGCAGTGGCACCATGGAGTACGTGGTGGACATGAGCCAGTTCGGCGAGATGATGAAGGCCTTCGAGAGCATGGGCGATGGCAAGGACAAGGGGAAGAAGCCGGACGGCCTGGACAAGCTGGACCTGAAGGATGAGATGGCGGCGCTGAAGAGCATCCCCGGCATCAAGAAGGTGAAGGTCAAGAGCAAGGACGAGTACGTGCAGCGCCTCAGCTTCGCCTTCGCGGACCTCACGGCCCTTAACGCCGCCCTGAACGTGCTGCTGAAGGACACCACCGGCCAGGAGAACACCTTTTTCACCTGGGAGGGCAACACCCTGGTGCGCAAGAGCAACGGCCATGCCCGCAACATCGGCCTTGGCATGGGCGACGACGAGGAGGGGAGCGACAGCACCGGCACGGGTGAGATCCTGAGCACCATGAAGTACAAGTACAGCTTCACCTTCGCAGAGCCCGTGGCGAACGCGCTCTCCAGCGAAGGGGTGGAGGTGGAGCGCACCAACGACCGTACCGTGAAGCTGAGCACCGACTTCGAGGCCATTTCCAAGGACGAACGTGCGCTCGACCTGCGCATCGAACTGAAGCGCTGATGGAACTGCATCTCCTGGAGACCGCGATCAGGCTCGCCGCCAAGGTGCACCGCGGGCAGGTGGACCGCTTCGGCAAGCCGTACATACTGCATGTGATGCGGGTGATGATGCGGGGCCATGACCTGGAGGAACAGGTGCTCGGCGCCCTGCACGATGTGCTCGAGCGTAGCACGCTCACCGCGGAGGACATCATCAAGAAGGGCTTCTCACCCCGCATCGTCAAGGCCCTGGAGCACATCACGCGCGTGCCGCAGGAGACCTACGAGCAGTACATCGACCGGGTGATGGAGGACAACCTCGCCATCCGCGTGAAGTTGCACGACCTGGCCGACAAGATGGACCTGCTGCACGTGGACCAGCTCGATCCGGCCGACCTGAAGCGCTACAACAAGCAGCTCATGGCCTACCACCGCATGAAGCGGCTGGTGGAGGAGGCCAAGGCCAACATGCCCCTGCAGCCCGCGATGCGCAAGGTGCGCTGAGGGAGGCGGCGCACACCCGGACGAGGCGGTTATCTTCGTCCTCTTCAATTCCAATGATGATGCGTGGATCGATCGTTACCGTTCTCGCGGCCTTCCTCTTCGCTGCCTGTGGCCAAGGCTCCACGGCGGAGGGGACCCCGCAGGCGGACAGCACCAGGACCGATGCCTTCCAGTGGGAGGCCGAACAATTCGCGGACATCCGTGTCCTGCGCTACCAGGTACCCGGTTGGGACCAGCTGAGCCTGCAACAGAAGAAGCTCTGCTACTACCTCAACATGGCCGGCCTGGCGGGTCGTGACATCATGTACGACCAGAACTACCGCTACAACCTGCGCATCCGCCGCGCGTTGGAGAGCATCCTGAACAATTACAAGGGCGAGCGCTCCGGTGCGGACTGGGACGCTTTCCTGGTCTATGCCAAGCAGTTCTTCTTCAGCAACGGCATCCACCACCATTACAGCAACGACAAGCACACGCCCGAGTTCGGCCAGCCCTACTTCGAGCAATTGCTCAGCAGCTCCGGGGCCAGCCTCGCACCCGAGGTGCTCGCGGCCATCTTCGATCCCGCGATCGATGCCAAGAAGGTGAGCCTCGATGCGGACAAGGACCTCGTGCTGGCCAGCGCGGTCAACTTCTACGGCGAGGACATCAACGAGAAGGAGGTGGAGGCCTTCTACGCCAGCCGCATCGACAAGAACGCGGCCGAACCGCTGAGCCACGGCCTCAACAGCAAGCTCGTGCGCGGCAAGGACGGTCAGCTGATGGAGCAGGTCTACAAGGTGGGTGGCCTTTACGGCGCCGCGCTCGAGGAGAGCGTGAAGTGGCTGGAGAAGGCCATCGAAGTGGCCGAGACCCCCGAGCAGAAGACCGCCCTGGAGCTTCTGGTGAAGTACTACCGCACGGGTGACCTCAAGACCTGGGACGACTTCAACGTGGCCTGGGTGAAGGACACCAAGAGCAGCGTGGACTACATCCTCGGCTTCGTGGAGGTGTACAACGATCCGTTGGGCAAGCGCGGCAGCTACGAGAGCATCGTGGAGGTGAACGATCCCGAGGCCACGCGCAACATGAGCGTGATCATGGACAACGCTCAATGGTTCGAGGACAACAGCCCGCTGCTGCCCGAGCACAAGAAGAAGAACGTGGTGGGCATCACCTACCGCTTCATCAACACGGCGGGGGAGGCCGGCGATGCGGCCCCGAGCACACCCATCGGTGTGAACCTGCCCAACGCGGATTGGATCCGGGCGAAGCATGGCAGCAAGAGCGTGAGCCTCGGCAACATCACCGACGCCTACGAGAAGAGCAGCGGCACCAGCACATTGGAGGTCTTCTGCCACGATCCGGAGGAGATCGAGCGGGCGAAGCAGCACGGAGCGCTCGCCGGCAATCTGCACACCGCCCTGCACGAAGTGGTCGGTCATGCCAGCGGCCAGCTGGAGCCGGGCGTGGGCGAACCGGACGCCACCCTGAAGAGCTATGCCAGCACCCTGGAGGAAGGTCGCGCCGACCTCGTGGCCCTGTACTACCTGCTCGATCAGAAGCTGGTGGACCTGGGGGTGATGCCCTCGTTGGAGGTGGGCAAGGCCGAGTACGACTCCTACATCCGCAACGGTCTGCTCGTGCAGCTGCGCCGCCTGAAGGAGGGCAAGAACATCGAGGAGGCCCACATGCGCAACCGCCAATGGGTGAGCGCCTGGGTCTACGAGAAGGGCAAGGCGGACAGCGTGATCGTGAAGGTGGTGCGCGATGGGCACACCTACTACGACATCCGTGATTACGAAGCGTTGCGCGGCCTCTTCGGGCAGCTGCTGCGCGAGGTGCAGCGGATCAAGAGCCAGGGCGATGGTGCCGCGGGCAAGGCGCTGGTGGAGACCTATGGCGTGAAGGTGGATCCCGCGATCCACAAGGAGGTGCTCGAGCGCGCCGCCAGCATCAAGACCGCGCCCTACGCCGGATTCATCCAGCCCATCATGATCCCGGTGGAGGACACCAAGGGCGAGCTCACGGACATCCGCCTGGAATACCCGGACGACTTCGTGAAGCAGATGCTCCACTACGGCGAGAAGTACAGCTTCCTGCCGGACGTGAACTGAGCGGACCACATCGCACGAGAAGGGGCGGCCCAGGCCGCCCCTTTTTCATGGTCGCCCGGCCGTCGGGAGGAATTTTCCGCGTGGATCGCAACCTTCCCGGGAGGCCCTGCGTTCAACCCCCTGTCCAAGTAGTTCAAAGGTCAATCTGAAGAGTCACGTCGCCCCTGTCCGCCTAGCGCTGGATGGGGGCTTCGTGCGTCCGGGGGCTACCCTGGCACAGGATATTGGCCGCCCAGGTGGCGATCAGGAGCTCGGGTTTCGTCCGTGGCTCGTAGCCGCACGCGCGCACATAGCCCACCGCCGCGGTGTGCAACTTGTGTGATCCGAAGCGGGCGTCGCTGTTCAGGTCCATGTCGATGCGCTGCACCGGGATCTGCCCGGCCATGCGCAGGGCGCCCGCCACATGGAGGCTGCGCTCCACCTCACCCCAGAGCCGGGTCCAGAGGTCGGTCACCTTCGGGGCCCGCTCCCGGCGGTAGATCACATGGGCGCCGTTCTTCGGGAAGCGGAGGACGATGGCGGTGGAGTACACCGTATGGTAGGCCCGGTTGTGGCTGTCGGTCCCCACCATCACCTCCACATCGGACCGGTCGGCCAGCACGTTCCGCACATGGCTCAACACGTCCACGGCGCTTCCATCCCGCATGATCCGGAAGCCTTCGAGCGCGGAGGGAGCCATGTACCCAAGGTATGGCAGAACGCATGTTGCGCCCTGTTCAATGGATGTGAACGAAGCACTATATTTGCGCCCCCTGCGGAAGAAGCCTCATACCGAAGTGGCGGAATTGGTAGACGCGCACGTTTCAGGGGCGTGTGACCGAAAGGTTGTGCGGGTTCGAGTCCCGCCTTCGGTACCAAGGAGCGGCGGAAGCCGCTCCTTCTATTTTGGTCCGTACCTCGCGGACCAGGGCCGCAGGGCCTCCGAAGAGGTGTAGGATATTTTCGCAGCGATGAGCCACAAACGCTTCCGGACCCAGCGACATTGGCACAACACGCTCATCATGGTCTGGGGCATCCCCTTCCTGGTGTTACCGGGGATCATCGTTGGCGCCTCCTCCGGACGCTTCCTGCTTTTCCAGGTGATGTTGGGCATCTCCTTGGTCGGCATCCTGCTGGCAGCACGTCGCGACAGCCGGAAGAAGGCCTTCTACAGCATCGATGACGACAAGCTGATCATAAGCACACCCGAAGAGGAGCGGACCATCCGGATCAGTGAGATCAGCGATGCCAGCCTGCTGGACCGCGTGGGTGCGCGTGCCTTCCTGAAGGAACTCTCCGACCTGGACACCTCGATGACCTACACGGAGAAGCGTGATGCCTTCATGCGCTTCTGCACGGTGGACATCGGCTTCCGTTCCTTCACCCTCGGAGCCGCTCGTCGGTTGATCGACCGGTTGCCCAGTGCGAAGAGCGACCTGTTGTTGATCCGCCTGCGTTCGGGCGAAGTGCTCCTGCTTTCCCCGATGTATGCGCAGGACATGGTGGACACCATCGGTCGCCGCCGCCTGCACGGTTGATCGACCCCCGGGCACGATGACGGGACGTCGGGGTGGAGCAAAGCTCAGTTGTACCTGATCCGCTGGCCGATGGACAGCGTGCTGCGCTCGCTGATGCCGTTGATGCGGCACAGGTCCGTGACGCGGACCCCATAGCGGCGGGCGAGGGCGTAGAGCGTATCACCCCGGCGCACGACATGGTACTTGCGCGAGCCCTGGGACTTCTGCGCCGCCACCTTGGCTGCGGCCATGCTTGCGAAGTTGCCCTTGTGGATGTCGAACTCAAGGGTCCGCAAAGAGCCGTGTTCCAGGTCGAAGAGCAGCGCGGGATCGATCGGCTGGTCCAGGAAGCGCACCTCGAAATGCAGGTGACTGCCGTAGCTCCGACCGGTGTTGCCTCCGAGGCCGAGCACCCCGCCACCTTCCACCAGGTCACCCGGCTGCACCGAGCGTTTGCTCAGGTGGGCGTATACCGTTTCCAGCCCGTTGTAATGCCGCACCACCACCACGTGACCGAAGGTCTTGTTGTACTTCGAGATCCGCACCATGCCCGCGAAGGCCGCACGCACCGTGTCCCCCGTTTCCAGGTCAAGGTCCACCCCGTAGTGCATCCGGCCGCGGCGCATGCCGAAGTTGGAGGTGATGCCACCCGTACAAGGCATGTTCAGATCGCATTCGTGTTCGCCCAATTGCAGGCGAAGGGTGTCATGGTCGAAGTGCTTCGCGGAGCCGAGCCGGTCGAAGAGCACGTCCGTGTTCCAATGGCAGTACATGTCGTACCCGGGAATGAAGGTCAACGAGTCGTTGACATCCCAGGTGCTCTCCAGCACCGAAGCCCCATCCGTGCCTTCCTCCTCGTTCAGTTCCTCGAAGAGGTCGAGCCCCTCCGGTCCCCCGATGTCGGTACCCGTTGTCTGGGCCTGCAGGCCAAAGGCGCTCAGGAAGAGCGCGGCGGCGAGCATCGGTGTAGCGGTGGATCGCATGGTAGGCGGGCAAAACTATCCGTACAGGGCAATGCTGGCCTGACCGGTGCAGGCTTGTTTAATCACAGGTCGGCGTGAAAATCGTTCGTCGGATGATTGAATGCGTTCGTCGATGAAAGGTGTCGCTCGGACGAGCGTTAAAGTGTGTTAACCGATCATGCCAGCGATCGGCGGGGCGACCTTTGTAGGAGGCTGATCCGGCACAACATTGGCACGCTCGGCCACGTATCGAGGACATGGAGGAGGAAAAGGATAGGGGGAGCGGAAAGCTGGTGGAGGCCGGGGACCGCATGGCGCACGTCGTCATCGTCTACCTCGTTGCCGTCCTTCTGGCCCTGCCGCTCTACCTGATCATCTATCCCTTCATACCGGAGCTCGTGCTGCCGATCGGGGACGGCATCCGCGCGGAGCACTTCATCACCTTCGCCTGTGTCCTCATCGCCTTCATCGTCCTGGTGCGTCGGTTCCGGACCGGTGTCTACATCGTGCTGATGACCGGCCTGGTGGTGATCACCTTCACGAGCCTGGCCGGGCGGTACAGCTTCGCCGATCTCTACCGCGACTACGCGGAGCTCCTGGGTTCCCTGCGCGACACCTCGCCGAACGCCCCGCTGGCCGCGCGCAAGCTGGCGCCCTTCAACGATGCCGACAGGCTCAAGACCATCCTGAGCGGAACGGATGCGACGGTGCGGCGCGAGGCCGTTCGCATGGCCACGGCCAACTTCTCCGAGGTGAAGGTGGGATCGGACGAGTTCACCATGGTGCAGGCCTTCTCCATCTTCAAGGAGATCAACTCCAGGTGGCGTTACGTGTCCGACGTGAAGGGCGGCGAGTACTTCGCGCCACCGGCCGAGAGCCTGGAGCTGATGGCGGGCGATTGTGACGACCACGCCCTGCTGATGGCGGCATGCATCCGTGCGATCGGCGGACAGGTGAGGCTCGTGCGTACCGAGGGGCATGTGTACCCCGAGCTGTTGATCGGCACCGAGGCACAGTTGGAGCGCGCGGGTTACCTCATCCGCAAGCAGTTGTTCACCAAGGAAGTGGGCGATGCACCGCTGTACCATCATACCGATGCGGACGGCAGGCATTGGATCAACCTGGATTACACGCGGAACTACCCGGGTGGCGAACTGATGAACGAACGCATCATCGGCATCCTCGACGTGTGAGCCCACGTTCCGGCCGGTGGGGTACATTCGTGCGATCCACCGATGAAGAAACTCGTCCAGCCCGCTGAACTGGCCAAGGCCAGTCATATGCGTCCAGGTGATCCGCGCATCAGCCTGTTGACCGAAGTGAGCGGGTTGAAGCGGTTGGAGCGTTTCTACAATGCCATCGACGACCTCCACGACCGCGACTTCGTGGCGGCGGTCTTCAAGAACCTCGAACTCGAGCTGGAGGTGGATCCTGCCGATCTGCAGAACATCCCGAAGGAGGGGCCGGTGATCCTCGTGGCCAATCATCCCTATGGCGCCATCGACGGACTGGCCCTGGTGCACGTGCTCGGCGAGGTGCGCCCGGACCTGAAGGTGATGGCCAACTTCCTGTTGCAGCAGCTCGAGCCCCTGCGCGAACGCTTCATCGGTGTCAATCCGTTCGAGCAGATGACCTCGTTGAGCAGCTTCCAAGGCATGCGCCAGGCCATGGCGCATGTGCGGGAGGGCGGCGCGTTGGCGGTGTTCCCCGCTGGAGAGGTGAGCAGCTGGCGCACCGAGCTCAAGGCCGTGGCGGACCCGCGTTGGAAGACACCCGTGGTGAAGATGGCCCAGCACCTCGGTGCACCGGTGGTGCCCGTGTGGTTCGACGGGGCCAACAGCCTCGTGTTCCATGTGCTCGGCATGATCCACCCGAACCTGCGGACGCTGGCCCTGCCCAAGGAGATGCTGCGGATGCGCGGCCGGTCCGTCCGCATGCGCATCGGGAAACCCATCGCTCCCAGGGATATCGCAGCCTTCAACTCCGTGGAGCAGCTTGCCCGGTTCCTGCGGGCCAAGACCTACGCGCTGGGCAGCGGCGTGCAGGTGAAGCGGGAGCTCTTCAGCCCGCTCCGCTTCCCTCAACGACCGAAGGAGATCGCGGAGCCCCTGCCGGTGGACAAGCTGGTCGCGGAGATCGCCGGACTGGACGACCTCAAGTTGAACAGCCAGGGGGAGTTCGACCTCTACCTGGCACCCACCGGACGGATCCCGAACATCCTGCGCGAGATCGGCCGGTTAAGGGAACTTACCTTCCGCGCGGTCGGGGAGGGCACCAACAAGAGCATCGACCTGGACGAGTTCGATCTGTACTACGACCACCTCTTCCTGTGGGACCGGGAGAAGCAACGGCTGGCGGGTGCCTATCGCATCGGTAACGGGGCGCGCATCATGTCGCGCTACGGCAAGCGGGGCTTCTACACCTATACCCTCTTCCGCATGGACCGGCCCATGGACCGGGTGTTGCGTCGGAGCTTCGAACTGGGCCGCTCCTTCATCGCCCTGGACTACCAGCGCCAGCGATTGCCGTTGTACATGTTATGGCGGGGTCTTCTGCTACACATCACCGCCAACCCGGACCATCGCTATCTCATCGGCCCCGTGAGCATCAGCGGCACCTACAGCCGCATCTCGCGCTCGCTCATCATGGAGTTCGTGCAACAGCACCACTATGATGCCGAGATGGCCGCCTCGGTGCGTCCACGGAACCGTTTCCGGATCAAACCGGACAAGGTGGACCGCGAGGTCCTTGTGCAAGCCTCCATGGCTGACCTGAAGCGGATGGACCGTCTCATCGCGGAGGTGGACCCGAACGAGTCCTCGATGCCGGTATTGCTGAAGAAGTACCTGCTCCTGAACGCCCGGATCATCGGGTTCAATCGCGACCCGCGCTTCAACGATGCCCTGGACGGTCTGATGGTGCTGGACCTCTCCAAGTTGCCCGACCGCACGGTGGAGGACCTGCGCAAGGGGATGGAAGTGGTCTAGGCCACGGCGAGCGCCACCTCCCGGTCCTTGCGGTCCTTCTTCACCACGGTGTCCTCGGCCTCGTACGTGTAGAGGCGCCATTTCCCATCCGCGTACTCCAATGCGCTCAGGTGCTCGATCCAATCGCCGGAGTTGAGGTAGCGTACCTCGCCGCGTCCGTTCCGGATGGTGCGCATCTGGGGCTGATGGATGTGTCCGCACACCACATGGCTCACCCCTTCGTGGATCGCGATCTCCGCTGCCGTCTCCTCGAAATCGTTGATGTAGGCCACGGCACGCTTCACCTGCTGCTTCACGCGCTTGCTCAGGCTCATGCGCGGCCGGCCGATGGATACGAGGAAGCCGTTGACGAGGTGGTTGATCCGGATCAGCAGGTCGTAGCCATAGCCGCCGAGCTTGGCCAGCCACTTCGCATGTTTCATGCTGGCATCGAACACATCGCCATGGAAGAACCAGTAGCGTTCGCCGTCGATGTCGAGGTGAAGCTGATCGAGGAGTCGCAAGTTGCCCAGCTGTGTGGGGCTGTAGCGGCGCAGCGCCTCATCGTGGTTGCCGGTGATGTAGTACACGGGCACCTTCGCCGCCATCCGCAGCAGGCGTTTCAGCACCTTCATGTGCGTGGCCGGGAAGTACGACTTCTTGAACTGCCAGATATCGATGATGTCCCCGTTGAGGATCACCATGCGTGGCTTCACTGTGCGGAGGTAGTCGTTCAGTTCCTGTGCGCGGCATCCGAAGGTGCCCAGATGAAGGTCGGAGAGGACGAGGATGTCGATCTTGCGCTTCATGATGACCCTGGCAGGGGGATGGTATTCCGGCCGGCGGCAAAGCTCCGGTCCGGATGTTTCCTTGATCTTGCCCGCAGATGAAGTCGGTCCCGCCCATCGGACTGCCGAACTTCGCCTCATGACCGACCGGACGACCCTGGTGCTGGGAGCGAGCCCCGAGCCCTCCCGCTACGCGAACATCGCCGCACGGCGCTTGATGGGGCATGGGCATCCGGTACTGCTCGTCGGCAAGCACAAGGGTACCATCGGCGATGCGCCCATCGTGCCGCAGGTCCCGGCAGGCGCGCTGGTGGACACCGTGACCCTCTACCTCGCACCGCGGAACCAGGCTGAGGTAATGCCGGATGTGCTGGCCCTTCGTCCCCGTCGGATCATCTTCAATCCGGGCACCGAGAACCCCGCGTTCGCACGTGCCGCGGAGGAAGCCGGCATCGAGGTGATCGAGGCATGCACCCTGGTGATGCTGGCCACCGACCAGTATTGATCGGTCCCCATCAACGAAGAAGCCCTCCACGAGGGAGGGCTTCCTGAAGGAACGATGATCGCCGATCAACGGCCCACCATCAGTTTCTGGGTATGACGACCAGCCTCGTTCGAGGCGTTGATCATGTACAGGCCGTTGGCGAGACCAAGTTCTGCGGCGCTGAACTCCATCGACAGGTTCGTCGGGCTCAGGATGTTCTGGTAAACCACGGCGCCACGCAGGTCGGTGATGCTGACGGTGGTCGGGTACTTGTCCATGCCATGCACACCCAGGGTGAACTGGTCGTTGGTCGGGTTGGGGTAGAGGCTCATGAAGTTCTCCGCGCTGAGGTCCTCGATGCCCACGGCACCCACGATCTGGATGTTGTCGATGTACAGGTTGCCGGTGAACTCGCTGCTGATGAAGCGGAAGCGGAAGCGCACGTTCGGGACGCGACGAGCAGCGCTGATCGTGCAGGAACGTTCCGTCCAGGCGGGCGGGGGCAGCTGCGGGTTGTTCCCGTTGTTGATCAGCGTCCCGGTGTTCAGATCACCGCCGGGCAGAAGGGACCAGGTCTCACCGCAATCGGTGCTGATGGAGACGAAGAGGCGCTCGGTCACATTGGCGATGTCGTTGGCCGTTGTCGAGTAGGCCCAGTTGAAGGTGAGGGCCGCCTGGGTCATGCCGCTCAGGTCGAAGCTCGGTGAGTACAGGTCATCGTAGTCAGCACCGTTGGGGGAATCGATCAGGTCCAACAGGTTGCGTTCGCCGCTGTTGAGCATGGCGCAGGCATTGCTGTTGAGGCCGGCGGTGGTGGTGCGGCGCCAGGACGTGACGTTGTTCGCATAGTTCATCACGTTCCATGGGAAGAGGCTGTTGCCGTTCTCGAAGCCCTCGAAATAGGTACCCACGATATCGTTGGGGCTGCCACCGATCAGGAAGGCGTACTCGTCGGTCTTGGTGTTGCTGCCGTTCGCGTTGCTGGCCGTGAGGGTCACGAGCTTGAAGCCCGGCGTATCGAAGGTGACCACCGGATTGCGCTCGTTGGAGGTAGCGGGGTTGCCACCTTGGAAGGTCCAGCTCCAGGAAGTAGGCAATCCACCGACCGAGTTATCCACGAACTGCACCGGCGCGCCCGTGCACATGGCCGGGATGAACGGTACATCCTGGGTCTCCGTGGTGGAGCCGATCTCCACCGTGCGCACGTAGAAGTCGGCGATCGGGGGGCAGGCCACCACGTGACCTTCGGCCACGCCCGTGGCGCGCAGGTTGTCGTCCGTCCACAGGTTGTTCCGCTCACCCGTGGCGCTCTCCGCTGCGAAGCGCATCCGCGTGACCTGTCCCTCGGAGAACATCTTCGAGCAATAGGAGTACTCCATGTAGTTCTCCACGTTCTCCACCAGGCCGGTGGTGCCATGGACCGCCACATCATCCACACCGAAATAGCCGGTGGTGGGACCGAGGTCGTTGGTCTCGCTCACCACAACGGTCGCCGTATCGTTCGGGCAGGGCGAGGTGCCGTTGACCACATAGAGGTAGTTGCCTGGTGACATGCTCGCCGGCTGGTAGAGTCCGTCGATCACTTCGCTCGGTCCGGACCAGGTGCCTCCCGTTTGGGGGGTGCCCACCAAGGCGGTGAAGAGGTCGAGGTCGGCGCTGGCCGAGCAGGCCTTGATCTCGGCGTCACCACCCGCATCCGCGCTGCCCACCTCGGTCACCACATGCGGTGCCGATACGCTGAAGCAGCCGTTGGAGGTGGTCACTCGCACGGTGTAGGTGCCCGGTGTGCTCACCAGGTTACCGGGAGTCGTGATCCCGTTGGACCACAAGTTGTTCTGGTTGCTGCTGCTGGCCAGCTGGACGCTGCCACCGGCGCAGAAGGCATTGTTGCCCGTGATGGTCGGTGTGGGCGGTGCGGTGATCTCAGTCACGGTCACCGTCGCCGAGCTCGAACCGCAACCATCCTCGAAGGCCACCGTGTAGGTGTAGGCTCCCGGGCTCATCACGGTCGCATCGTAGATCCCATCCATGGGAGCACTGTCCGGACCGGTCCAGCTTCCACCCGGTTGCGGCTCACCACCGAGTCGGGGGAAGAGCTTTGCCGAGACGTTGTTGCACAGGGATAGGGTGCCGTTGGTACCAGCGTTGGCGGTAGCCGACTCGGTCACGGTGATGCGGGCGGTATCTGCGGCACAGGCGCCATTCTCAGGCAGGCTGTATTCGTACACCCCCGGCTCCATCGCGGTCGGATCATACAGGCCATCGATCACCTCGCTGGGGCCGGTCCACGTACCACCCGTCTGCGGGGTACCTCCGATGCTTTGGAAGAGATCGACCGGGGTGGAGGTCTCACACAGCGTCAGGCCGGCGTCCGCACCTGCGTTCACCACCTCGAAGGAGGTCACGGTGAACGGCTCGCTCGATGAACTGCATCCGTTGAGGGTCTGGGTCACGGTGTAGTCGTTGCCCGTGTTCACGGTGATGGTGCCCGTGGTGGCACCCGTGTTCCAGCGGATGCTGTTCGTCACGCTGCTCGTCAGCACCACGTTGCCACCCGCGCAGAAGGAGTCATTGCCCGAGATGGTGGGCACCTCCGGAGCGGCAACGATCACCACGTCTACGGAAGCGTTGTACTCCGGGCAGGAACCGTTGGCGGCCACCGTGTAGGTGTAGGTGCCTTCGGCCATGGTGGCCGGATCGAATGAGCCATCGATCACCTCGCTCGGTCCGGACCAGCTGCCGCCGGGTTGTGGGGCGCCGCCCAGGCGATCGAACATGTCCACCGGCGCCGCATTGCTGCACACCCGGATGCGACCGTTGCTGTTCTCTGAATTCCAAGCGTACAAACGGAAGGTCACCGGTTGATCCGTGAACTGCATGCCCGAGCCTCCGGGAGGATCGGCATACACGGTCACGCCGTTGACAGGAAGGTCGTTGTTGATGAAGGCGATGCTACCGGCCTGGATGGAGATGCCGGAGTTCGCAGCAACGCGGAGCGGGATGTTCGAGGCGAAGTTGTTGTGGCTCGAACGCACGGCGAAGGTGCGGATGCCATGGGCGTTCCGCGAGACCTTGAATCCGATGGAATCGATGTACAGCAGGTCGGTCACGCGCGGGTCCACACTGAAGCTGTAGTACTTGCCCAGGTCCTGGTCGCCGGGAAGCTCGGTGTACACGGTCTCTCCATCAACAGGCTGATCCTCCCACCCGCCGAAGGCGAACATCCCGTCCACTTCCGAGTTGGCTCCTACGCCGACCGCGGTGAACGGAGCGAGGTCCGCCCGTTGACGGGGTTGCCCGAAGATGGAATCCGAAGGTTGCTCGAGCTCGGTCGGGTCGGACGTTCCCGAGGAGGTGGTCACTCCGTCGAAACGATAGGGCAGGTCGGCGAGCACGATCTTGGTGGTGGGGCAGTCGGACCAACCGAATTGAGGGTCGTTGTACGGCGGGCAGATGTTCCAACCGCGGGTGGGCGGGGTGTCCTCCACGCCATCATCCCCACAATCCGGCACCATGTGCCCGGGAGGCGCCTGTTCAGCACCCGGTTCAACACCGTTGTTGTTCCCCCATACGTGTGGAAGGTTGAGGTAGTGGCCGATCTCATGGGTCAGCGCGGTGGAGCGGAACGGTGTCCCGGTCCCGATCTGGCCGATGTAGGCGTTCTCGATGATGATCCCGTCCGCGATCCGGGTGATCGGATTGTCGAACGTGCTCGGGTAGTACGCGTACCCAGCCACGCCGGGGTCTTCCATGTCACGGATCACCCAAACATTCAGGTACTTGTCCCTCGGCCAGGGGTTCATCTTGGCCTTGTCGGATCCGCGCAAGGTCTCCGGTGTGCGGACGCGGTCGATCCCGTTCGTGCACCCCCCGAACGGATCGATCGTGGGCAGGGCGAACTGGATCATGGCATCGCCGACCATGTCGGTGAACGCGGGGTGAACGTTGGCGATATCCGTGTTGAGGGCCCGGAAATCCTCGTTGAGCAGCTCCACCTGGTTGAGGATCTGTTCGTTGGTGATGTTCTCGGAACCACCGAGGTGGATGATGTGGAAGACGATCGGGATGGTGTAGATCACATCACGATCGCGGCCTTCACGGGCACTGTTCCGCATCAACTCCCGGATGTCCTGTTCCAGTTCAGCCTCCCGTTCAAGGTAGGTGGGGTCCTCAGCGATGCGCCTGGCGCGCATCAGGTCCGAGCCGCACTGGTATTGCTGGGCGCCGGCCACCAGCGAGAGGGTATAAGCGGCAAGTCCGAGTACAACGTGTTTCATAGGGTTCACGTAAGCGAGGGGTTTCGGTTCTCCTTAGCGGGCCCAAAATACGGATCGAAGGGCATCCTTCAAGGTCGACCAATGGTCTGGGGCCTCTGTCCCGACGACCGGGCGCGTTTGGCCCGGGAACGGTCGGTCCCGATCACGGGGTGATCCGATCGAGCGCGGCACGTATCGCCGAGGTGGCATGGTCGACCAGGTCGGCGCTGATGGTAAGCGGGGGAGCGACACGGAAGGCGGTGGGACAGGAGAGGAACCAGAATCCCAGTACACCGTGTTCCAAAAGGTCCTTCACCACTCGTTGGACCAGCTCCGCATCATCCAGTTCAACGGCGATCATAAGACCCTGACCGCGAACCTCTTTGATCCCAGAGTGATCCAAGGAGCGCTTGAAGCGTTCACCCATCCGCGCCGCGTTCTCCGCCAGCCCCTCCTCAAGGGTGACCTCCAACGCGGCCAGGCCAGCAACACAGGGTAGCGGATGACCTCCGAAGGTGGTGATGTGGCCAAGTACAGGATCATGGGTCAGCAGGCGCATATGCTGCCGGCTCGCAACGAATGCCCCGATGGGAAGGCCACCACCAAGCGCCTTGCCCAGTACCAGGATGTCCGGCACCACGCCGGAATGCTCAAAGGCGAAGAGCTTGCCGGTGCGGCCCATGCCCGTCTGTACCTCGTCGAACACGAGGAGGGCACCCACCTCCGTGCAACGGGCGCGGAGTGCCTGCATCCAGCCCGTATCGGGGACCCGGATCCCCGCATCGCCCTGTACCGGCTCCACCACCACGGCGGCGGTATGCCGGTCGATCTGGACAATATCGGCCGGGTCGTTGAAGGTGATGAAGCGAACATCCGGCAGCAGCGGGCGATTGCGGTACTTCTTGGCCTCGTTGCCCGTAATGCTGAGGGAGCCGTGCGTACTTCCGTGGTAGCTGCGGTGGCAGGCTACGAGCCCCGTCCGGCCGGTGATCCGTTTGGCCAGCTTCAGCGCGGCCTCATTGGCCTCTGTGCCGCTGTTGACGAAGTAGACGTTGTCCAGGCCCACCGGCAGCACGGCGGTCAGTCGTTCCGCGAACCGGACCTGCGGCTCCTGAATGAACTCGCCATATGGGATCACATGCAGGTAGCGGTCCACCTGGTCCTTGATCGCCTGCACCACACGCGGATGTCGATGTCCGGTGTTGTTCACCGCGAGGCCGGCCACCAGGTCGAGGTAGCGGCGTCCGTCGCGGGTGTGGATATGGCAGCCTTCGGCACCCACCACGTCCAGCGCGAGCGGGTACGGACTGGTCTGTGCGAGGAGTTGGTGAAAGGCGGTGTACAACGCGTCCATCTGGGACGCAAAGGTGGTGAAGCGGGTCTCAGTGCCGCTGTGGCGGTCGATGGTCGCCCTTGCGCTCGTCCATACGGTCCCGGAACTTCCGCAGTACCTCGCGGTTGAAGTCGTGTTCCGCCTGCCTCAACCGCATGGTCTTCACCGAGCCGATGCTCTTCTTGAACCGTTCAAGATAGCTCTTCTCAAGGTCGATCTCCTGCTGACGATGCTGAAGACCCTTCTCCAGCAAGGCAGCCGCTTCGGCCTCGGTCAATTCCGCTTCCTTGCCCGGCTCCTTGAACAGTTGGCGCATCTCCTTGCGCAGCGCGTCCTGCTTGTCGTCGAACTCGTTGTAGATGGGCCAGAACCGTTGTGCTTCTTCCGGCGTCAGTTCCAGACGCGCGGTGATGAAAGCGCTCTTCTGGGCCTTGATCTCGCGCAGGCGTTCAGGTGACGGTGGTCCGTCGGGTTGAGCGTGACTGTTGGTCCAGGCGAGCAGGAGGGCCAAGGCGGGGAGCAGCCGTGCGATCAGGATTCTCATAGGTCTTCGATCAGGAGGTCAAATGGGAGGTCTTCGTTCTCGAGGTAGGCGATCACCGCATGGTCATCATCCGGCAGCTCCACCACGTCCATGAGGCTTTCATCGGGACCAAGGAGGGTCTGTACCGAACGGATGTCCACGCCGGAGCGGACGAGGTCCTCCGGCGTCCAGTCCTGTACCGTGAGCAGCGCGGATGTATCGTTCGGGGCGGGTGCCGGCCACCGCACGGCCAGGCCCGCGATGAGCGCCAAGGACCCCAGGATCAGCGCGGGACGAAGGACCCTGCGCCAGGGTGCGAGCGGCCTGGGTGCCACTTTCGCCAGGGCCTGCTGCTGCACGGCATGGGGAAAGGAGTCGAAGAAGCCGTCCGGCACCACGAAGGGGTCCTTTCCGCGCAGGCTGTGCAGCACGGGCGCATCGCGCAGTTCGTCGGGTCCGTCGTTCAGTTCCATGGTGTTCGTCGATTGGACGGTTTCAATCGCCGGAGGTTTGATCGGTGGTGAGCCATTCTTCGATCTTCTTCACGGCGATGTGGTAGCTGCTCTTCAAGGCGCCAACGCTGGTGCCGGTCACCTCGCTCATCGTCTCGTACTTCATCCCTTCGAAATACTTCATCGTGAAAACGGCCCGTTGCTTGTCCGGCAGGCGCATCACGGCTCGTTGGAGCTTGCGTTGGATCGCATCACCGCTGAAGTGCTCGCTGCTGTCCAGTGTGGTGGTGAGCTTCTCCATCACGCTCTCCTCGCTTACGAAGAGGCCACGCCGCATCTTCCGCAGGTGGTTGAGGCTCTCGTTGTGCGCGATGCGGTAGAGCCAGCTGTACAACTGGGCGTCCGCGCGGAATCCGTCAAGACCGGTCCACGCTTTCAGGAAGACGTTCTGCAGCACGTCCTTGGCCTCGTCGTGGTCCGTCACCATCCGGCGGATGAAGGCGTACAGTCGTTGCTGGTATTGGCGCACCAGCAGATTGAAGGCGTAGTTCCGGCTCTCCTCCTTGCGGAACAGGTCGAGCAGTTCACTGTCGCTGAGGTCGCTCATGCCAGGCGATGGTCGGCCGCAACGGGCCACGGCGATCACTTGCGGGCCATCACGGCCTTGGCGGCCTTCACGATGTCCGGGGTGTCCAAACCGTACTTCTTCAACAATTGGTCCGGCGTGCCGCTCTCCCCGAAGCTGTCGTTGACGGCCACGAACTCCTGTGGTGTGGGCAGTTGTGTGGTAAGCACTTGTGCCACGGCCTCTCCAAGCCCGCCGAAGCGGTTGTGCTCCTCACAGGTCACCACGCAGCCCGTCTTGCTTGCTGAGGTAAGGATGGCATCGGCATCGAGTGGTTTGATGGTGTGCACGTTGATCACCTCCGCCCGTACACCCTCCTTGGCGAGTTCTTCCGCAGCCTGCAGGGCGCGCCAAACGAGGTGGCCACAGGCGAGGATGCTCACGTCCGTTCCTTCGATCAGGCGCTGGGCCTTGCCGATCTCGAAGGGCATGTCCGCAGGGATGAAGACCGGCCATTTCGGACGTCCGAAGCGGAGGTAGACGGGCCCCTCGTGTGCAGCAATGGCGATGGTGGCCTGTTTCGTCTGGTTGAAGTCGCAGGGGACGATCACGGTCATACCGGGCAGCATGCGCATCAGGCCGATGTCCTCCAGGATCTGGTGGGTGGCGCCGTCCTCGCCGAGGGTGAGCCCGGCGTGGCTGGCGCAGATCTTCACGTTCTTGCCGGCATAGGCGATGCTCTGTCGCACCTGATCGTACACACGGCCCGTGCTGAAGTTGGCGAAGGTGCCGGTGTAGGGGATGTGCCCGCCGATGGTGAGACCGGCCGCGATACCCATCATGTTCGCCTCGGCGATGCCCACCTGGATGAAGCGGTCCGGGAACTCCTTCTTGAAGGCGTCCATCTTCAACGAGCCGGTAAGGTCGGCGCAAAGGGCCACCACGTTCGGGTTCTTCCTGCCGAGTTCGAGCAGGCCGGCGCCGAAGCCGCTGCGGGTGTCCTTCTGGTCAAGTACGGGGTAGGTGCTCATGGCGGTCGTGGCGGTGGGTCAGAAGTTGATGGTGGACGATCGGCCACTTTCGATGGTGACGTCCTTGCGCTGGGTGAGTTCGGTGCGACGTGCGGCGCGGCTGCGGTAGATCACCTCGTACTCGCCCGGGAGCAACCGGAATTGGGTGCGCAGTGCGTTCGGGTCGATGTCGGCCACCCATTCCAGACGGCCATCGCGCTTCAGGAAGATGGCCGCCGGGCCGGTGGTGGAGGGCAACACGTTCAGGACACCGGAGCGCGGCACGGCGATCTCGGTGGTGCGGCCCTGGTCGATGCGCACATCGGGGATCGTGAGGCGTGGCAGCGTGAGCACTTCCAGGTCGTACACGCCGGTGCGCAGGCGTTGGGTGGAGCCGACCTCCTGTGCGATCAAGGTGCCGGTCTCGCCACTCCTGCGGACGATGGCCTGCACCAGATTGCCGTCGGATGGACCGCTGCCGCTCTTGATGCTCAGCAGGCCCGTGCCCGCGTCCACGGCGATCACCGTGTGCACTCCGGGGCGCACCTTCACATCGTTGCGGATGCTCGGAGGGACCGTGTGGGCGACCACTTGATAGGTGTATATGGGGTCTATGTGCAGGGTGTCGGGCACGCCACGGTCGTTCATGGTGTGCATCAGGTGGTCGATGAGCTTGCCGGTGCGCTGGTCGTAAAGGGATACGGCCACGTCGGTCTCGGTGGGCTTGCCGTCCGCGGTCATCAAGCTGATCTGCGCGGTGGTGCTGTTGAGCGCCTGGGTCACCACCACCTTCAAGACCTGCTCGAACAGCTCCGGCGTGCTCGCATCGAAGTAGTTGCCCACGCATTGCAGCGCGTACTTCTGGCTCTCATCAAGACCCACGCCGATCACGAATGGTTTCAGGACGATGCCTTTCGCCTGCAGGGCACGGCTCACGGCGCAGGGGTCCTCATCGCAGGCCTCGATGCCATCGGTGATGAGGATGATGACGTTGCGGTATTTGCGGGTGTCGTTGAAGGTGATGGGGGGGAAGTCGTCCGCGGCGCGTTCCAGCGATCGGGCGATCGGGGTGGTCCCCAGGCAGCGTACGCTTTGCAGCGTGGAACGGATCGCTGGTATGCTGTTCGGGCCGAAGGGAACCTCGAGGCGCGTGTCATCGCAATCCTGCTTGCCCGGCGCGATGGGTGTCTGATGCCCGTACAGGCGGAGTGCAAGCTCCACATCGGGCTGGCCCTCGAGCTCCTTCAAGGAACGCAGCAGGAGTTCGCGCGCCGTATTGATCTTCGGCTGGTTGCCCCAGAAGGCGTTCATGCTGTTGCTCGCGTCCATCACGAACAACATGCGGGTGAGGGGTGGACGCGGGTCCTGTGCCGCCGTCACGATGGACGTGGCGACGAAGAGCGTTGCAAGAATGGAACGTCGCATGTTCATGCCGTTACCCTTCGTAACGGTGAAAAGCGTGCCGATCATGCCTGCGGTCAATAGTCACCCAGCGTTTCCGGTAGTTGTGCGAGCGCCTTCTTCAGCTGGTCATCGTTCGGAGCGATGCCGTGCCATTCGTGGCTGTGCATCATGAAGTCGACACCCTGGCCCATCTCCGTGCGCATGAGCACCATCACCGGGCGACCTTGTCCAGTGCGGCTCTTCGCTTCCTTCAGGGTCTTCACGAGAAGGGCCATGTCGTTGCCGTCGGTCTCCAATACATCCCAGCCGAAGGCCTGCCATTTCGCGCGGAGGTCGCCCAGGGGTAGCACATCGTCCACATCCCCGTCGATCTGCCGACCGTTCAGGTCCACGATGCTGATCAGGTTGTCCACCTTCTTCGCTGGTGCGAAGAGCGCAGCTTCCCAGATCTGGCCTTCCTGCAGTTCGCCATCGCCGTGCAGGCTGAATACGAGGCGGTCATCGCCGTTCATCTTCTTGCTCAATGCGGCGCCGATGGCCACGCTCATGCCCTGACCCAGGGAACCGCTCGCCATGCGCACGCCGGGGAGTCCTTCGTGCGTGGTGGGGTGCCCTTGGAGCCGGGAGTCGATGTGCCGGAAGGTGGCGAGCTCCTTCACCGGGAAGTAGCCGCTCCGCGCCAGGGTGCTGTAGAACACCGGGCTGATGTGCCCGTTGCTGAGGAAGAAGAGGTCCTGTCCCTTGCCGTCCATGTCCCAAGGCTCGGGATGGTGGTGCATGACACTGAAATACAGGGCGGTGAAGAGGTCCGCGCAGCCGAGCGAGCCGCCGGGGTGTCCGCTTTGCACGGCATGCACCTGCCGGACGATGTCGCGGCGGATCTGGGAGGCGATGCGTTGGAGTTGTTCGATATCCGTCACAGGTGCGGTCGCAGTAGCGGGGGAATGGCTCATCTGTTGGTGGGCGGAACGGGCCAAAAGTAGACCGGTGGCCTTCCATGCATCGGACCGTGTGCAGAACTTTTGAAAACCCCTGAACCCGTGGCCGTTGCCACATCATGGCCGGGGCGGGGTGCCACCGGTGACCTTCCTATTCCGAACGGTTCGTCCCGTGCAGGGCAACGCTGGCACGGCATTGATCGGTCAATGGGTCATTCGGTTCATCTGGTTTTGGCCGGAGCATTTTGGAACGGGCGCCGGGAGAGGTGCCCGTTCCTCTTTGGGTGCCGGCCTTCCGGAAGGTCCTACCTTCGCGGCCGCTTTTCCGGACCTTGACCGGGAAGCTGAACGACCATGGGTTTGAAATGTGGGATAGTGGGTCTGCCGAACGTCGGCAAGAGCACCCTGTTCAACTGCCTGAGCAACGCCAAGGCGCAGGCCGCCAATTTCCCGTTCTGCACGATCGAGCCGAACGTGGGGACCATCACGGTGCCGGACCGCCGGCTGAACAAGCTGGCCGAACTGGTGAAGCCGCAACGCATCATACCCACCACCGTGGAGATCGTCGACATCGCCGGTCTGGTGAAGGGAGCGAGCAAGGGCGAAGGCCTGGGCAACCAGTTCCTGGCGAACATCCGCGAATGCGATGCGATCCTGCACGTGCTGCGCTGTTTCGATGACCCGAACGTGGTGCATGTGGACGGCAGCGTGGACCCGGTGCGGGACAAGGAGGTCATCGACATCGAGCTGCAGTTGAAGGACCTGGAGACCGTGGAGGCACGGATCAAGAAGGTGGAGAAACAGGCCCAGATCGGGGAGAAGGAAGCGAAGCGGCGCTACGAGCTGCTCAGCCGGATCCGCGAAGCGCTGTTGAAGGGACAGAGCGCGCGTTCCGTCATCACCACCAACGACGACCCGGCCTTGCTGAACGAGTTCCAGCTGCTCACGACCAAGCCGGTGCTCTATGTGTGCAACGTGGAGGAGAAGAGCGCGGTGACGGGCAACGCCCATGTGGAGCGGGTGAAGGCCGCGGTGGCCAACGAGCAGGCCGAGGTCATTTTCGTCACGGCCGCCATCGAGGCCGAGATCGCCGCGCTGGAGACGCCCGAGGAGCGGGAGATGTTCCTCGCGGACATCGGCCTCAACGAACCCGGCGTGAACAAGTTGATCCATGCGGCCTACGACCTGCTGAAGCTCCAGACCTATTTCACGGCCGGCGTGCAGGAGGTGCGTGCATGGACCATCCATCAAGGGGATACCGGTCCGAAGGCCGCCGGTGTCATCCACAGTGACTTCGAGAAGGGCTACATCCGCGCCGAGGTGATCGGCTACGATGATTACGTCGCCCTAGGCAGTGAGGCCGCCGCGCGCTCAGCCGGGAAACTGCGCACGGAAGGGAAGGAGTACGTGGTGAAGGATGGCGACGTGATGCACTTCCTCTTCAACGTCTGATCCGCCCGGTGCGGGTGCATCCCGCCAGGTGCTCGACACAACGATCGATCCGCCCCGTCGTTCACTGAACGGCGATGGCGCGCATCCTCCGATCGACCTTCCTCCTTTTCCTGATCCCTTCGCTTGCGGTCTCCGCCCAATTCACCTGGGACGTGAAGGCGGGTGGTAGTCATTCGTACGCCCGCGATCCGCTCGGGGCCGGCCATGTCTCACACACCGGCCGCAGTGTGGACGGCATGGGGTTCCACGCCGGCCTGGGTTGCGGATACAACGACGGGGCCCTGATCGGCGTGCGGGCAGAGGTGGTGTTCGATGTGCGCAGTTGTGGCTATCAGCTTCGCCCGGCGGATCAGCCTTTCATGTTGGAGGAGAACGGGGATGGCTTCATGCAGGCCCGACGCAGCATGCGCCTCGTGAGCGCGGAGCTGCCGGTGCTGCTTACCGTACGTCGGTTCCCGGGCCTGCGCATCGATGGTGGAATGACCATCCTGCGGACATTGGAGGCCCAGGAATCGGTCACCGGGCAGTTGGTCGGACTGGATCCGGAGAAGAAGGTCCGCCGCTCGGTGGACCGGACCGATGTCATCGCTCCATGGGAGTTCGCGTTGACGACCGGTGTGGAGGTGGACAGCGGCAAACACCTGCACATGGGCCTGCGCTACCTGCATGGCCTGACGGACCTGGACCGACCGGGAGGTAGCTCACCGACCTACCTCCGTACCTGGCAGTTGTTCCTGAGCTATGCGCTGAACGGAGCCGCCCATCGGAACGGGACGTAGCGGGAGTAGGCTTACAAGGTCCCTGCTGTCGTTCGTCGATCCGTTCCTGCGATCCATCGGTCGTTCCACTGGACGGCTCGGAAAATGGATCGCGGGAACGCGCTTACTTCTTCCTTTGTGTGGACCGTTCATCAGCGGTCAGGAACCCGGCTCGAGCACATTCCTTGTGCCAGGAACCGTTCAACATCAAGGACATTTGATCGTATGAGAACCACCCGCATCCCCCTGCTGATCCTGCTCCTCTCGTTCTGGTTCTCGGCCGCCGCACAGCATGGACGCGTGGCCGGGCGCATACAGGCCCTCAGGACAAAGGGTGTCTCCTTCACACCCACGCACCTCTTCGCCGCTTCGGAAAGGAAGCAGCATGACCCGCTGTTGGATGCCGGGCTGACCAAAGGTGAATTGCTCCAGTTGGATCGTGGGGCCATGGGCCGGGCCGCGCAACTGGGCGCTGAGCACATCGCCCTTGCCATCCCTTTTGAAGGTGGAACGCTCGAACTCGATCTCGCGCGGACCACGATCGCCGAGGAGGGGGTGAACGTGGTGTTGGCCAGCGGTCAGCGGAGCACCGGGATCCCTGGCGTCCATTACCGCGGCATGATCCGTGGTGTGGGCGGGTCGTGGGCGGCAGTGAGCCTGTTCGATGGTGAGCTGATGGCCCTGGTGAACGATGGGCAGGGGCAGATCGTCGTCGGTAAGTTGAAGGATGATGCGCAAGGGCGTCATGTGATCTACCGCGACCGGGACCTGCGTGGCCGACCGTCGTTCACCTGCGGTACGGAGGATGGGGACGGCGCCTACCACAGCGACGAGCTCGCCTCCACGCCAGGCGAGCGAACGGTGCGTTGCGTGCGGTACTACTGGGAGGTGAACCACAACATCTATCTGGACAAAGGGGACGTTGCGAACACGACGAACTACATCACCGGGCTCTTCAATCAGAGCGCCATCCTCTTCGATAATGATGGCATCGACGTGACGCTCTCCGAGCTCTTCATCTGGGATGTGCCCAGCCCGTACACCGGTCCGGGAAGCGGTGACTTCCTGGATCAGTTCGGTGTGGAGCGGACGAGCTTCAACGGGGACATGGCCCACTTGCTGGGTTACGGCGGTGGAGGTGGAGTGGCCTGGTTGAACACGCTCTGCAACAGCCAGACCCGCCTGCGCATGGCCTACAGCGGGATCAACAGCACGTACAACAATGTGCCCACCTACAGTTGGAGCACCATGGTAGTGACCCACGAGGCCGGACACAACCTCGGTTCACGGCATACCCATGCCTGCGCCTGGAACGGGAACGGGACCAACATCGATGGCTGCGGGCCCACAGCGAACATCGATTACAGCGAGGGGAGCTGTCCCATCGGTCCGGTCCCGACCGGGGTGGGAGGTACCATCATGAGCTACTGCCACCTGCTCGGCAGTGTGGGCATCAACCTGTCACTGGGCTTCGGTCCGCAACCGGCGGCGGTGATCGTGAACGCGGTGAACGGAGCCTCCTGCCTGAACACCTGTGGCAGCACCTGCGACGCGCCCGGCACCTTGAACGTGACCAACCTGGGCATCAACACGGCGACCTTGTCCTGGAGCGCGGTGGGCGTGGCGACCTTCGACCTCCGCTGGCGTGCGGTGGGTGCCCCTACCTGGACGGAGGTGAACGGCATCAGCGGCAATACATACCCGCTCAGCGGTCTCACCCAAGGCACGACTTACGAGTACCAGGTGCGTAGCGTGTGCGACGCAACGACATCCGCCTACAGCACGGTGCGGACCTTCACCACCCAGGTGCCGTGCCCGGACGCCTACGAACCGAACGAGACCCAGGGCACTGCGGCGGTCATCGGTACGCCGATCGTCATCAATGCGCTGATCGCGGCGAACGGCGACGTGGACTACTACCGCTTCACCCTCACATCGACCAGCACCATCACAGTGAGCCTTTCCACACTACCCTATGATTATGACCTCCGGCTGCTCACCGCCGCAGGCGGGGTCCTGGCCACGTCCACTGCGGGCAGCACCTCCTCCGAGTACATCACCTACACCAACGCCGCACCGGGCGACTACCTCGTGCATGTCCATGGGTACAACGGAGCCTTCGACGCGCAACGCTGCTACACGCTCATCGTGAGCCCGGTCGTGACCGCCTGCCCGGTGCCGGATGCGGTCGCAGCTGACCTGATCACCTACCAAAGTGCGAGCATCAGTTGGGCCACGGTGCAGGGCGCCCAGTCCTACGACCTGCGCTACAAGGAGACCGCAGCGGTGGACTGGACCGATGTGACGGGCCTGACCTCCTCGCC
>JAKQEI010000017.1 GCA_029573495.1 Bacteroidota bacterium | reverse complement strand
GGCAGCATCAACGCCGGGCGGCTGGTGCTGGGCGATGATGGCGCAGGACCCAGCACCTACACCCAGCACGCAGGTACCGTGAACGTGTCCGGGGAGTTCGGCTTCGATTGCGCCGTGGGTCCTTCGGCACCGGCCATCACCCTCCACGGCGGAAGCCTCGTGAGCAATGCCGATGCGATCTGGCTGGGCACTTTGCCTTCCACCGGCAGGGGACTGCTGGACGTACACGACGGCAGCCTCACCATCAACGGCAGTTTGGCCAACACCCTCGGCAGCACCATCGACCTGCGCGTACACCTCACCGATGGCAGCCTCACGGTGAACGGCCCGAACATCGACCTGGCCCACGCCACCGATTCGCTCGTGGGCACCGGCGGTGCGTTCACGCTCCAGGGCGCGCTGGTGTTCCGCAACGACGGCGTGGTGCAGGCCACGGCGGGCAGCGCGCAGGTGATCGGTGCGACCGAATTGCGCGGCGTGGGTACCTACCGTTTCCACCATGTGGACATCAGCACCGGCGCCACCTTGCGTCATACCGATCCGGCCGAGATCAGCGTCGGCGGCGACTGGAGCAATGCGGGCACCTTCAACCCCGATGTGAACGCGGTGGCCTTCGTGGGTGGTGCCGCACAAAGCGTGCAGGCCTCGCCCTTCTTCGGCCTGCGTGTGGCGAACAGCGGCCCGGGTCTCGATCTGGAGGGTGCGAGCACCGTAGCGGGCGCCCTGCAGCTGGAGCAAGGTCTGGTGAACTTCGGCACGAACGGAAGCCTTACCGTGTTGCACAACGCCACGGCCACCAGCGGATCGCCGCAGAGCTATGTGAACGGTCCGCTGAAGAAGATCGGCAACAGCGCCTTCACCTTCCCGGTGGGTGCGGCAGGGCAATGGCGGCGCATCGGCGTGGGCGCGGTGAACGATCAGGACACGGAGTTCACGGCGGAGTTCCTGCCCACGCCACCGGCGAATGGGAGCAGTTTGGCACCCGGCCTCACAGGCGTGAGCAACGTGGAGCACTGGCGCCTGGAGCGCGCGGTGACCAGCGAGGAGGCGACGGTGCGGCTCTTCTGGGAGGACGCCGCTGCCAGCGCCGTGACGGACTGCGACGCGGTGGTGGTGGCGCATTGGAACGGCACGCAATGGGTGGGCGGGTTGAGCAGCACCACCGGCAGCTGCATGGCCAACGACGCAGGCACGGTAATGAGCGATGCCGCGATCGTCGACTTCGCCTTCTTCACCTTCGGCAGCTCGGACGGAACTATCGGGGTGGAAGAGCATGCGCGTCCGCTGCTGCTCGCGGCCTACCCGCAACCCGCCGACCGCGGTGCCTGGCTGGCCGTGCCCCCGGGCACACGAAGCATCACGCTCTACGACCTGACCGGTCAGCGCATCGCCACGCATCGGACCTCCGCTGCGACGGAGCGCTACTACCTGCCGACAGCGGAGTTGCCCACCGGGATCTACCTGGTGCAAGCTACCGGTGAGGCGCGCGTGCTGGCGACGGGGCGTGTGATGGTGGGGCGGTGAAGAGGAGGAATATGGTTCACCACTTCGCATGCCTTCGGCTAACTGCATTGCCTCACTCCGCGAACGGGATCGGGAACCGCATCCACACCTTGTCTTCTGGACGTTCGCCCACCTCCACCTTATCTTCGCGACCGACATGCGTGCCCTGCGCCTTCTCTCCGCCTGGATCCTGCTCGCCATCACGGCGCTCGTGGTGGTGCCGCGCGAGCAATGGCACGGGCTAGGGCACGATGATCACATCGAGGCGCATGCGGACGGAGCAGCTTCGGTAGCTGCCAGTTGCGTCCAGTGCGAGACCGGGGTGCCCGTGGCCCTGGCCAGTGCGGCACTCGTCCTTCCCTCGCTCGCCTTCATCCTGTGCCCCACGCCCGCTGAAGCGGTGCAAGGCACCGACCTGGGCTTCACGCCCCTGACCGCCGACCGCGGTCCACCCGCAAGGTGCTGACCGGCCTTCTGCCGGAGTGATGGGTCCGCGGCAATGCCGCACCCATGCTGTTCCTATCCGGTCCAACGCGCCCGTTGTGGCGTGCATCTTTTCATCCCTTGCGGTATCTCGTACTCGTCCTTTCCTGTTCCATCGTCGGGCTCTCCGGAGCGCTGGCCCAGGAGCTGTGCACCTACACGCTGAGCGGCCGCGTGATCGATGCGCACGACCCCGAGGCGCTGGCCTTCGCCGAGATCTACCTGCCCGAGCTGCAGCGTGGCGCAGTGGCCGATACCGCCGGCCGCTACCGCATCGCCGACCTCTGCGCCGGCACCTACCGCGTGCGTGTGATGCACCTGGGCTGCGAGCCCGTGGAACGCAGCGTGACGCTGAAGGGCGACCTGGAGCTGGACTTCCGGCTGGAGCACCACGCCCATGAACTGCGCGAAGCGGAGATCATCCGCGACCGTCCGGATGAACATGTGGGCCAGGCGCATGCCGAGGTGGACAAGGATGCCATGGAGCGCAGCAGCGGCCGCACCCTCGGCGAGATGATCGCGGTGATCCCAGGCGTCACCACGCTCAACAGCGGCCCTACGATCAGCAAGCCCATGGTGCACGGCCTCACCGGCAACCGGGTGCTGGTGCTGAACCAGGGCATCCGGCAGGAGGACCAGCAATGGGGCAGCGAGCACGCGCCCAACCTGGACCCCTTCAGCAGCGACCGCATCACCGTGGTGAAGGGCGCCGCCAGCGTACAGTACGGCAGCGATGCCATCGGCGGGGTGGTGATCACCGAACCGGTGGAACTGCCGCGCGAAGGACCCGTGAGCGGTGAGGTGCGCGGCGTGGGCATGCTGAACGGACAGGCCATCGGCGGGAACGGACTCCTGCAGGGCGGTGTGAAGGGCGTGCGCGGCCTGGGCTGGCGTGTGCAGGGCAGCGGCCGCAGCATGGGTGACAGCCGCGCCGCGGACTACAACCTGAGCAACACGGGCATGCACGAAACGGGCGCCTCAGCGTCCATTGGCTTCCGCGACCACCGGTGGAACGCGTCGGTCTATGGCAGCTGGTATGCACGGGAGCTCGGCATCCTGCGCGCAGCGCACATCGGCAACCTCACCGACCTGCAGAACGCCATCAACAGCGGCACCCCCTGGTACGTCGGCGCAGCCACCCGCGCGATCGATGCCCCGCGCCAGACGGTGGAGCACCTGCTGGCGAAAGCGGAGGCCGGCTATGCGGTGAACGAGCGCGGCAAATTGGTGCTCACCTACGGCTTCCAGCAGGATGACCGGCAGGAATATGACATACGCCGCGGAGGCCGCAGCGGCAGGCCCGCGCTGGACCTGGACCTGAGCACGCACACGGGCGATGCCGTGTACAAGCATTGGATCGGCAAGCAGGTGCATGGCAAGGTCGGCTTCAGCGGGATATACCAGGAGAACGTCAACATCCCCGGCACGGGCGTGCGTCCCCTGCTCCCCAACTACCGCAGGCAGAGCGGTGGCCTCTACCTGATCGAGCACCTCACCGTGAACGAAGGCTTGGAACTCGAGGCCGGAGCCCGCATCGAGCGGACGCACCTGCTGGTGGCCAAGTACACCGTGAACGACGTGCTCATCCTACCCGAGCACGACTTCCTCAACCACGCGCTGAGCCTGGGCGCGAACTGGAGCGTGGCCGATAGTGCGCGCATCCGCATCAACCTGAGCAGCGCCTTCCGTCCGCCGCACGTGAGCGAGCTGTACAGCGAAGGCCTGCACCACGGCACCGCCGCCATCGAGATCGGCGATGCCCTCTTGCCGAGCGAGCGGGCTTTCAAAGGCGTCATCGATCTGGGGACCGCGCTCTTCCAGGGACGTGCACATGCGCTGCTCACCGCCCACGCCTCGCGCATCAACGACTTCATCTACCTGCGTCCCGATGGCTACCAGCTCACCATCCGCGGGGCCTTCCCGGTCTTCCGCTACGTGGCCACGGACGCCTTGATCAGTGGCCTCGATGCGTCGTTCGACCTGCGCATCGCCGGGCCCTTCACCTGGCGCCTGCGTGCCTCCACCGTGCATGGCCGGGACCTGGTGCAGGATGAATGGCTCTTCCAGATGCCTTCGGACCGCGTGGAGAACACCATCGCCTTCGCCCCGCGCAGGGCCGGTCGTTGGAAGGAGCTGGAGGTGGCCGCCACGAGCTCCTTCGTCCTCGAGCAACGGCGCATTCCGGTGGGGCTGGACTTCACCCCCCCCCCGCTGACCTATCACCTGCTCGGTCTTTCCGCCTCCGCCGCCCGTCCCCTTGGGAAGAACGAGCTGCGCGTGGGCCTGCGCGGCAGCAATCTGCTCAACATCGCCTACCGCGACTACCTGGACCGTTTCCGCTACTACGCCGACGCGCGCGGTATCGACATCGCGCTCTGGATCACCTACCGCTTCGGCGGCAAGGACCGAACGCATTGAACAACAACTCCCGACCCGAACCCATGAACAAGCGAATGAAACAACTGGCCTATGCACTGATCGCCACGGCGATGATCACGGCTTGCAAGAAGGACGATGAGGACCCGGTGACGCCGACCACGCCACCGGTCAACGAAGAAGAGCTCATCACCACCCTGCGGTTGCACTTCCACTCCATGGGTGGTTCGGAGCATAAGATGTTCGTCTTCACGGACCTCGACGGCGATGGCGGCAATGCACCGGTGATC
>JAKQEI010000008.1 GCA_029573495.1 Bacteroidota bacterium | reverse complement strand
AGCGCCTTGCGCCAGCGATTGAGTGAACTGCTGCGTGCCGACAACGTGAGCTTCCGCGACGACAACACGCTGCGGGAGGATGCGCTCCTTCCCATCGACCAGGTGGTGATGCACCTGCCCGTACAGGTGGGTGATTACACCGACTTCTACAGCAGTCGTCAGCATGCCTACAACGTGGGGGTGATGTTCCGCGATCCCGCCAACGCCCTGCTCCCGAACTGGCTGCACCTCCCCGTGGGCTACCACGGCCGCAGCAGCAGCATCGTGGTGAGCGGCACACCCATCCATCGGCCCATGGGCCAGTACAAGCCCGCGCCCGACGCAGCGCCGGTGTTCGGCGCTTCGCGCCAGCTCGACTTCGAACTCGAGGTGGCCTTCATCACCTTCGATGGCAAGCCGCTCGGCCAGCGCATCGGAACGGCGGAAGCCGAGGACCACATCCTCGGCCTCGTGCTCTTCAACGACTGGAGCGCGCGCGACATCCAAGCCTGGGAATACGTTCCATTGGGTCCCTTCCTCGGCAAGAACTTCGGCAGCAGCATGAGCCCCTGGGTGGTGCTGCTGGATGCCCTCGAGCCTTTCCGGGTGACCTCTCCTCAACAGGACCCCAAGGTCCTTCCCTATCTCGAGCAGGGACCGAAGCACCACTTCGATATCGGTCTTGAGGTGAGCATCACGCCCAGCGGTGGTGAGGAGAGCGTGATCAGCCGCAGCAATCTCAAATACCTCTACTGGAGCATGGCCCAGCAGCTCGCCCACCATACGGTGAACGGTTGCAACATCCGGGCGGGCGATGTGATGGCCAGCGGCACCATCAGCGGTGAGGATCCCGGCAGTTTCGGCAGCATGCTGGAGTTGAGCTGGAAGGGCAGCAAGCCGGTCCAGCTGAAGGATGGGGGCCAGCGCACCTTCATCGAGGACGGGGATACGGTCACGATCAGGGGCCATGCGCAAGCGGATGGTGTACGGATCGGATTCGGCGAGGTGCGTGGCGAAGTGCTGCCCGTCGTTCCCTTCGCCTGATCGCAGGCCCTAACTTTCGACGGATGACCGACCCGAAGAGCACGAAGGAGGCCAGGGAGATCCAGAAGGTCCAGATCGATCCACTGAAGGAACGGGCCGAGATCCTACGCCGGTATCGCGGGTTGTTGCGTTCCATCCGCGGTGAGCGATCCGCCGAGGACAACCGGATGATCCGGAAGGCCTTCAACATCGCGGTCGAAGCGCACAAGGACCAGCGGCGCAAGAGCGGTGAGCCCTACATCTACCACCCCATCGCGGTGGCGCGGATCTGCGCGGAGGAGATCGGCCTGGGCACCACGAGCGTGGTGGCCGCCCTGATGCACGACACGGTGGAGGACACCGATCTCACCCTGGACGATGTGCGGGACCTCTTCGGCCCCACCGTGGCCACGATCATCGATGGGCTCACGAAGATCAGCGGCATGCAGTTCGGTACGGACAGCATCCAGGCCGAGAACTTCCGCAAAGTGCTGATGACGCTCGCCCAGGACGTGCGGGTGATCCTCGTGAAGCTCGCGGACCGCCTGCATAACATGCGCACGTTGGAGAGCATGGCGCGCGACAAGCAGTTGAAGATCGCCAGCGAAACGCTCTTCCTGTACGCCCCGCTCGCGCATCGTCTCGGCCTGTACAACATCAAGAGCGAGCTGGAGGACCTCGCGCTGAAGTTCAAGGAACCTCAGATCTACGCTGACATCAGCCAACGCCTGAAGAAGGGCGAGGCCGTGCGCCGCCGGTTCATCAGCCGCTTCATCCTGCCCATCCGGGAGGCGATGGACAAGGAGGGTTTCAACTACGTGATCAAGGGCCGGCCCAAGAGCGTGCACAGCATCTACAACAAGATGCTGAAGAAGAACGTGTCCTTCGAGGAGGTGTACGATGTCTTCGCGATCCGCATCATCATCGACACCCGACCCGAACTGGAGAAGGCCGACTGCTGGAAGGTGTACAGCATCGTGACCGACTACTACCAGCCGAACCCGGACCGGCTGCGCGACTGGATCAGCACCCCGAAGGCCAACGGCTACGAGAGCCTGCAGACCACGGTGATGAGCCCGGGTGGACGATGGGTGGAGGTGCAGATCCGTAGTCAGCGCATGGACGAGATCGCCGAAATGGGCCTGGCCGCCCACTACCGGTACAAGGATGAGCAGGAGCACACCAGCGCATTGGACAACTGGCTCAACCGGATCCGCGAGATGCTCGACGACACCGGCGGCAACGCGGTGGACTTCGTCCGCGACTTCAAGCTGGACCTCTTCAGCGACGAGATCGTCGTCTTCACCCCGAACGGTGAGATGCGCAACCTACCCGCCGGCGCCACCGCACTGGACTTCGCCTTCGAGATCCACACGCAGATCGGCCGCCAATGCATCGGCGCCAAGGTGAACCACAAGCTCGTTCCCCTGAGCCAGCCCCTGAAGAGCGGCGACCAGATCGAGATCATCACCAGCAAGAAGCAGCAGCCCAAGGAGGACTGGCTGACCTATGCCGTCACCGCGAAGGCCAAGCATCGCATCAAACAGGCCCTCCGCGAGCAGAAACGGAAGCTGGCCGTGGTGGGTCGGGAGGCCGTGCAGCGCCAATTGCGGACCTGGGGCGCCAAGGTGGACGCTGGGAACGTGAACGCGTTGGTGGAACACTTCGCACGAAAGGACGCCACCGACCTGTACTACCAAGTGGCACGCGGCAAGCACCAGCTGGAGAAGATCACCGGCATGCACGTCAAGTCCGGTCGCCTGACCCTGCCCAAGGTGGTCCGCACCGAGGAGGAACGCTCGCTCGAGGAAGTGGTCGCCGATATCCGCGGCGGTGACAAGAACGCCGCCCTCGTGCTGGGCGACGACCTGAAGCGCATCGACTACCAGCTCTCCTCCTGCTGCAATCCGATCGCCGGGGATGATGTGTTCGGCTTCATCAGCCCGGATGACGGTATCAAGATCCACCGGGTGAACTGCCCGAACGCGGTGCAACTGATGAGCAACTTCGCCTATCGCATCGTGAAAGCCCGCTGGAAGGGCAAGGACACCGTGGAGTTCCTGGCCGGCATCCGGTTCAGCGGCATCGATGAGGTCGGTCTGGTGAACAAGATCACCAACATCATCAGCCACGAGCACAACGTGAACATGCGTGCCATCAGCTTCGAGAGCAACGATGGCATCTTCTCCGGCAAGGTGATGGCCTTCGTGCATGACACGGACCACCTCAATTCGCTCATGGACAAGCTGCGCCGGGTGCGCGGGGTGCGCAGCGTGGAGCGCGTGGACCACTGACCGACCCGCCCGCAACACGACACCGGGAGGACCAGCTGTTCCGGAGCGGCGCGTGCGCTATGGCCCGGTCCACGATCCGATACGTGTCACTTACCTTTGCCACCATGGTGGCGGTAGACCAACAGGCAAGCGTGCATCGCATCTTCAGCGAGTACCTTGAGCGGCATGGGCACCGGAAAACACCGGAGCGGTTCGCGATCCTGAGCGAAGTGTACGCGCACGATGGTCATTTCGACATCGAACGGCTCTACGGGCGCATGAAGCTGAAGAAATACCGTGTGAGCCGCGCCACCCTCTACAATACCATGGACCTGTTGCTGGACTGTGAGCTGGTGCGCCGCCACCACTTCAATGGCACGCACTCCCAGTTCGAACGCTCCCACGCCAACCGCCAGCATGACCACCTGATCTGCTCCGTCTGTGGCCAGGTGCAGGAGTTCTGTGATCCACGCATCCAGCAGATCAGGAACACGGCCAGCGAAGTGATGGGCTTTGAAGTCCGCTACCATACCCTGCAGATCCATGGGACCTGCGCCAGTTGCCTCGAAAAACGTCAATGACCATGACCGTGACCGACCGCCCGATGTTCGACCTTGCCGTCTCCGATGAACGCAACTGCAAGGTGTTCCACCTCAAGGGCCGCCTGATGGACCAACAACAGGCCGACAGGCTCATGAGCACCCTGGACAACGAGCTCAACGGAGGTCACAAGACCGTGGTACTGGACATGAGCGAACTGCAGTACATGAACAGTACCGGATTGAACATCCTCATCAATGTGCTCACGCGCACTCGGAACGCAGGTGGCGATACGTTGATATCCGGCGTGTCCAACAGCGTGCGTCAACTCTTCCTCGTGACCAAGCTCGACACCGTGTTCACCCTCACGGCGACGGTGGACGAGGCCGTGGCCAAACTGAGCGCATGAGCTCCCCGCGCATGGATGTGCTCCTCGGGGCCCAATGGGGTGATGAGGGTAAAGGGAAGGTCGTGGACGTCCTTGCACCGGACTACGACATCATCGCACGCTTCCAGGGTGGGCCGAACGCCGGGCACACCTTGATCTTCGATGGACGCAAGTTCGTCCTTCATACGATCCCCAGCGGTGTGTTCCGCGAAGGGACCATCAACCTGGTGGGCAATGGCGTGGTCATCGACCCCGTGACCCTGGTGAAGGAGATCCATGGCTTGGAAGCGGCCGGTGTGGATGTGCGAAGGAACCTGCTCATCTCAAGACGTGCTCATCTGATCCTTCCCACCCATCGCGCCCTCGACGCAGCAAGCGAAGCGGAGAAAGGAAGCGGGCGGATCGGAAGCACCTTGAAAGGGATCGGGCCCACCTATATGGACAAGACGGGGCGCAATGGCCTGCGGGTCGGTGACCTCGAACTTCCGGATCGCATGGACCGCTTCCGTGCGCTCACCAGCAAACACCAGCGTCTCCTCGCCTTGAACGACAGACCCGGTGCATCCGAGGAAGCTGCGGAGGAATGGCTCGGTGCCGTGGAGGTGCTCCGTTCGCTCCAATTGGTGGACAGTGAACATTACCTGGACCAGGCCCTGCGCAATGGGAAACGCGTCCTGGCGGAAGGTGCGCAAGGAACCCTGCTGGACATCGATTTCGGCACCTACCCCTTCGTCACCAGCAGCAACACGATCTCTGCCGGCGCCTGCACCGGCCTCGGCATCGCACCGAACCGTATCGGCCGGGTCGTGGGGATCTTCAAGGCCTACTGCACCCGTGTGGGCAGCGGCCCCTTCCCCACCGAACTGCATGATGATACGGGAGAGCGCATCCGGCAGGTGGGCCACGAGTTCGGCAGTACCACGGGTCGTGCAAGACGTTGCGGCTGGCTGGACCTGCCCGCGCTCCATTACGCGGTGATGATCAACGGCGTGACGGAACTGGCCATGATGAAAGCCGACGTGCTCAGCGACATGTCCGACCTGCGCATCTGCACCGGGTACAAGGTGAACGGCCAGGTCACGGACCGCATGCCGTACGACATCACGGGGACCATTGAACCGGTGCTCGAGGCGATCGAGGGCTGGGGTCCGCTGCGCACCGATGATCCGTTGCCCCCTGGGCTGGAGCGCTACATCGCCATGATCGAGGCGCATGTGGGTGTCCCTGTGAAGCTGGTGTCCCTTGGTCCGGACCGAGATCAGACCATGTACCGCTCCGGCGTGCTGGTGAACTGATCCGCATGGGCCGCCCAGCGCAGGAACGAGCGCGGCATCCGGCCGATCCCGAGCGATCCATCGCGGCGCTGGTCAGCCGTCTTCGCAAGGATCTGAGCACCGAAGTGGATGGCCTCGATGCCGCGTTGCGCAGCGACCCTCCCGTCAGTATCCGCATCAACCCCCGGAAGTGGCGGTACGGACCGCTCGCGGACCCCGTTCCTTGGTGCGAGAACGGACGATACCTGGCCCAACGACCCGCCTTCACCTTCGACCCGCTGCTGCATGCCGGCGCCTATTACGTGCAGGAGGCGGCCAGCATGTTGGTGGAACAAGCGGTGCGTGCGAGCGGCCTGATCGGAGAGCGGATCATCGCACTGGACCTTTGTGCCGCTCCGGGTGGCAAAAGCACCCACCTGCGCGACCTGCTCCATCCCGATGCCTTGCTCGTGTGCAATGAGGTGAACGGCGAACGGCGCTCCGTGCTGAAGGAGAACCTGTGGAAATGGGGAGCGGCCAATGTCATGATCACAGGTACCGCTCCCGAACGCTTCGGCCGCCTGACCGACCTGTTCGACCTCGTGATGGTGGACGCACCCTGTTCCGGTGAGGGCATGGTCCGCAAGGATCCGCATGCGCTCCAGCAGTGGTCCCCGTCCCTGGTGGAGCAATGCGCGACCGTTCAGCGCGATGTGCTCAAACACGCCTGGAACTGCCTGCGACCGGGTGGCTTCCTGATCTACAGCACCTGCACCTGGGAGCTCGGTGAGAATGAGGCACGGCTCCGAGAACTGGTGGATGAGGGCGGGATCGTGATACCCATACCGGCCGGTGGTGCACATGGAGCGCTCGCCACGGACCACCTCGGGATCAATGCGTTGCGCTGCTACCCGCATCGCCTGCGGGGTGAAGGCTTCGTGCTCGCCCTGGTTCGGAAAGCCGGTACACGCGAGGCGGTCAACGGCCAGCCAGTAGCCACCCCGAGGGACCTTGTGACCGAACTGGGCTGGCTGCGCGCCACGCGGAACTGGATGGCGATCCAACAGGGGGATGAGCTATACGCCATCGACGGGAGTTGGGCCAGGACCGTTGACGCCCTCCAACGTTCGATCACTGTCGTCTCCCCGGGCATCCCGCTCGCCGAGCGGAAAGCGGGGAACTGGCGTCCTCATGCCGCACTGGCCCTGGCCCAGGACCTGGATATGGAACGCCAACCGACCGTGGACCTCGACCTCGACAGGGCCATTGAACTGCTCCGTGGACAAAGCATTGGTGCCAAGGATGCATCCGGCATCGCGCTGGCGACCTATCGCGGCATACCCCTGTCCTGGCTGCAGGGCGCGGGCACTCGATGGAACAACCGGTGGCCTTCGCACTGGCGCATCCGGTCGGCACGCCCTTCGGCACCGCCCGTATCTTGGTCCACCTGACCTGCCGCCACCCGGAACGGCCGGTCATGGTTCCGACCGCAGATGGAGCGTTTCCTGGATTGGTTCGAAGAGCACAAGCTGAGCGTGATCGGTACGCTGGCCCTGCATTCCATGCTGCTCTTCCTATTCACCATGTTGGAATTGCGTGACCAACCGGCGCAAGAGATGATGAACCTGTCCCATGTGGACGTGATGGAACCGGAGAAGGCCGAGGAACTGATGGAACGGATCGAACATCCCGAACTTGTCGCAGCCCGGGAGGTGATCAATGCCACGAGCAATATCACGGCCGATCGCGTGACCAACCAGTTCTCCCATGCACACCTGGCCGAGCGTGTGGAGAACGACCTGAAGGCGATGGAGCAGGCCGAGTTCGACCGGCTGGCGCAGGAGCGACGTGACCAGGGCAAGGAGATCGTGATCCCCGAACTGGACCCCAGCAAGTGGAACAAGGAACAGTACATGAAGACCGCGGCGGAACCCGTTCGTGTGGAAGGCGCCACCACGGTCTGGCATGACCTGAAAGGAAGGACGCGGGAGAATGATGTTCCGGGCTACCTCTGCAAGGAAATGGGACGCGTTGCGGTCGCGATCTCCGTGGACCGGAATGGACAAGTGGTGAAGGCTGAGCATGACGCTGCGAGGAGCCAGAACGTGGATGCGTGCATGCTGGAGCATGCGATGGCCTCGGCCAAACGGGCGCGCTTCAATGCGCTCGTCACCTCCAGCGACCCTCAAAAAGGCACGCTCTACTTCCTCTTCATGCCTCAATAATGCCATATTGGCATTGTTTATTTTTCCCTTTATGCCATATTGACCGTACACTATCGTGGGCACTCCATTTGACCAGCGGTGTTCAACCAACAACCTGAACCCATGATCACCAAGTATCGCCCGCAGACCTCCTTCGCACATCCGTTCAACGACCTGATGTCCGGGTTCTTCGGACGGGACATCAGTCAGGTCTTCGGGACCGATGACCTGCCATCCACCATGCCGCGCGTGAACATCACCGAAACGCCGGAGAAGTTCGTGGTGAGCCTTCGTGTCCCGGGATTCTCCAAGGAGGAACTGAAGATCAGCACGGAGAAGGACACCCTCACCATCAAAGGCGACAAGACGACGACCAGGAAGGAGGAGAACGAGCGCTCGCTTCGCCGTGAGTTCCACACGGCATCGTTCGCGCGCAGTTTCCAACTGCCCGAAACGGTGAAGGCCGATGCGATCACCGCGGAACATGTGGACGGCGTGCTGAACGTGAGCATCCCGAAGGCGGAGCCCGCCAAACCGGTGACGCGCGAGATCAGCATCGCCTGAGGGCTCCGGACATTCGTAGGAGGGCCGCCGCAAGGCGGCCTTCTCTTTTCGCCCCTTCGTCGATCCGCTGGAACACCCGTGCTGCAGGTTCCGTTCCACCCGGACACAACCGCCAACCATGAAACGGGACCTCCTCTCCTATTATCAGGAAGTACTGAACAAGATCAGCATGGCCGACGCTCCCACCTTTCGCAAGGAGATGCGCAAGGCGTTCAAACGCCTGCTTCCCGAGGAACGCGCCCAATTGAAGGCGTGGTTCCGATCGGCCTGCGTGTGCAAGGTGACCAACAGCACGATGCTGCCGGTCCCTGTGCGATCAGGGCATGATCAGTTGAAGTAACGGCTGTTCCACGCTTCGGAGCTGAACTGACCGAAGAAGGCGAACCAACCGAAGACAGTGAAGCTGGCCGAGACCATGGCGCTCCAGAACATGGCCAGGACGCGGTGTGCACCCCAGAAGCCAGCATCGGGCACGGTGGTGATCCACGGCGTCGGAATGAGCAGACCGAGCACGGAGCCGAGTACCAGGACCGTGATGGCCAGGGTCAGCGCATCGCGCAGCGGCCAGTTGAACAGCGCTCGTGACCAGGAAATATCACGGCCCCATTTGTGGACGAGGTAGTACCGGTCGTTGCCCAGCGGAACGAAGAGCAGCGGGTCCACTTCGCTGTCGCAGAGCTTGAAGCGGCTGGAAGGAGCCATCACCATGAAGCCGGTCAACGGTTCCTCAGCGATCCGTTCCAGATCACGCAGGGCCCGGATCGCGGTGTTCGGTATCGAGCCCTTGAAGAGGCCACCTGGCAGGAAGCGCAGGCGATACCGCACACACAAGGCCCGGATACTATCCTTGTGGAAGACCCTGTCCGGGTCCACCCGGCTCAAGCGCACCGGCTGCCGACCGGAGCTGCTCAGCACCGCTGCACGCAGAATGTCATCATGTTTCTGTTCGGCCCCGAGCAGCAGGTGCACTTCCTGCATCAGGTCCGCCTGACCGCGGAGCAAACGCTCCAACCGCTCTCTTTCCATGTGCGTCGCCATATCGTCCATCTATAACGCCGGGAACGGTGGATCAGTTCATCAACCCTCGCTGCGGGATGCGAGGCTGATCTCGGACGCATGCTGCTCGGCGTCCTCGATGCTCTCACGGTCGATCGCGAACTGCCGGATCTCGGGCGGTGCGTCGATGGCGATCGAGGAGCGGACCAGACCGTTCGGTGAAAGCACCCGGCAATGGGCGGTCACCTCCAGCGGTGCCCTGAAGCTACCCTTCTCCACCACCGCGGTCCACTGGCCATCATACGGGATCACGAAACGGACCGGCGATTCCTCGAACATGCCACCGTGGTAGGAATAGGTCTTCCCCATGCGGTAGGCCTTGAGGTCGCGTGCGGTCATGAACTTCACCTTGGTCGGCTGGTCGATCTCCACTTCGACGATCTCCTTGCGCTTGGCTTCGAATGAGCGGAACAGGAATTTCATTGACGGGTCCGTTTGGCGTAAATATACAAGATGCCGGAGGCGATGCCCACACCCCCGGCCCCATCCGCACGGCCCACGGCGCCCCAGCAGACCGACCGCCGCACTATAGGCGCACGCTCAACACCGGGAAGTTGGTGTGGTTCACGATGTCCTCGGTCAGGCTTCCGTTCACCACGTGGAAGAACCCGGTGCGGCCATGGGTGGCCATGGCGATGAGGTCCGCGTCGATGCCCTTCGCGAAATTCAGGATGCCCTCCTCGATGCTCAGGTCGTTGTACACGCTGGCCGTGAAGTGCTTGAGGTCGTAGCGCTGCAGGAAACGGTCGATGGCCTTGTTGCTGTCATCGCTGCGCTCAAAACTCCGCGGCGTGTTCACCTTCAACAGGTGGATCTTCGGGTCGAAGAGCTCGATGAGCGGCGTGAAGGCATCGAACTTGTCCACGTCCTCCGGCGTGAAGTTGGAGGCGTATACGAGGTCCTTCACGTCGAAATCCTCGATCCTATGCTTGATCACCAGCACGGGCATGGGTGCCTGGCGCACGATCCGCTGGGTATTGGATCCGACGATGCCACCGCGCAGACCGGTGGTTCCGTGCGTGCCCATCACCACGAGATCCGCCTTCTGAAGCCGTTCGTTCTTGAAGATCTCCGTGAGCCCCATCTGCCGGAGCATGAACTTCTTCAGCTCGATGCCGCGCAGGAAGGGCAGTTCGGGAACCTGCTCAAGCTTCGCTTCGATCTCCTCACGGATCCGCTTGTTCTCCGTGTGGAAGTCCATCATCTGCTCGTACAAGTGCACCACATCGATGACCGCACCGGTGAGCCGCGCCAGCTTCGCAGCCACACGCAGCGCATCGGTGGCGCATTCGGAGAAGTCGTATGGGACCAGGATCGTTCGTATCGCCATGGTGATCGGTCTTCGTTCGACACGTTGAAGCTAGCACCGAAGGAGGGACTGATGCAAACGATCGTCAGTTCTCCGGTAGGGCAGCTACATTCGCGGGCAGCGCCATGGACCTTCGACTGGAACTCTCCCCCACCGAAAAGACCCCGGCCGTTTCCGTTGATGGACCCAGCGGACGCTTCGCCATCTCGGGATGCTCCATCCCGGAGAACGCGGACCGCTTCTACAGCCCTCTGCAGGACCTTGCCGAACGGTACGCCAAGGCCCCGGCCGCCCGTACGACCCTGCGCATCGAACTATCCTACTTCAACTCCAGCTCCTCCAAGTACCTGCTCGACCTGATGAAACTGCTGGCCGATGTGCATGCCAGCGGGGCTTCGAGCGTGACCGTGGAATGGTGGTATGCCAAGGACGACCTCGACATGAAGGAAGCCGGCGAGGATTACCGGTCGTTGCTCGACGTTCCGGTGAAGCTGAAGCCCCGCACGGATTGAGGGATCAACGACCCAGTGCCGAACGATAGGCCCTTTCGGAGATGGTGGTCCCCTCCCTGAAATAGTGCTCCTCCCCCCAAGGGTGTGACACCTTGCGAAAGACCACGAGCCGCCCATCTTCGTTGACCGTCGTCTCCACGACGATGGACCGACCTTCCTTGTAAACACGTTCACCCTCCTCCAGGGTCGGTGAGGGTTCCACCTCCACCGGTCCTGGTCGGTCCACGGGATCGGGCTTCCTCTCCCGGGGCGCTCGTTCCACAGGAAGTTCCTTCACCGGATCCACCGTTGGCGGAGGCAATGGCAAGGGGTCCCGGACCCGTTGTGGGGGTGCTTGCTCAGGCTCCGGATCGGGCACGGGATCACGGATGACCAAGGGCAAGGACTTTGCGGGGGGAGGCTCCGGCACCGAGGCCGCTTCTTCCTCTTCGAGACGCTTGATCAGCGCCTGCAGGTCCTCGATCTTCACCTTGGGGTGTACGTTGTAAGGTCGGCGGGCACGGGCTTCCTTGTATTTGTGCAGCGCACCGTCATAATCCCGGGCCTGGAACAACTGCTCCGCCCCGGCCATCAGCTCGTTGAAGACCACATCGGTTGTCGCCTCGGTCTCCTCCCGCTGTGCGATCCGGGCCCGCTCCTTCGCGCTCAACTTCCCGAACTCCCCTGTGAGCTCATCGGGTTGTGCCTGCACCCTGGCCGCGCCTAGGAGGGATGCGATCGTCAGGAGCCCATATATCGGCAGGTGCCGCACGGTTCAGTGGTGGATAAAGGTATCGTGCGCGCGGTATACGTCCACGAGCCATCGGAAGTTGCCAAGGCCGGTCTTCGCATCGTCCGATGCCCGGGATACCTTTGCGAAGGGATCACCGTTCACCCTGAACAGAACATCATGTCCAAGAAGCTCATCATCGGCGCTTTGCCGCTCCTGATGCTCGCCTGCGAGCAGGACCCCAAGACCTCCGAACCGTACAAGCAACTGGCCGAGGACCAGCAGCGCAGCACGGAGACCATTGCTGAGCGTGACTCCACGATCAATGAGCTCTTCGGGACGTTCAACCGGATCAGCGAGAACCTGCGCACCATCCGTGCGAAACAGGGCGACCTGATGGCACCGGCGGGCTCCGGAGAGAACGCGGCCGACCTGGAGCGGCGCATGATGGATGATCTGGCACGCATCGATGCGCTGTTGGATGAGAACAGGCAATTGATGGCGAACCTGCGCAAGCAGGCCAAAGGTTCCAACGCCCGCCTTTCCGAGCTCGAGCGCACCATCGCCGAGTATGAGAACACGGTGAACGCCAAGAACGCGGAGATCGACACCTTGAAGGAGGAGCTGGCCAGCACGAACAGTTCCCTGGCGACCTTGATCGAGATGTATCGCGACAAATCCCAACTGGCGGACCTGCAGCGCAATGAGATGAACACGGCTCAGTACATCGTGGGCACGGCCAAGGAACTGAAGGAGAAAGGTGTGCTCACCAAGGAGGGTGGTGTGGTCGGCATCGGTGCCGTGAACAAGTTGAACACGGATGGGCTGTCGAAGGAGCAGTTCACCACGATCGATGTGACAGCCACCCCGGAGATCGCCATCGGTGCGAAGAAGGCCAAGCTGGCCACTTCCCACCCAGCCGGCAGTTATCGACTGGAGGATGGCACACGCCTGGTGATCACGGATGCAGACAAGTTCTGGAGCATCTCGAAGTATCTGGTGATCGTGGTCGAACAGTAAGATACGTGCGGCGCGTGCGCCCTGCCTCAGGGCGCGTTCGTGCGTCCTTTTGGCGCTTCAGGCGCATTGTTCCCCGGAGCGTTCAACGGGCTGCTTACCGGGGTGGGCATGGGTGCAGAGGCGCCACTACAATCGCGTTCGACACGTTCCTGCACCTCCTTGCCATAGCGGTCGGTGAACCCGAGGTTCAATGCCAAGCGCAGATCCGCACATCCCTTCTCCTGGTCGCCCATGGCCAGTTCGACGATACCCAGATTGCGGAACGCGTAGCTGTTGGAAGGTGTCTTCCGCACAGCGAGCCTGAGGTCGCGCAGCGCCTTCGCCGTATCGCCGATCTGGAACCAGCACCAACCCCGGTTGCTGAACGCGAAGCCGTAGTTCGGGTCCTGTTTGATCGCCCGGTCCAGGTCGGCGATGGCGGATCGATGGTCGCCATGCTGCATGTGCAGATAGTAGCCGCGGCTGTTGTAGTTGGAGGCATCCCGGGGGGCGAGCCGGACCGCCTCATCCAGGTCGGCCTTCGCCTTGTCGTGTTCGCCGAGCATGGCATGACAGGCGCCCCGTTCCCGGTACATCCGTGGTGATCCGGGTTCCTTCATCACGCCGGCATCGAAGTGTTCGAGTGCTTCGGACCATCGATCGCGCAGCACCAGGACCCGTCCGGCCCGATAGAGGTATTCCGCCGAGGCGCCCGATGGGATGGTCGGCTGGATCAACGAGAGGGCGCTGTCGATCCTGGCTGAACCCGTCAGGCTGCCGATGAGGTCGGTGCGATACTCCGGATCATGCCGCAGCTCCGGTACCTTGTTCAACTCCTCGAGGGCCCGGCCATACTCTCCGATCCTGTTGAACGCCTCGGCACGGATCAGGTGGAAGTGTGTAGGAGCACCCTTCCTGGTGAGCGCGCGTTCGGTGAATGTGAGCGCCTTGTACGGCTTGTCGGCAGCAAGGGCCGCGCGTGACCTGGCCTCCAACTTCTCGAACTGCGCGAGCGCCGGGTGAACGAGCAGGAGGACAACCAGGACCAATGGGGTGGCACGCATCGTGCGAAGATACCGCCCCCTCGACCGGGTACCTTTGTCCATCGCATGCGCACGAACTATCCCGCCAAAGTGCTCCTTGCCTGGGGTGAGGCCATCAGCGGCCATGTGGGGCTTCGAGACTGGCTGATGAAGAACGGCTACCCGGAACTGGGGCTGTTCACCTTCGCCTTGCGCAACAAACCGGAGGCGCGGGAGTGGTTGATGAAGAACGGCCATCCCCATCTCATGGCGATCATCACCGGTATCGAGGGCGATACGAAGGCCCTGGACTGGCTCGAACGCAACGGCATGTCGGTCCTGAAGCACGTGGCTCTTACCGGCGACGGCAGTGAAGAGGATCTTCAATGGCTGCTGGACAACGGCCACAAGGAACTCGCCGTGATCGGCCACAAGATGCACCAGGTGAAGCGGAAGATGGACGAGGACTTCAGCGACTATCACAAGATGCCGAAGATCTGAGCGCGCCGATCCCCGGAAAAGCGAGCGCGCCATGGTGACCCATGGCGCGCTCGTTCGTTCGGGTCGGCGATCACTCCAGGATCACCCGACGCGTGCCGGTACGGCCATCCACGCTCGTCACCTTCACGGTGTATAGCCCGGCAGGAAGACCCGTGAGGTCCACCACGCTGTTCGCGGAGCTGGTCATCATACGGACCGAGGTGCTCACCAAGGCACCTGCGCTGGTGAAGACCTCGATGGAACGCAATTCCTCCTCACCCATGCCAAGATCGATACGTCCGTTGCTGGGATTGGGGTAGGGCGTGAAGGCCACCATGTCCGGATCCACCTCGCTGATGCCCGTGCCGGGACCGAAGAGCCATTCGGCCGTGTAGGTGACAGCGGGTGTGCCACCTCCGTTGATCACCGTATCAATGGAGGTCCTCATCACCGGATAGGGCACATCCACGGAATAGTAATAGTAGGTATCGTAGGAGCGGTAGACGTTGGCGATAGCGGCCACATCCGTCTGCACCTTCCGCACCTTCACACGAAGCACATCCTCCAGGGTGGCCGCCGGAAGTTCCAATGTTCCGTACCCATCAGCGACCCCAGTGTTCGTGCCCGAGCGTACGACCGGGAACCCGGCCACGGAGAAGTTCAACACGAAGGGATCGGTCCAAGTGGTGCCGAAGGTGCACGGGAACACCAACTCCTTCGAAGGGTCGGTGAAGGCCACGGTGCCCTCCACGGAGGCACGCAGACCGACGATCTCCATACCATTCGCATCCACCTTGTAGGCGATCGTATCCGATCCGCCATTGGTAACGAGCACGGTGGCCGTTGGGAAGGTGGCGCTGGTGGGCGTTGTGGCCGGGTCGACCATGTAGCGGTCGTTCCCACCATTGGCCACGACCATCCAGAAGCCATAGTCAGCATCCGCGCCGGCCGCACCCTCCCAGTAGGTGGCCGACATGTCGTTGGTGCCATAGGAAGTGATGCCATAGCTGCTGGCGATGGGCGCCAGGCCATTGGTGGCCTGGTCAAGGGTCGGTTGGGCACAGATGCCACCGGCGAGCATGAGCGCGGTGGTGAGCGTGGGTAGGTGTGTCGTCATGTTCCTGGTTCCGGTTTGAGCGGGCGAAGGTAAGACGCCGCTGATCGGGGGAACGCTGCCCGGGTATCGGGGAACGGTCCCGACTTCGTCTCTTTGCAGCCCCGACCATGAAATTCAGCATCAGCGAGATCACCGAACTGATCCGGCACCGCCGCAGCATCGCACCCAAGGACTACTCGGACCGTATCGTCCAGAAAGAGATGGTGGAGCGGATCCTGACCAATGCCACCTGGGCACCCACGCACGGCCTTACCCAGCCCTGGCGCTTCACCGTATTCACGGGTACCGGACGTGAGCGGCTCTCACGCTTCCTGGGCGAGGAGTACACGCGCCTCACCCCACCGGAGAAGTTCCTGCAACGCAAGTTCGAGAACATGACCCAGCGACCTTTGCAGAGCTCGGTGGTGATCGCCATCGGCATGGAGCGCGACCCGAACGGAAAGATCAGTGAACAGGATGAGGTGATGGCCGTGGCCTGCGCGGTGCAGAACATGTACCTGACGTGCGCCGCCTATGGGCTCGGGGCCTTCTGGGCCACCGGTGCCGCGATGACGGGAGATGGGATGCGTCGCTTCCTTGAACTGGGTGCGCAAAGCAAGGCCCTTGGGCTCTTCTACATCGGATATCCAGCGGTGGCCTGGCCCAACGGGCATCGACGTCCGCTGGAAATGGTGAGCAAATGGGTCGACGCCTGAACACCATGCCTGAACACAGCGCTGCCTTTCGTTGGTCAACAGCACCTTTGGCCACCCGCCTTGCCGATCTTTGACCGGATGGCCAGGACCTTGATCTGGCGACACGCCCTGATGGCCCCGGTCATGAGCTGGGTGCTATCGAGCGCTTGGGCTCAACAAGGGGTGACCACCTTCGGCCTCCAGGTGAAGCCCGTCTTCGCCATGCCCTACTTCGACCCTTTGACCGAGCTGCAACGTCCTGATCTGCGAGGCAGGATCGAACTGGAGGGCGGTATCGCCTATGGCATGAGCGTGCGGGTGGGGCTCACGCGGATCATCAGCATCGAGACGGGGATCGGCCAGATCCAACGACGCTACACGTTCGGTCTCTCCAACGATACCAGCGGGTACAACGGGTCCGGGAACGTGCGCTACGTGGGATACGAGATCCCTATCACGGTGCTCGCGTACATCCGGACCGGTGAGCGCACCTATATGAACGCCGCACTGGGCTTCAGTGCCGACCTCTATCCCAGCGATGTGCAGGCTGAACTGGACGAAGGCTTCATCTACCTCTACCGGAACAACTGGGTGCAACCGGGGATCATCGGGAACCTGGGCTGGGAATACCGGACGGAGAAGAGCGGCATCTTCTACCTGGGGGCCACCTTCCACCGCCCTTTCGGCGATATGGCCATCGGGGATCTCACCTATTGGGACGTTCGGCAGAACTTCCTCCCCTATCCCATGCGTGGTGCGCTCAACGGCGGTTACCTCACTGCGGACCTCCGCTACTATTTCCACGAGGACCCCGAGCGCATCCGTCCTGACCGGCGATAGACCCATGTCCGGAGGTGCGGCTTACTTTGCGCGTCCCCATCGATGACGCCATGCGCAGAACAACTCCGATCCTATTCCTCCTCGGCTCCTTGACCACGGGTATCGTTCACGGACAGGTTCCGAACGATGCGTGCATCGACGCCATCACGATCACCTGCGGGACCAGCGCCACGGGATCAACGACCGAAGCCACGCTCGACCCGGGAGCCTTCACCTGCGGTACCTCGGTGTCCTCCGCGGGGGTCTGGTACAGCATCGTGGGCACCGGCGACGCCATCACCCTTTCGACGTGCCAGGACCTTGCGTACGACACCAAGATCAACGTGTACACGGGAAATTGCGAGGACCTGGTGTGCGTGACGGGGAACGATGATGGCGGCGATTGCGATGTAGGCTCCACGGCTTCCTTCCCATCCGAACCGGGCACGACCTACCTGGTCCTGGTGCAAGGCTACAACGGCTTCACGGGTGACTTCGAACTGTCCGCTACCTGTGGTCCGGTGGGCTACGACTATTGCCAGGGAGCGACACCGATCGGGTGCAATCAGAGCCTTCCGGGCAGCACGATGCAGGCGACACCGGATGCGATCCCTTTCTTCTGCGAGACCGGGATCCAGGCGCCCGGCGTGTGGTATTCGTTCACCGGCACAGGTGATCCGGTCGTGATCAGCACCTGTGAAAGTTCGGACTTCGACACGCGCCTGAACGTTTACACGGGAACCTGTGGAGCGTTGGAATGTGTGACCGGGAATGACGACACGCCGGAGGTCGGCCTTTGCTCCACGGCCAACTTCCTGGCTGCGGAAGGAACGACCTATCTCATCCTGGTGCAGGGTTACGACGGCGCGACCGGGACCTTCCAACTTGAACTGGCTTGTCAGGCGTGCGGCACTCCCAGTGAAGTGTCGGCCACCGCGAGCGATACCGCCGCCTTCGTCTTCTGGAGCAGCTTCAATCCGGGTGCCACCTATGTGATCGAACACGGACCACTCGGTTTCCAGCCGGGCACTGGTGTGGAGAGCACGGGCGTCGTCAACGGAACGAACGCCTCGGCGGTCATACCCGGATTGGAAAGTGGCACGGAATACGCCTTCTATGTGCAGGAGTTCTGTGGCCCGGGGGAGGTCAGCCAACGGATCGGGCCCTACACCTTCATCACGCTGGAGCAGGAACCGGCGGCCAACGCGATCTGTTCGGGTGCCCTACCCCTGACCTGTGGCGAAAGCCTGGAAGGCAATACCGCGGAGAGCTTCCACCTGCCCTTGCCGACATGCGGCGCAGCGAACGTGACCGCGCCGGGACTATGGTATACGATCACCGGCACGGGTGAGACGATCACATTGAGCACCTGCGATTCGGCCGACTTCGACACGAAGATCAGCGTGTACACAGGAAGCTGCGATGAACTGACCTGCGTAGCCGGAGTGGATGACGCACCGGGATGCGGCGGCAACAGTACGGAGCTCTTCTTCCCATCGGAGGCAGGCGTACCTTACCTCGTGCTCGTCCACGCCTATGAGGACGCTACCGGCACCTTCACGCTCACCGCCACCTGCACGCCCACCTGTTCGCCGATCGCTGCGAACGATGCTTGCACCAATGCGGAAGCACTCCCGTTGGAGATCATGGACGGATGCATCCCGACCGTTGGTAGCAACGAATGCGCCTTCGCGTCCGCAATGCCGAATCCTCCGTGTGATCCATACGACCCGATCGTGGACCTCTGGTACTCCTTCAATACCGGCACGCAGGAGAGCATCACCGTCTTCATCGCGGCGCTGGGGTCGGGACCCTTGAACGCCGCTGTGTATGAGGACTGTGGAACACTCGACTACATCGCCTGCGAAACGGGGCTGAACGGGCCGTGGTCGATCAATGGGCTGGAGCCTGGGATGGACCTGCTGCTGCGTGTGTGGAACGGCGGAGGACCCGATGCCGGCAACTTCGCCATCTGCATCGAATCCGACCTTCCCTCCGGCGTGGAGCGCGCCGGTGCATCCAGCGCAGCGCTCCTCTGGCCCAACCCCGCCTTGGACAAGGTGCAGGTGTCGGGCGTTCCGGAAGATGCTTCGATGATCCAACTCCTGGACCTGCAAGGCCGTGTGATCCGTGACCTTGCCGTGAACGGCCAACGAACGATCGTATTCGACGTTGTCGACCTTGATGCGGGCACGTACATCATACGGGCCCTGGGAGCGGACCCGATGCCGCTCGGCCGCTTCATCAAGCTATAACGTCGGAGGTCCTACAGGCGCAGCAAGCGCGCAACGGAACGGCCATTCGGTGAAGTGACCACCACCTGGTAGCTTCCTGCAGGCAGGCCGGTGAGGTCAACGAAATAGCGGCCATCCGCAGGAACGCGCCCCTGGGACACCAGCATGGCCCTTCTACCGAGGGCATCCAACAGTTCCACCTGGGCGGACGGAATGAGCGATGGATCCACCTGGATGCAGGTGATGGATGCGGCCGGGTTCGGGAACACATCGGTGATCACCTCGGATGCTTCCCGGTCGATCCCCGTGGGAGTGCCCAGTACGCGGAAGTGCCACCAACCCTCCGGAGCGACCATCGGACGTACCTGCTGCTTGCCGCTGTTGGATGTCGCCTGCACATAGTAGAACACCTCCGTGCCCGCCGATTGAGCAGGTATCACCGCCATCCAATTGTCGTTCCCTTGATCCGTCATCGGCACGGACTGGAAAGGACCTCCGGCACTCGTCGACCAGAACAGCCAGGCGTTATCGATCCCGCTCCGGTGACGGAGGTATGCTTCGACCTCGTAGGGATCGCTGGTGTCGTAGGTGTCCTCCAACCGTTGATGACGAATGAGGAGCGGATCACGCACACCGATCGTCTTGGTGATGCAATGGATGGCCCCGCTCTGTGAGATGATGTTCTGTTCCGAGTCGCAATCGATGCCCACGATGCGGTAACCGGGCAGTTGTTCCCCCAGGATACGGAGGCCGATGGTGTCATACTCCGTGCGGTACGTCGGGACGAGCACGGTCCTGTTCAGGAACACGTTGTTGGCGAAGGTGCGATAGTTGGCACTGGGGGGATACTGCCCACCGGTGCTGGAGGGCATCGGTATGCGCACCAGGCGGTACGGATCACCGAAGACCGAGAGTTCATCGCTCATGATCGTGCCGATGTTCTCTTCCAGCTGAGGACCGTCGCTCACCCCGACCGGGAATTCACCCACCAGCAGGGTCTCCTCATCGAGCAGCTTCATGTGCATGTCGATGTGGTGGATGCCATCGAATGGCAGGGTGGGCATGATGATGTAATGATCGATGCCCATGAACTGCTGCATCACCGCGTTCACCCCGGCCTCATCGCGCACCGTGAAGTTGAATTCACCGCCGGGTCCGTTCTCGTCCAACACCAAGGCTGAACTGAAGGCCGTGCCTGCGCCGTCAGACATGAAGTTGCCACCGGTGTGCACCAGGTCGAAGGGGACCTGCGTGGTGCCGTACACAGCGATTCCCTCGGCCGCTCCGACCACATCGCTCAGCACGTCGTCATCCGGGCGCGGCCGGTTGTAGATCCAATCAAGCAGTAGAAGTGAGTCCACTTCGTTCGCGTAGATCGACTCGGCGAAATAGTCGCGCGACCAGATGCTGTTGACATCCGCGACCAGATAAGTGACACCCGAAAGGTCCGTGATCGGTCCACCGTAGTCGGCGTTCCCCAGGTATGCTTCCACCTCGGCCGGGTCATCGCATGCGATGATCACACGGCACTCATCCAAGGCGTATCGAACGATCTGCTTGAGAATGCCAGGGAAACTCCGCCATGCGATGACCACGCTCTCCACCTCCTCCCATTCGGCCATGGTACGCACCGCGAAAGGCGGTGGCGCGCCCCCGCCGCGATCATGTTGAAGCAATCCTTCCCGATAGGCCGGGATCAACGCCCGCTCGTGAGGTGCCATCGCATGCGGCAATGGTTCCTGTGCGAAAGTGGGCAGGCCAAGGACAAGGAACAGCGGAAGCAGAAGGGTCGTGGGTCGCAACTGGAACATGGTCCGAAGGTAAACGCTCATCGATCGCGCAGTACGAAGCAGGGCGACCCATCCGAGGCTGGTTCAGGCCCGTGCCTCACCATCAACCGCGGGACATGACGCCCGACGCACGCGTCGGAGAGGCTCCCATGGCCCGCTTCCGAACGGGCTTCCCTGATCGGACAAGGTGCTCGTAAAGGCCGATGATATCACGGACATAATGGAACACCTGGCTCCCCTTGCAATAGCCGTTCTTCAATTCCGGCCGCATGTAGAAGGCCGGTTTGGCCAGGAGCAATACGGCACGTTCCACGTTGTCCTCCCAGCGCTTGGGATCGAGGCCGAGCCGTTCCGCCAGGCGTTGGGCATCGATGATATGGCCCACACCGGCGTTGTACGATGCCAGGACGAATCGCAGCCTTTGGCTACGGTCGGGAACGGCGCGCATCCAGACCGTATCCAGGCGAGCGATATAGCGGCCGGCGGCCCGGATATGGTCACCCACCGACATGGCGGTGTCGAGACCGTACCGGACGGCCGTGGTCGGCATGAACTGCATGATGCCAAGCGCCCCCTTGCTGGAGATGGCGGTGCTGTCGAATCGCGATTCACGCCAGGCCATGGCCGCCAGCAACTCCCATTCCCAACCCGCCGTAGCGCCATGCGCCCTGAACTCCGCATCATACGGGGAGATGCTATCCGCCGCGACAGGCATCGTACGCTGGCGTAAGGGCCCGGGCTTGGGCAAGCGACCGAGGTAACCATCCAGCATTGCACTGCGGAAGCGGGTCTCCTCCGGAGCTGCCAACCATGTATCCAGCGTCGCCTTCAGCTCCGGTGCGTTCGTGCGCATGGCGAAGCTGATCTCCCGGTCACCACCCTTGACCGGGATGAACTCCAGCGCCGACATCCGCACACCTTCGTGCATGGCCACCGCATCGGTCACCACGCAGGCCGCTGAACGACCCAGCAATACATCGACCAGTGCCTCGTCCGGGGTGCACCGGGCCGTGACCGTCCCCTTGACCGGCCCTCTCCCGTGCGGTCCGTTACGGAACGGTGACCAGTCGCTCACCACCACACTATCGGCCTCCGCCGGGGTCCGCCCTTCCTTTCCCCCTGATCGGATCCTTGCGATCATGGGGTTGACCGTGTACAAAGGCAGGGATGTCGCGAACCACTTCCTCTCCGGTCGAAGGGGTACGTAGCTCGCCGCGATCAGATCACCACGGCCGTCCTGAAGCCATTGGTACATGCTGTCGCGATCCGTCATCTCCAGCACTTTGAGCGGGACACCCAGTTGCCGTACGAAGCGCTCCACCACCTCGAACTCGAAGCCCGTGACAGCGGAGGGCCGCTCCTCCCAAATAAGCGGATCCCTGATCGTGAGCATCCGCAGGGTGTCCGACCGGATCTCCGTCAGGTCGCGTTCCACTTTCGGAGCGGCCCAGGGCACATGGTCCATGGCGCTCATTCGCCGTGACCGGATGAACCAACCAACCACGAAAGCACCGACCACCGCTGCAAGCAGGATCCAGAGCCCGGTGCGCTGCTTGACGGTCATCGGTATCCGGCGGTGTGCTCCACGACCTGGGGCAGGAAATGGCGGAACTCGTGGAGGTATGCGTCGCGATGCTCGGCCAGAACGCGCTCGGCGCCACGCATGGGTCGACCATGGGGAACGCGCCGCGAAAGGCCCTCCAAAGCGAGGCCAATACCCTCCAAAGTGGCATAGCTCGTGAGCCAGTCACCAGCCACCATGTAGGGCAGCATCCTGCGTGTCCGGTCAGGCATGCGGTGCTCATTCGCCTCAAGCAAGGCGTACATCCTGTTCGTGAACACCTGCAATGGCTCCGGATGGAACGCATCCCATCCCACGGCAAGGAGATGATCGTAGAACAGGTCCATCACGACGGCTGCGTATCGACCCGCATGCGCATGCACCCGTTCCCGTCCCTGCAAGACCATCGGGTGCGTATCGGTGAACGAGTCGATGGAGCGATGCAACCGAAGGCCCCGTTCGATGTCCGGCGTGAAGCGGGAAAGGTCCCTTCCCTTCACCGCATCGCCCATGAAGTTGCCCACGATCACCTCCGTATCGGATCCGGATAAGAACAGGTGCGCGAGGAAATTCATGCGGACCGCGAAGGTACCGCCGCCACCCCGATGGCACCTCGTCCAAGCCGCTCGTGTGATCAGGACCACCTGACGCGGAGGCACCGGTAATTTCGCACCACACCGATCATGCCACCCATCATCCGCAGGATATCCCCCTGGCGTGCCCGCACCATTTACTGGGGCACGCAGTTGCTGGCGTGGGCCCTGCTGGTCACCGTGATCAGCTTGTACATCTATCAGGACCGTGCGCTGACCGTTGATCAGCTGAAGGTCCTGGTGCTCTTCTACTTCACCGGTCTTGGTGTCAGCCATTGGTTCAGACATGTGATCATCACGAACGGCTGGCTGGAGCAGGCCATCGGCTTCGTCCTCCCACGGCTCACCCTTGTGGCGTTGCTGCTGAGCATGGCCGCCTTCCTGATGATGGCGGTGGTGCACGACATCTTCTTTCCCGGCTACGCTCCCATGCTCGTGCCGGACCCGCTTGCGATCCTCCTGAACACGATCAACTGGACGGTCCTGCTCTTCATCTGGTCGCTGGGCTACTTCGCCTATGTCTACTTCGTCCGCAGCCGGCGCGAGGAGATCCGGAACCTCCGGCTGGAGACCGCCAACCGTGATAATCAGCTGAACACGCTGCGCGCGCAGATGAACCCGCACTTCATGTTCAATGCGCTGAACGGCATCCGGGCCCTGGTGGACGAGGACCCGGAGAAGGCGAAACGTGCGATCACGCAGTTGAGCGCCATCCTTCGCAATGCGATGGCCACGGTGAAACGTGATGTGGTCCCGCTCGGAGAGGAGATCGATATCGTGAAGGCCTACCTTGAACTGGAGCACATGCGCTTCGAAGAACGCCTTCGCTACACCTTCGATGTGCCCGTTGACCTGGTGCGGGAACAGGTCCCCCCCATGCTGTTGCAAACGCTCGTGGAGAACGCGGTACGCCACGGTATCGCGCCTTTGGTGGAAGGTGGCGATCTGCATGTGAAGGCACAACGCTCCGCGGATGGTCTCGAACTCGTGGTCCGGAACACCGGTCACTTCACCCCGGGCAAGGTGCGCGGCAGTGGGATCGGCCTTCTGAACACGCGCAGGCGACTGAACATGATCTATGGGGGGCTGGCGCGCTTCGAGATCGTGAACGTGGACGGCACGGTGGAAAGCCGGGTCCACGTTCCATTGCGTACGGAGACCGGCACCAACACCCTACCTTGACACACCTTGATCGCACGCAGGTAACATGAAAGCACTGATCGTAGATGACGAACGGCTGGCGCGCAAGGAACTCGCCAGCCTGCTGGAGAAACACGATGCCATCGAGGTGATCGGCGAGGCGGCGAACGCCGATGAAGCGGAGGCGCTCGTGGCCGAAAAACGGCCTGACCTCATCTTCCTGGACGTGAACATGCCCGGTCGGGATGGGTTCGAACTCCTCGCCGCCCTGGACCCCGCGCCGCAGGTGATCTTCGTGACGGCCTATGACGAGCATGCCCTGCGCGCCTTCCAGGTGAACGCCTTGGACTACGTCGTGAAGCCCATCGATCCTGAGCGCCTCGCAGCGGCACTGGGCAAGCTGCAGACGAAGCGGGACCCGGACCTTCCCCAGCGCGAGGTGCTGCATGAAACGGATCAGATCTTCCTGAAGGACGGGGAGAAATGCTGGTTCGTGACCTTGAAGGACGTGCGTTATTTCGAGAGCGAGGGGAACTACGTGCGCGTACGTTTCGAGGACCAGAAGCCGCTCGTGCTCCGTTCGTTGAACAAGCTGGAGGAGAAGCTGGACCCGCTCGTGTACTTCCGTGCTAGCCGCAAGCATATCATCAACCTGCGCTGGGTGGACAAGATCGAACCGTGGTTCAATGGTGGCCTGATGGTCAAGTTGAAGAGCCTTGACAAGAACGGCGATCCGGAGAGCATGGAGGTATCGCGCCGACAGGCGGCACGTTTCAAGGACCTGCTCAGTCTGTAAGCCCGCTCGGAGAAATCCCCCGATCGCGTTATACCATCCCGCGACCGGGTGATGTCCCTTTGCGGCCATGAGCATCATCACCGAGCCGACGACGACACCGGCCACCGATCTGCGCGCCCGTTGGGCCGAACTCCTCCAGGAACAACCCACTCTCCGTATCCGGAACGCCGCGCAGGCACTGGGCGTCACGGAATTGGAACTGCTCGTGTTGGGCGTTGGGAAAAGCGTGGTCCGCTTGCGCCCCGAATTCGCCGCGATCCTCGGTCAGTTGGAAAGCCTGGGACCATTGATGGCCCTGACCCGCAACGATGACGTCGTGCACGAGCGTCACGGCATCTACCTCAATGCATCGCTGGATAAAGGTCCTGTCGGCCTCTTCGTTGGCAGGGACATCGACCTGCGGATCTTCTGGGGTTCATGGGCGCATGCCTTCGCTGTGACGGAGGATGGTCCCAAGGGACCTCGGCGCAGCCTTCAGTTCTTCGCCCATGATGGATCGGCCATCCACAAGGTGTATCTCACCGAGAAGAGCCATGCCGACGCATACGACGGCCTGGTCGCTTCGTTCACCCACGAGGTGCAAAGCGAGAAGGTGGTGGTTACGGCGCGCAAGCCGCGCACCCCGGAGATGCCCGATACGGCCGTCGATGTGAGCGGGCTACGCGAGGCCTGGCTGGGGCTCAAGGACACGCATGACTTCCACATGCTGCTCGGCCGCTTCCGTGTATCACGCACCCAGGCGCTGCGCCTTGCACCGGAGGGCGGTCACGCCGTGAGGGTCGGTGGCAAAGCATTGCGGCAGGTGCTCTCCAGTGCGGCAGAACGCGCTCTTCCGATCATGGTCTTCGTGGGCAACCCGGGCATGATACAGATCCATACCGGTGCGGTGAAGAACGTCGTGGATGCCCGCGGCTGGTTCAATGTGCTCGACCCTGAGTTCAACCTGCATGTGCGCGAGGAGGCGATCACGGAAAGTTGGATCGTGCGCAAACCGACCGTTGATGGCATGGTGACCGCACTGGAATGCTACGATACCAACGGTGACCAGATCGTGCAGGTCTTCGGTGCGCGCAAGCCGGGGATACCGGAGCTGACCGAATGGCGGAACCTCGCCGCTGAGGTGGAGAACGCATGGCGCCCATGAGCTCCCGGCTCCCGATCATGAAGGGGGACAAAGGGAAGAAAATGAACTGGCTGAAGCGGTTCGGAGTGGCCGGCTTCCTGTTCTTCCTCGTGAAAGGGCTCGTTTGGCTGGCGATCCTCGCTGGTGCGGGCACCCTCTGGGCGTGTTGACCGGTCCGGTGGGACCAAGGCCGGATCAGAACGTTCCGGGCGAGCCCGTTACCTTTGAACGCCCCTTCCACCGAAGGGGCGTTCGCTATAACCGCGTATGTCGAAGAACACCTCCTACCTGCTGATCCTCTGGAACCTGGTCCTGTCCGTTCTCCTGGGTTGGTCCCTGACACGCTCCACCGCTCCCGCGCCGCGGCAAGACCTCGCGGAGACCGAGGTACCCGCGGAGCGTCCTGCGGCCATCACGCGGGACACCATGGCACTGCAGGATGCCCGGATCGCCTTCTTCTATATGGACAGCGTCCAGAAGAAATACGAACTGATCGCCGAGAAGGACAAGCGCTTCCGCTCGGAAGGTCAGCGCCTGGAGGGGAACCTGAAGAGCGAGATGGCGAAGGCACAGGCGCGTTACGAGGAATTGATGCGCAAGGACCACACATACAGCACGCAGGCGGAGGTGGCCAAGGATGAACAGGAGCTCCAGGAACTGATGGCCCGGATCCAGGGACAGCAGGCGCGCAGCGAGGAACAACTGGCCCGTATGGAAGCCGAGATGCTCACGGAGATCACCAAGGAGCTGCGTGACCATTTGGGCACCTTCAACAAGAGCGCTGGCTTCGACTACATCTTCAGCGTTCAGAACGGCGGCCAGATCTGGGTGGGTAATCCGGGCCTGGACGTCACCGACGAACTGATCAGCGGATTGAACGAGCGCTATCGGGCCGCGAAAACCAGGGACCATTGACCATGGGGTTGCTGGACGACAAGAAGCAGAACAACATCGCGAGCTACGTGATCAGCATGTGGCACATCGAGGACCTCATGCGCGCCAACGATCTGGACATCGCGAAAGTGGAGGAACTGCTCATCGCCCCGATGGATGCTGATGAGGAGGCCAAGTTGGAAGTACGGGAATGGTACCAGGACATCATCCTTCAGATGAAGGAAGAGGGGCTGGAGCAGCATGGTCACCTGAGCGAGGTGGAGGAGGTGGTCAATGAACTGGAAGTGCTTCACCATACCCTTGTGGAGGTAGTGGACGACAGTGATTACGAGGCTCTCTATGAGGCTGCCAAACCCGGCATCATCTCCCTGCAAAGCCAGGCCGACGATCAGGCCGATGGTCCCATCACCACCTGCTTCACCGCGATCTATGGCGTGATGTTGTTGCGTGCCCAAGGGAAGGAGGTGAGCGAGAGCACGGCGGAAGCGGAAGGGCACATGCGTCTGCTGCTGGAGGCCCTCGGCCTGCATTACAAGCACATGCGCAAGCTGCCGGGCGTTTCCATGAACTGAGGCGCCACGGATGGTACGCCCTTTGTCCTCCCCGGTCGATATGGCGCGTTCCCTTTTCTTCTCGACCCTGCTTCTTGCCGCCCCTGGCATGGCCCTCGGGCAATCGACCGACGGGAACGAGCACGGACGGATCGAACTGCTGAACGCCGACCGCGGTGAGTATGATGACCGGATCGCACCCGGAGCCCAACGACTCAAGGGCAATGTCCGCTTCAAGCACCAGAACGCGATCATGCGCTGCGACAGCGCGTACCTGTACCAGGACCAGCAGGTCCGGGCATTCGGACATGTCTCCATCGATCAGGGTGATACGCTGCATGTGCAGGCTGACCGTGCCTTGTACAATGGCAATGTCCGCACGGCAAGGCTGGAGGGTAATGTGTTGATGCGGAACAGCGACATGGAGCTCACCACACCCTCCCTGGACCACGACCTGCGCAACCACCGCGCGGTATACACCAGTGGTGGGCGGATCGTGAGCCGCACAGGCAATGATGTGCTCACCAGCGACCAGGGCACCTACCTCACGAACACCCGGCGTTTCATCTTCAGCCGGAACGTGATCCTCTCCCATCCCGAGCGCACCATCACCGGCGACACGATGCACTACGTCACCTCCAGCGGCATCGCCGAATTCTTCGGACCCACGGTGATCAGCCAGGAGAAGCTCACCATCCACACACAACGTGGCCAGTACGATACCCGGCAGGAACGTGCCCGCTTCACCCGTCGTTCGCTGATCGAGGATGAGGGCCGCACCCTGGAAGGGGACAGCCTGCACTACGACCGCAAGAGCGGCCAGGGCCTGGCCTGGGGTCATGTGGTGGTGACCGATACCGCCAGCGACATGGTGGTGCGCGGGGATCATGGCCGCTACAACGAGATCACCGAACGTGCGGTGATCACCGGACATGCGGAGCTGGAGCTGTGGATGGGCGAGGACACCTTGTTCCTTCACGGCGACACCCTCTTCACAACACCGGATAGCGCCGGAAAGCGGGTGCAGGCCCACCGGCGGGTGCGCTTCTTCCGCTCGGACATGCAGGGCACCTGCGACACCTTGATCTTCAGCGAGCGCGACAGCCTCATCCGTCTCTTCCACGACCCGGTGCTCTGGAGCGGCTCCGACCAGATCACCGGCGATCACATCCGGATCGCGTTGCGGAATGGCAAGGCGGACAAGCTCTATGTGGAGAAGAACGCCTTCCTGGTTTCAGAGGTGGACAGCATCCACTATGACCAGGTAACGGGAACGGATATGACCGGCTTCTTCAGTGATGATGGGCTGCGATCCCTGCTCGTGGAAGGCAATGCGCGCACCGTGTACTTCGCGGAGGAAGTAAAGGATGGCAAGGAGGAGATCATGGGCGTGAACCGTGCGGATTGCAGCCGCATCCGTGTGGCGTTGAAGGAGGGCAAGGTGGACACCGTCACCTTCCTGGACCGGCCGGACGCGATCCTCTATCCATTGGAGAAGGTGCCGCCGGAAGAACTGCGCATGAAGGGATCCGAGTGGCGTTCGGATGAACGACCGACCGATCGCGCCTCGATCTTCTGATCGACCCGGTCAATTCCTACGGGAACGTCCTGAAGCCCGCGCCTCCTCCTCAACCAGTGGCACACCGAAACGCGAGACCGTCGCCGCATCCAGTGCGCTGCGTTCAACGATGCCCGCCTCGGATCCACGCTCCGTACCGTTGTCGAGCGCACGGTTCGGGTAAAGGACGAAACGATCGCCTTGTGATCCGGCCTCTGCTGAGAAGGCCACTTCATTGCCATCGATCGTATTGCCTTCCACATGGACCTCTGCGCGTCCCTCGCTCCGCAGCGCGATCGCGTTCTGGGAGAGCCTTGCGTTACGTACCAGCATCTGGGCAGCTCCTTCTGCATGGATGGCCTCACCCCGCAACGCGGTGAAGGTGCCTCCCATGACGGCGACCGTTCCGCTCCTCACCTGCAGACCGATGGTGGCATTCCCGCGCGTTCCGATCATGACCGGGTCGCGAACCACCGCACGCACCTGGTCAAGGCGCAGGAAGCGCTTCGCCGCATCCTCCCAACGCACCTCGCTCATCTGCAGCTCTCCGCCGTCCACCACCAAGGCAGCCTCGGCGCTGTTCTCCTGGAACACGCTCGACGCGATCTCCGTCCGCGCCGCACCTTGGATGGTCACCATCCCTTCGCACTGGACCCCGGCCAGTTTGGCACCCGACCCACCGGAGATGTACAGGCCCTGGATGGCACATTGCTGCGCACTTCCGCCAAGTACCGCGACCGCACCGAACGGACGTCCATCCTCTGCGGCCCGAATGAAGACCGGGTTCCGCAGGGTGCCGCGAACGTAAAGGTCGCCCTTGACCAGGATGCTGCGTCCAGGTGCCATGAAGAGCCTTGCTCCCTGTTGAAGCAGCACCGATCGGCCGGCCGGGAACTCGATGTCCTCATCGATCACGTACTTGCCGCGTGGGAAGATGATCGAGTCACCTTGCAGGACGAGCTTATGCCGCTTCACGAGCTGCGCCAACCAGATGGTATCAGCCTGGCTGGTGACGACCGCCGGGGGCAGCGGCATGCCATGGATGAAGGTGGCGAAGCCCGGACCCGCGCGCATGGCCAATTTGAAGTGGTCGAGGGCCCGGGGATCCGTAGCGCGCTCCAGCGACGGTGATGGATCTACCGGGCTGCCGATCAAGGTGGCCCACAGGTTGTTGGTCGCCGCCTCGCGTTGCTGCCATGCCGACCAGTTCGTTCCGATCATCGCCTGCAACTCGGTGAAACGCTTGCGCACAACAGGCAACTCAAGCAAAGGTGTGATCATGTTGTACAAGACTTCGTCACCTTCCACTTCCCCACCCTCTTCGTAGGGGACCTGATGGATCGGTCGGAAACGTCCACTGGACCACTCGTACACGAATTCGGCCGGGCCGCTCCGGAGGTCGCGTTCCTCGATCCACGCCATCAAAGCCCACGCTGCGACCGCCTCCGTGTCCATGATGCCGGCCAGCATGGCGGTCCTGCCCTCAGCCACTTCGGACAAGGCCCGGATGATCAGACCGCGCAGCTTCACCTGCTCGGCACTATCAGCTTGGATCACCGGGAACTGCTGATCGGGTCGCGAGGGATCGAGCCCCATCCGGACCAGGGTCACGCCTCGCATGCGCTGTCGGTCGAGGAAGTCGTTATCGATCCGCTCGTGTTGGATGTGATAGCCCAGGTCCGCATCACAGGAACGTACCCGCACCAGCCGCAGATCCGGTGTCAGCAGCCCCAGCTCCTTGGCGATGCTGTTCGCTCGCCGTGCGCCGATGGCCGCGGGCGTGGCGGGGGTCAACTGGAAGCGGCGCGGACCTTCCGCTTTCGTTCCCTTCCTGAAGCGCACCACGAAGCCGGCTTGATCGCGCAGGTGCCGCACATCCACGGAATCGGACACGCCCGGACCCTCGAACCAGCGCCTAAGCCAGGAACCACCGCGCTGGGACTCCACGCATTCCGGGGTTTCGATCGACGATCCGAAGTCCAGCTCGGGCAACGCCGAGACCGTTGTCGCCACGGGATGCCGATCGAAGAGGCCCGTATAGAAGGACCATTCCTTCCCCTTCACTTCCACTACCGGTAGATGGCGCAACCAGCCCGCGCGGCCCAGCGAGAACAGGCCGAGCAGGCCACCTCCCACGACGAGGAAGCCGATCGCCCAGGAGATCAGCCCCACCTTGCGCGGCTTAGCGGACCTCTTCATCGGTGATGGCATTGGTGATGACCACGTTGCTGGGCACCCCGCCCGGGAAAGCGATGGATAGGTCGAGCGGCTGCACGAGGTAGTGCTGCCAGTTGGCGAAGGGACGGTCCCAGCTGCCTTCCGGTAGCGCAAGCTCGCGGTGGATGGTCACGGACCACCAGCCATCCCTGCGCACGGCGGTGAGCGTATCCGTACCGGCCACCACCTCCGGCGCCAGCGCATCGAAGCTGCGCCATCGCAATTCCAACGGTACCTCATTCGTGGTGCGCAGGTGCAGCCGCTCACCCTTCTCAACGGCGACTTCATGGCCGGCGAGCCGTACGAGCGTCCGGTCCCAGTACGCGTTCACCGTGGCCCGCATCCCGGCGAAGGAGCTGATGACATGTGCCACGGAATACCGGTGCACATCGGAAGGCACGAGCGATACATGGCCGAACTTGTTCCGATCGGCCATGACCGACGGCTTGATCCGTTCTATGGCCTGGTCGTAGTGCCGCATGAAGGTGCCGTTCGTATGCAGGTCCTTCAACGCTTGGTAGGCGTAACGATCCCGGAGCAGCCGCCATTCGGGTATGCGCAGGAACCAGTGCGCCAGTGCATCGTTGATGAAGTACAGTGGCTCCCCCTCCGGCGGGAACATCAACAGCGCGTCCCAGAAGATCGGGTAGAAGAGACCGGTGCGCTCCGACATGACCAACCATTGGTTGTGGAACTGGTCCATGTGCTTGGTGTTCACCACGAGCATGGCCGCGAGGTAGCGTGCATAGGCGTCCACGTCGATCAGCTTTGCGAGCGTATCGCGACGGACCGGAATGGTCAGTGTGCTGTCGTCGATCACGTCCACCAACGCTTCCAAGCGGGCATGTGCGACCGTACTGTCGGCATCGCTCTCGTACTCCCAGTTCGACGCCTTGCGCCACAGCGTCCGTTTCTCCGGGATGGCGCGATCCGTCACAGGTGGATACTCGCCCTTGTACACCGGCACCTCGTTCTTCGTGAGCTTCCTGTCCCGCTCGAACTCACCGTCGGGCTGCTCGTACATCTCCATCACCCCATAGTCCGCACCATTGAGCCGTACGAAGACCATCTCGTTCCACGGCACTGGAACCCCCATCCGCCCAGCGATCCACATGGCCATGTGGTTGTTGAGCATGTTGAAGGACTTCGGGTTGATGAAGTTGAGCCTGCGGTAGGGCTTGAACGGGTTGTTCTTCTTCAGCGTCAGCCGGAAGGACTTCTTGTCGCCGAGGTAGTGCGATGCGCTGTAGATACCGCGGTAACGGAACTTCACGGGATAGTGTACTCCGTTCTCCACGAGTTCAGCCGGCTTGTTCACGCCACCGCTCCAGGGCAGGTCGCTGTTCAACGCATCGAGGTGCTCCTGATCGATCCACACCTCAACGACACGCAGCCGATGTGGTGGAAGGTCCTCGGCGAAGCCATCGACGGTGTTGGTGAGGAAGGACGCCGCTGCGATGCGTACCGCTCGCCCAGGACCGAGGAGAACAGCGAACACAACGAGCGAGACGAGGACGACCGCCACCAGTACGAGCAACCCGGTTCCACCACCGCCGCGCTTCATCGGTCGCGTCCCGCGCTGATGAGCAGGACCAGCATGATCAGCAGCGTGAGCAGCACGAAGCTGAGGTTGTACCCGAGGCCGAGCAGAGCGGCGAGCAGCATCACCGGGATCCACAAGCCGCGGTGTGTGCCGGCCTTGGCGATCACCCCCGCCACCAGCACCCCCACGGTGATGATCAACGCAGGCAACAGGCCATCATGGAAGTGACGTAATACGAGTGCAAGCCCTGCACCTGCGAGGAACAGCGGCCAGGGGAGCAGCCCTTGCCGGTCCGAGGGCCGCAACCCACGGTTCCAGCACCAGGCGATGAGCACCAGCGCGACCAGCAGCATGCCGAAGAGGGTGAGCACCTCCACCCAGCCATGCAGGAGAGCACCGGTCCAACGAGCGGATTCGGATCGCATGGAAGATCTATTCCGCGCAAGGTGGTTACCGTGGAAGCCCTCACGCCCGTGGACCCCACGGAGTTATCAAGAACGCGATGGGAATGAAGAGCGCCGTGTGCGGTTCAGCTCCGCACCCAATTGGCGATGATCGCTGCGCCGTGCGCAGTGAGGATGCTCTCCGGATGGAACTGCACACCGCAGATGTCATGCTCATTCGACCGCAGACCCATGATCAAGCCGGCCGCATTGCGCGCGGTGACCCGAAGCGTCGCGGGCAGTGAGTTCTCTTCAGCCGCCCAACTGTGGTACAGACCCACATCGAAGCATGCAGGAAGCCCATCGAACAAGGGGTCGCACGGATCTTCCACGATGCATGCTTCGGCCACCCCATGCTTCACCGCACCCAGGTTGAAGAGCCGGCCACCACAAGCTTCCACGATCGCCTGCATGCCGAGACAGACCCCGAGAATGGGATGGGTTCCGCGCAACCGGCGGATCAACTCCATCGTGATGCCCGCTTCGTTCGGAAGCCCCGGCCCGGGCGAGATCGCGATGCGGTCATAAGCCGCTGCATGGTCGACCGTGATATGATCGTTCAGCACGACATCCACCTCCGCATGAGGTTCCAGCAGGTGGTGCAGGTTCCAGGTGAAGGAATCGTAGTTGTCGAGGAGAAGGATGCGCACGGCGGGCGAAGATCGCTCGCGGCCGCCACACGGTCCGTCACCTTGATGGTCCAAGTATCGGGTGCGTTCCTAGCTTGTGGTTCAACCCTTGACAACAATTCCGACGAACATGGACAACACGACCAACGCCCTCAACTGGTTCGAGATCGCCACCAGGGATCTGGATCGCGCACAGAAGTTCTACGAGACCGTCTTCGGCATCCGCATGGAGGCGATGGACATGCCCAACCTGCAGATGCGCACCTTCCCCGGTGATGGCATGAACGGCAAGGTGGGCGGTGCGCTGGTGAAGAGCGGCATGCACAAGCCCAGCAAGGAGGGCGCGTTGATCTACCTGAATGCCAACCCCGACCTGAGCGTGCCGTTGAGCCGCGTGGAGGCCGCCGGTGGCAAGGTGCTCATGCCCAAGACGCACATCAGCGACGCTATCGGTTACATGGCCTTCTTCGAGGATACCGAAGGGAACGCCGTGGCGATGCACTCGCAGGGGTGAATGCAGGGGCAGGGGCAGGAGGCCGGGTATTGACTGCCTACTGCCCCTGCCCCTTGACTTTCATCTTCCCGATCCAGCCCAGGTGTGTATGCTGGAAGCTGTCGCCGAACTTGAGGCCATAGCCGAAGATCCGATCGAGGGAAGCGTGGCCATAGAGGATGATGCCCGCCAGCATGGTCCAGCGTTCGAACGATTCCGGGCTCTCCGTGATGAGCATCAAGTACGTGCTGATCCCTCCGCCAGCCGCCACCAGCAGGGCGACGCCCTTATGGTGTAAGATGTTGTACGTGATCGCCCCTACCTTGGTATTGATCAGGTAGCCGAGCATGCCGATGTCCGGTCCGATCAGTAGCATGAGATAAACCCACCAGGACACATCACTAGCGATCAGCACGCTCAAGCAAAGTAGAAATTGCGCCAGTTCTTCGAGGCGAAGCAGGTTCTTCATGTTTCGGTTCAGTTGTTCAGATCATGTGCACATGTCCGCATGATCACATGAGCACCTGTTCGTCTCACCACTCGATCCCCACCGGGCAATGGTCGCTGCCCATCACCTCGTTGAGGATGAAGGCGTCCTTCACCTTCTTCTCGAAGCCCTTGGTCACAAGCACGTAGTCGATGCGCCAGCCCACGTTCTTGGCGCGCGCGCCGAAGCGCTGGCTCCACCAACTGTACTTCACCTGTTCGGGATGGAAGTGGCGGAAAGTGTCCACCCAGCCCGAGCCGAGCAGCGCGGCCATACCGTCGATCTCCTGCTGGGTGTAACCGCTGGTCTTGTTGTAGTTCTCCTTGGGTCGTGCGATGTCGATGGGCTGGTGGGCCACGTTGAGGTCGCCGGTGATGATGACGGGCAGCTTGCCCTTGGCCAGCTTATTCACGTAGTTGCGGAAAGCTGCATCCCATTCAGCGCGGTAGCCGAGGCGTTTCATCCCCTCCCCGCTGTTCGGCGTGTACACGCACACCACCACCACCTGCTTGAAGGTGCAGGTGACCACGCGGCCTTCATCATCGTGCCCCTTCATGCCGATGCCGAAATCGACCTTGGCGGGCTTCTCCTTGCTGGCGATGGCCGTACCGCTGTAACCAAGCTTCACCGCTCCATAGGCATTCACATGGTAACCATCGACCCCGACCAACGCCGCGGCCACCTGCTCCGGGGTCGCCTTCGTTTCCTGGAAACAGACGATATCGGCGTTCAGTTGCTGGAGGGTGTCGTGCAGGCCCTTGCCGACGCTGGCGCGGATGCCGTTCACATTGAATGAGATCAGTTTCATGGAGGGTCGCGAGTGATGCCTGCGAACCTACTGCTTCGGACTTCGTAAAACGGTCGAACCTCGACCAGAAGATCAAGGCCGGTCCCTACCCGATGAACCACCGACTGTTCATATCCCCTGATAGCCATGGATCTACGGCTTCCTTGTTCATCGAGTGGAAAGGCACGTTCAACATCAGCCATGAGCGATCCGGCAAATTTCATGGGACAGCAGCTGGAAGCTGGACCTTCTTTGCAGCCGTTCGTCCGGGATCACCACATTCCACCTAGCACCCCATGCCAGTAACTCCCTACTCCGGCAGCTTCGGCAGAGAAGAGCTCAAGCACCTGCTGCGCCGGACCATGTTCGGTGCCACCAACGCGGACATCGCCTACTTCAGTGGGCAGTCGCTGACCCAGGTCGTGAACGCTCTGCTGACCACGAGCTTGCCGAGCTCCACGCCGCTCAAGAACTATTGGGCATTGAACGGCGGTGTGCGCGACCCGAACGCCATGGACCCTGCCGTCGCCTTCGGACAGACCTGGGTGAACACGCCGAACGTGGTGGCCGCGGTGGATGCCAATGTGGGCCGGATGTACAGTTACATCTCCTGGACCATCGGCCGCATGGTCCATCAGGACCGCACCATCCATGAGAAGATGCGGCTCTTCTGGTACAACCACCTCGCCGTGCAGGTGAACGTGGTGTTCAACGGATTGCTCTGGTGGCACTACGACCAGTTGCTGCGCTCTTACAGCCTCGGCAACTTCCGGCAGATGATGTACGATATCAGCGTGTCGCCGTGCATGCTCGAATACCTGAACGGCGACCAGAACATGGCCACCGCGCCGGACGAGAACTACGCCCGCGAGCTGATGGAATTGTACACGCTCGGGGAGACCAGCGGCTACACGGAGCAGGATGTGCAGGCGGCGGCACGCGTGCTCACCGGCTGGAGCTTCCGGGAAACGAACGGAGGCACCCCGATCATGCCCGAGACGGTGTTCACCGCCGCGAACCACACCACCGCCAACAAGCAGTTCAGCGCCTTCTTCAACAATGCCACCATCCAGGGGCAGTCGGGCGCGAACGCCGGCCAGACCGAACTGAACGCGTTGCTGGACATGATCTTCGCCAAGGAGGAGTGTTCGCTCTTCATCTGCCGACAGCTCTACCGCTTCTTCGTGCATGGTGAGATCAGTGCACAGGCCGAAGCCGAGCTCATCGTGCCCCTGGCCGAGCTCTTCCGCGCCAACCTGGGTGCTCCCGATCAGATGCGTATCGTGATGCAGGCGCTGCTCACAAGCGCTCACTTCTTCAACGCCGATAATCGGGCCTGCATGATGATGAGCCCGGCCGACCTGATCATCGGCATGGTGCGCAAATTGAAGTTCACCTTCCCGAGCGAGAGCACCCAACTCGAGGCGCGGTACCGGATGTTCCTCGACATCTACTACATCTGCGTGAACTGCGACCAGAACCTGTTCGACCCGCCCAACGTGGCCGGCTGGCCAGCCTATCACCAGGCCCCCGCCTTCGATGCGATCTGGGTGGACAGCGCCTCCTACGCCGCCCGGAACTTCGCGGTGCAGGGCTTGATCGGGCAGGGCTTCAATACCGGTACCGACTTCTACCAGGCCGCGAGCCGCAACGTCTCCATCGACCCGAACTACGTGGCGATCACGCAGGAGTTCACGAACCCGAGCGATCCGGACAACGTGGTGGACGGATGCGCCGACCTGCTCTATGCCATCCCCATCTCCCAGGGGATCAAGGACACCCTGAAGACCCAGCGCCTCCTGCTGGGACAGCAGAGCGATATCTACTGGACCGAGCCTTACGACCTCTACGTATCCAACCCAGGCACCACGGATCCCACCGCGCAGATGATCCCGAACCTGATCAACTTCCTGTTGCTCGACATGGCCAAGGCCGCCGAAACCCAGCAATTCTGACCCCATGAACAGAAGGAACTTCATCCGTTCGGCCGGCACCGTCACCATCGGTGGCATGGCCGTGCGTGGCATGGGCAGTCCGTTGTTGAGCGCCTTGAACAACACCATCGCGGAGGACCGCGTGCTGGTCATCATCCAGCTCTTCGGGGGGAATGATGGTCTGAACACCGTGATCCCGACCAGTGCGTACAGCCAGTTGAGCTCGTTGCGTTCGCAGGTCCTGATCCCGCAGAACCAGGTATTGCCGCTCTCCGGCCTTTCGGGTACCGGACTGCACCCGGCCATGACCGGCATGCAGGCGCTTTGGAACGAAGGCAAGCTCGCTGTGGTGCAGGGCGTGAGCTATCCCGACCCGAACTTCAGTCATTTCCGTGCGACGGACATCTATGAGACCGGTGCGAACAGCGACCAGATCCTGTATTCCGGCTGGGTCGGCCGGTACCTGAACAACGAGTATCCGAACTACCCCGTGGGCTATCCGAACACGGATATGCCCGACCCGCTGGCGATCCGTGTGGGCGGGGGCGTTGGTGGCGGCTTGATGAACATGGGGGTGAACATGGGGGTCAGCATCAACAACACGAACGACCCCCTCAACCTCACCGGTAACATCTACATGGACCCGGCGACCCCGGATTGCAAGGGTGACAAGCTGAGCGCCATCCGCACCATCCAGCGGCAGACCGACCTCTATGGCAACGTGATCGAAGCCGCGGCGAGTTCGACCTGCGCCCATAGCCCCCTCTACCCCACCAACAGCACCGAGGCCATCCGACTGGCGCAGTCCTTGAAGATCGTTTCGCAGCTGATCTGCGGTGGTCTGAAGACCAAGATCTATTGGGTGAGCATGAGCGGCTTCGATACCCATGCGTCGCAGGTGAACCCGGGTGACCATAGCATCGGAACGCACGCGAACCTGCTGAAGGCCTTGAGCGACAACATCAGGGCCTTCCAACACGACCTGCAGTTGATGGGGCTGGAGGACCGGGTGATGGGCATGACCTTCAGTGAATTCGGACGCCGGATCACCAGCAACGCATCCTACGGCACCGACCACGGCAGTGCGCAACCCATGTTCCTCTTCGGATCACAGGTGCTGCCCGGCATGCTGGGCACGAACCCCGTGATCCCCTCGAACACCACCTCGGCCACGAACCTGGCCATGCAGTACGACTTCCGAAGTGTTTACGCCAGCGTGCTGCGCGATTGGTTCTGCCTGCCTCAAAGCGCGATCGACAGCGTGTTGCTGGAGACCTACCAGCCATTGAACGTGATCAACAGTGCGGGCTGCCTGAGCACGGACATCCGCGAAGCCAACCAGCAGGCTGGGGTGGAGCTGCTGAGCGCCTACCCGAACCCGTTCGTGGAACGCACCACGTTGGAATACACCACGCTCGGCGGACCAACGATGCTGCAGGTGTTCAACGAACAGGGTCAGCTCGTGCGGATGGTGATGAACAAGGTGATGGCGGCCGGTACCTACAAGGTGGATGTGGACCTGGGCGACATGCATACCGGGGTGTACTACGCCCGCCTGCAGAACGGGACGAACCAGCAGGTGCGCAACCTGTTGAAGGTGCGCTGAGCCTGATACGACGGGCATCCGCCGGGAAAGGCAACGCACCTGACCGGATCGCAGGGCAAGGATCTGAACCTTCCGGACGTTCCGCTGTCCCACAGGTGATGTGTTGATGATACCGCTGCTGAACGGTGACCCGTGACCGGTCGGCGGGTCTACCTTGCGATACTCCACCACGCCATGCCTATCACACCCTACACCGGACCGTTCGGTAGACCCGAGCTCCAGCATCTGCTCCGGCGAAGCCTGTTCGGCTGCACCGCTGCGGATCGCGCCCACTTCGAGGGCATGTCGCTCAACCAGGTGGTCGACGAGCTGCTCACATTCACCAACGACACCACCCCACCGCTCCGCGCCTACACCGATGACAACGGCGATCCGAACGGGATCGACGTGGCGGTGCCTTTCGGCTCCACATGGGTGGATACCCCGGTCACCCCGCTGAACGACACCGATGTGATCGAGGTGCGGATACGCAGCTTCGCCGCCTGGTGGATGGGCCAGATGACCGGGCAGGAACGCAACCTGCGCGAGAAGCTCACCCTCTTCTGGCACAACCACCTGCCCACACAGGTCTCCATCGTGTACCAATCGGAGATGCAGTACCGGCAGAACCAACTCCTGCGCACCCGGTGCAAGGGGAACTTCAAGCAGTTGATCCACGATGTGAGCGTGGAACCGGCGATGTTGTACTACCTGAACGGTTACCTGAACATCGCCGCCGCACCGGACGAGAACTATGCCCGTGAGCTGTTCGAGCTTTTCACCCTCGGCCAGGGCAGTGGCTATACCGAGGCCGATGTGCAGGCTGCTGCACGCGTGCTCACCGGTTGGACCTTCATGGTGGAGAACGGCGGAACTCCGGTACTCCCACAGACCCTGTTCTTCCCGCCCAACCACACCGCTTCGGACAAGCAGTTCTCTGCCTTCTTCAACAACACGGTGATCCAGGGGCAGACCGGACCGGACGCCGGGGAGGTCGAGCTGAACGCCCTGCTGGACATGATCCTCGCGGTTCCGGAATGTTCCCGGTTCATCTGCCGCGAACTGTACCGCTTCTTCGTGCATGGGGAGATCAGCGAGCAGGCGGAAGCGGACGTGATCGCACCCTTGGCCGAGCTGTTCAGGGAGAACGTGGATGCACCGGACCAGATGGCCATCGTCGTGCGCGCGTTGCTCACCAGTGACCATTTCTTCAGCAGTGCCATCCGCGGCTGCATGGTGAAGAACCCCGTGGACCTCGTGGTAGGCGACCTGCGCCTGTTCGGCTTTCCGATCCCGGACCCGGACCTGGTGGAAGCACGGTACCAGGTGGACCTGGAGCACTATTGGCTGACCGCCTATGCTGGCATGAACCTGATGGCGCCGCCGAACGTAGCGGGCTGGCCCGCCTATTATCTCTACCCGAGCTATGACGAGCTATGGTTGGACACGGCCACCTACCCTCAGCGGAACAATTCATTGCTGGCGGTCATCTATGCCAACATCGCGACCCCATCGGATACCGTCCAACCCGGCAGTGCGAACCTGGAATTCCAGGTGGACATCATCGCCTTCGTGCAGCAGCTCAGCGACCCGGCCGACCCCAACACCCTGATCGATGACCTGGTCGACCTGCTGTACGTGAACCCCATCTCCGATGCGGTGAAGCTGCAGCTGAAGCACTTCTACCTGCTCTTCGGCCAGGTGAGCGACATCTACTGGACCGAAGCCTACGAAGCCTACATCGCCGACCCGAACACCACGAACATGACCGCGCAGCTCGTACCGGACATCCTGCGCTGGCTGATCGGCGACATGCAGAAGGCCGCTGAACGTCACCTCTTCTGAAGCCACCACCATGCGTCGCCGCTCCTTCCTCCGCACCGCTTCGGCCGCCACCATCGGTGGATTCTCCGTCCGTGGCCTCGGGAACCCCATGCTCTCCCCGCTGTTCGACCGCTCCGGCGAGGACCGCGTTCTGGTCATCGTGCAGCTGTACGGTGGCAACGACGGGCTCAACACCGTGATCCCGCTCGATCAGTACGGTGTGTTGTCCAGCGTTCGCTCCAACGTCCTGATCCCCGAAAACGCCGTGCTCGACCTGCCTGGTGTGGTGGGCACAGGTCTTCACCCTTCCATGGGCGGCATGCGCGAACTCTGGCAGAACGGCAAGCTCAGCATCGTGCAGGGCGTCGGGTACCCGAACCCCGACTTCTCCCACTTCCGCAGCACCGACATCTGGGAGACCGGTGCCAACAGTGACCAACAACTCGCCAGCGGCTGGGTGGGACGCTACCTCCATCAGGAGTATCCGAACTTCCCGAACGGTTACCCGAACGCCACCATGCCGGACCCGCTCTCGATCCGCATCGGAGCGCCCATCAGCATCGGGCTTCAGCATCAGGGTGTGTCCATGGGGGCTTCCATCTATAACACCGAGGATTCGCTCAACCTCACGGGGAACCTCTTCACCGACCCCGTTACGGCGGATTGCATGGGCTCGAAGCTCGACTTCGTGCGCACCGTGCAGCGGCAGTCCGACCTGTACGGGGATGTGATCGAGGCCGCAGCGGTCCCGGGGTGCAACCTGAGCACCCTCTACCCCACGGGGGATCAACCCGGTGCTGAACTGGCCCGCGCCCTCAAGATCGTGGCGCAGCTGATCTGCGGCGGCCTGAAGACCCGGATCTACTGGGTGGGGATCGACGGCTTTGACACGCATGCCCAGCAGGTGGTGAGCGGCAACCCCACGATCGGCAACCATGCCGACCTGCTGCGCGGGGTGAGTGACAGCATACACGCCTTCCAGAACGATCTGGAACTGCTCGGGATCGATGACCGCGTGATCGGCATGACCTTCTCGGAGTTCGGGCGGCGGATCAAGAGCAATGCATCCATCGGCACGGACCACGGCACCTCGGCCCCGCTCTTCCTGTTCGGCACCAATGTGCTGCCAGGCATGCTCGGTGCGAACCCCGACATCCCCGCTAACACGACCTACGAGACGAACCTGCCCATGCAGTACGACTTCCGCAGCGTTTACGCGAGCGTCCTGAAGGATTGGTTCTGCCTGGAACCCGACGATGTGGACGCCGTGATGCTGGACACCTACCAGACGCTTGCCCTGGTGGACCCCAGCGGCTGCCTGGGAGTCGGCGTGCATGAGGCGAACCAACGCGCGGGCGTTTCGTTGCTCGACGTGTACCCGAACCCTTTCATCGATGTGGTGAACCTCCGGTTCGAGACCGGCGGTGATCGGGCCGTGGTGCAGGTGTACGGGGACAACGGCCAGGTGGTGCGTACGATCCATAATGGACCACTGCCCGCCGGAGAACACCGCATGCAGGTGGATCTCGGTGACCTGGCCGCAGGCGCGTACTACTGTCGCGTGCAGACCGGTATGGAACAGCAGGTGAAGGCGGTGATGAAGATGCGGTGAACCGCGCTGGCATCGGACGGATCCTGATCGCTGCTGGTAGCCTGCCTGACCGGTAAGAGGCGCTGCGGGTCCCGGTTCTCATGCACATGTTCCTGTTCGGGGGCGGCATGGGTCGTGGATCCGTGGATCCACTTTCGTGATCGGCCAACATACCGTGTGACCGATCGCCGCGTTGTGCATTCAACGTGATGATCGGACGACCGTTAGCGAACGTGCCACCCTAACCCATGATCGTATGCGCCACCTGCTGCTTCCCGTCCTGTTCCTGTTGCATCCAGCCGCCCGGGCGGCGACCACGAACGAAGAACTGCTGGTCCATTTCGCCAAGGACCGCAGTGAACTCACCCCGGAGGCGGTGACCATGCTCAACACCTTCATGGACCGCTGCACCCTGAACGGCGAATACCGCTTCACGGTCCATGGACACACGGATAGCGACGGCAGCGTGGCCTACAACGATGCCCTTTCCTCCGCCCGGGCCGATGTGGTGGTGCACTACCTGGTGGCGCATGGCGTGCCGACCGACCTGGTCCACGTGCAACGCAGCGGCGAACGGGAACCCGTGGAGAGCAATGCCCACGAGCGCGGGATGGCCGTCAACAGACGCGTGCGGATCACCTTCGAACGCACTTACTACGGCAGCGTGGATGAGCTGCGGGCGGCATTGACGGCGGGCAGCGTCCAGCGTTTCGAGATCGATGCGGGAAAGCAGACCAGTATCTGCGGTGCTTCGGGAACGCGCATCGATCTGCCGGCGCACGCGTTCGTTGACCCCCACGGACGGCGGATCAGCGGAGCCGTGACAGTGGAATTGACCGAAGCCCTGGAGCATCAGGCGATGATCGGTCATCGCCTGAGCACGCGCAGCGGTGGACGCATGCTGGAAACGGGCGGAATGATGCAGGTACTGGCGACGAACAGCAACGGTGAGGTCCTTCGGATAGCTGCCGATTCTCCGATGCTGGTCAGCATGCCTTCCAGCGATCCGCAGAAGGACATGGAACTCTTCCTCAGCCCAGATGGCACTGACTGGACCTCCACGGCACAGCCGATGCAGGTACAGTTGGCGCCCCAGTGGGTCGAACCCCGGGCGCCCATGGTCCTTGACCGTCGCTTCAAGGCGCCCGTGTACATCGAGGATCGGAATGGGATGCCGTTGAAGCCAAGTCCGCCTTTCCTGAAACGACCACCCATCCTGCCGATCCGCTCCGACTTCACACCCAGGAGGACCTTCTTCTCCTTCCTCTGGCCAGCGCGGGGTGAGCAGGAGGCGGAAGCCAGGTATCAACGCGCCCTGGCCGACCATGAGAGGCGCATGGTCCGGTTCGAGCGTCAACAGCGTGCGTTCGAGGAGGAGGTGCGCAACTACCCGGTACGGATCGAACGGTACAGGGAGCGGAAGGCGGCCTGGGATGCGAAGAAGGAGGAGGAACACGCCCGGTGGATCGAGGAAGTGTACCTGCCGGCTTACGAGCGCCATCATGCCAACAATGCCGACAGACGACAGCTTCGCGATTCGCTGATGGCCGTGTGGCGGGAGGAACGCGATGCCCAATTCACGGAGTACATGGCCGCGTCGGACCAACGGGGTACTGCGGAGATGGATGTGGTCCGCTCCTATCTCTTCACCACGAACAGGCTCGGCTGGATCAACTGCGATCGTTTCTACGATGTCGCCCCGGCGGATCAGGGAGTGGTGGTCGCGCAAGGTGATGCACCGCTGGGCTCGGAGGTCTACCTGATCTTCACGGAGATGGCGAGCCTGATGCGTTTGACCGAACGACAGGACGGCTCATGGCGTTCGGACAAGGTGAGCCGCAAGGAACCCGCCGTGGTATTCGCCTACGCCGTGGTGGATGGCAGGCCACAGCTTTCCCATGAAATGGTGGTGCCCGGCCAACGGACAGAACTGCGATTCAAGCCGAGCAGTTATGCGGAGATCAGCAACTTGCTTCACCGCATCGGACAGAACGCGGGTTAGACCCCTCTCCTCAACGGCACCTTCCTGGATGACCGAGCCGATCTGTCCAATACCATCCACGGGCTGAGGACGTCCCTCCCCAGCTGGGATCGGCGGACGCACGGTCCGGTCAGGCCAACGGGGATCGGCATGCCCCATGCGTTGCTCCGGCCAAAAAAGACCCATGGCCACCAAACGACACACCCTGCGCTGGACCGCGGAGGAACGCAACCGCATCACCGATTCACTGAACGCCCTGCTCGCGAATTACCAGGTGCACTATCAGAAGCTCCGCAACTACCATTGGAACGTGACCGGCGGCGACTTCTTCGACATCCATGAGAAGCTCGAACTGCAGTACACCGAGGCACAGGCGAACATCGACCTCATCGCCGAGCGCATCCGCGTGTTCCAGGAGCGTCCGTTGAGCACCTACGCTGAATACCTGAAGGAAAGCACGTTGAAGGAGGATCCGACGGTGCCGAAGTCCGACCAGATGATGAAGAACCTGCTGGCCGACTATGTGACCCTGGTGGACCGCCTCAGTGAAACGGTCGATCTCGCGCTGGAACTCTCCGATAGCGGGACCGAACGCATGGTGAAAGGCTTCATCGAACAGCTCGAGAAGCACCATTGGATGATCACCTCGTTCACCAAATGAAC
>JAKQEI010000259.1 GCA_029573495.1 Bacteroidota bacterium | reverse complement strand
TGCGCGATCGAGGTTGCCGGCATCCACCTCCAGGTTCGCGAAGCGCTGCTGGATGGCGATCAGTTGCGGATCATCGGGCTCCAGCACGCTGCTGCGGTCACGTCGCGCCAGTTCGAGCAACTCGCGCGCGCGGCCGTGATCACCCAGGTGGAAGAAGATGGTCGCCAGGTTGAGGTAGGTGCGCGAGCGGCTGACGATGGCCTCATCGCGTGTGAATGGATCGGTGGTGATGGCGATGAGGCGGTCGTTGGTGCGCAGGCTTTCATCGTAGGCGTTGCGCGCACGGGTGAGATCACCGGCACCCTGCCAGAGCACACCGAGGTTGCCGTAGGCGCTGGCCTTGCGGCCGAGCGCGGCCTCCGAGGTATCCGCGCCCAGGACTTCCAAGGCGCGCAGGTAATCGGCTTCGGCTTCGCGGATGTGGCCGAGGTGCCAGTTCGCCGCACCGACGGCGGTGTAGGACTCCGCCCATTGGGTGGCCGGCACCTTGTCCGCCAGCTTGTATTGCGCCAGGGCCTCGCGGGCCCATGTGGCCGAAGCCTGGTGATGGCCGAGCACGCTGTGGTCGAACGCGAGGTATTGGCGGGCACGTCCGCGCTGCACGTAGGAGATGTCCTTGCTGCCATCGGCCACGAGCACGGCCAATGAATCCACGCGGGCGCATTCGCGCAGTTCGCCGGCCTCATAGTAGATCCAGCTGAGGTCGAAGAGCGCCTCCAGTTCATGCGGGGCGTGAGCACGTTGTCGCACCAGGTCCATGATGCGTTCGGCCCCGGCGATGGACGCTTCGGCACCCCTGGCCCGGCGCAGGGCATGGCCATACTTGTAGAGGTAACGATGGATCGAATCGGCCCAGGTGGTGCCTTCCACCTGTTGCAGCTGCAGTTCCACCTCGCGGACCACGGCCGCATGTTCCCCGGCCTCATGCAATTCGCTGATGCGTGCGTGGCGCGCAGCACGCTGGTCGCCCTGTGCGTTTGCCGTTGAAGCGAACAGCAGGAACGCGCACACCGCACCGATGCGCACCCACGGGTGCTGCGGTGCGTGCGCGCTCATCGCCAGGCTTGTTGGATGGTGGCCGCCGCAGCGGCATGGGCATCGGCCGGATCGAAGCGGATCGTGTTCGCGTTCGTGGTATCTCCTTCGTGCGTGTACGCCAGGAAGAGGTACCACGAAGCCTGGTCGGCAAAGTGGGATGAGGCATCCGTCCGCACGGCTTCCAACAGCGGTATGGCGGTGCGCACCTCCTCCGCACCGAGCGCGGCCATGGCGGTGTAGTAGCGCAGGGTATCGTTCTGCGGTCGCTCGGTCAACAGCGCACTCCACTTCGCCCGGGCCTCGGCATAGTCCTCCAGCTTGTAGGCCACCATGGCATCCTGGAAGGCGTGATCATCCGCCGCGCTCATGGCCACGGGCAGTCCGGGATCGGGGGAGAAGTGCGCGGCATAGAGGCGTTCGCCGGTGGTGGGGCGAAGCGCATACCACAAGGCAGCACACATTACCACGGCCACTGCGGCCGCGACCTTGAGGTAGGGCGTCCAGGAACGGCGGTTACCGGAGGCGGCCTGCTGCTGCGCGATGTCCTTGAGGGCGCGTTGCAATCCACCGAGCTCCACCGCGCGGATATGATCGCGTTGTTGTTCCAGTTCGGCGCGCAGGGCCGGATCGGTGCGCAGGCGCTCCTCGAAATGTTCGCGTTCCGCTGCCGGCATGGTGCCGAGCGCATAGGCCTCGATGGCCTCGAAAGTGTCCCTGTCCAACATACCGTTCTATCCGTGTCGTTCTTCCTCCCCTCTGATGGCCTTGCGGAAGGCGCGCAGTTTCATCATACAGCGGTACTTGATCGTGCGGATGCTCTCCTCCTCCACCCCCATGCCGGTGGCGATGGTGGCGAGGTCCTTGCGCTCGTAGTAGAACTGGTCCAGCACCTGGCGGCACTTGTCATCGAGCTTGTCATACACCCCACGGAGGCGCACGATCCGTTCTTCGAGGTCGTCCACCTCGTCGATCCGCTCCGCTATGCGATCGTCGTGCACCACCTTCATCTGCTTATGCGCTGCCGAACGCAGCACGTCCAGCCATTTGTTCTTCGCCACGCGAAAAAGGAAACCGCCGGCATCCGCCTCGGGGACCACCCGACCTTCCTTCACACCGAGCCAGAGCACCACGATGGATTCCTGGAACACG
>JAKQEI010000241.1 GCA_029573495.1 Bacteroidota bacterium | reverse complement strand
GCCGTGAGCGTGCCCATGCTGAGGAGCATCGGGGTGAAGGCCTGCATCGTGGGCCACAGCGAACGGCGGCAATACTTCGGCGAGACCGACAAGGTGGTGGGCCTGAAGATCGGCGCACTGCTCGAACATGGGCTGATCCCGATCTACTGCTGCGGGGAATCGCAGGAGGAGCGCGTGAGCGGAAAGCACTTCGAGGTGGTCACGAACCAGGTGAAGGTCGCCCTTGGCGCGTTGAGCAGTGAGCAGCTCTCCCGGGTGGTGATCGCCTACGAACCGGTCTGGGCCATCGGTACCGGTCTCACGGCAACGTCCGCGCAGGCCCAGGAGATGCACGCGCACATCCGCGGGCTGCTGAGCGCGCATGGTGCCGATCTGGCCAGCCGTGTTCCCATCCTCTATGGGGGCAGCTGCAAGCCGGACAATGCGGCCGAGCTGTTCGCCAACCGGGATGTCAACGGAGGCCTCATTGGTGGCGCATCGTTGGACGCCGCGCAGTTCGGTGAGTTGATCCGCCTTGCCGGCCGGGCCTGATCACTGATCCACTTACGGATCAACGCAGAGAAGATGCCATACACCCGCGTGACCTTCCTCATCTCCCCGCCCGAGCCCTGGCGCGAGATCCTCCTGGCCGAACTCAACGAGATCGGATACGAAGGCTTCGAAGAGACCACCGGCGGACTGGAGGCCTATGTGGACGATGCGCTGTTCGATGTGAACGGGCTGCAGCAGCTCGTCACCATGCGCGATCCGCATGTCACCGTGTCCTGGTCGGTGTCCAGGTTGGAAGAGCGCAATTGGAACGCGATCTGGGAGCAGAGCTTCCAGCCCGTGGAGGTGGGGAAGGAGGTGCGCATCCGTGCGGAACACCACGCCGCGGTCGAAGGCTTCGCGCATGAACTGGTCATCACACCACGCATGGCCTTCGGCACCGGACACCACGCCACCACGCGCATGATGGTGCGGGCGATGCTCGATCTGCGCAGTACGGGAGGAGCCTTCACCGATGGTCTCACGGGCAAGGCGGTCTGCGACCTGGGTTGTGGCACGGCGGTACTGGCGATCCTGGCGGAACGGCTCGGTGCGAGCGCGATCAGGGCCATCGACATCGATGAACAGGCCGTGCTGAACGCGGTCGACAATGTGGTGCGCAACGGTTGTTCCCGGACCACTGTGGAAAAGGGCACGGCCATCGACCTGAAGGGCTGCGACTACGACCTTATTTTGGCCAACATCGAACGCAACACCCTGCTCGACGCGATGGGCCTGATGGCGGGTGCCATGCGCCCCGGTGCGGCGCTGTTCCTCAGCGGCTTCATCGTAGGTGACCGGCCGTTGCTCGCCGAAGCCGCAGAACGACACGGCCTGGTGACCCTTGAGCAGTTGGAGGAAGGGGAGTGGTCCTTGCTCGGTTGCCGCAAACCTCAGGTCCCATGAAGGCGTACGTCTGGTCCTTTCGTTGGTCGTTCGTGTGGATCGCGCTGATCTTCGCGGGTGTCGATACCCGGGCGCAAACGAAGCCCTTCCCCAACGATCAGGCGCTCTTCCTCCAGGAGATGACCACCTTCCTGGTGGAGGCGGACAAGAAGGAGGGGCGACCCTTCATGGAGCAGGTATTCACGCCGGTCTGGAACGGGCCTTATTACAACGCGGCCCAGCGCGGTCGCATCGTGGAGGTCTCGAACTACATGTTGAAGAAACGCTTCGAGGCGTTCCCGCACTTCCGGGATTACCTCGGTGCCATCGCCGCTTTCCCCAATGGTGGTCGCAGTCCGCAGGAGTTCGATGCGTGGATGCAGGGCATGGACAAGCTCGTGCAGAGCGGCCGCAAACAGAACGTGGTCGCCTTCATCGCCACCTGTGCCAACCTGTTCAAGGACAACACCATGTTCGCCAGTGCCAGCACGGCGTGGCGCAGCCGCTCCCCGAAATTCACCTTCGAGTTCGATTCGATACCGAAGATCGTGTTCACGACCACCGACCTGGTGTGCACGGCCAAGGGCGACAGCGCGGTCATCCTCGCCACGAGCGGTACCTACCTGCCCACCATGGAGATCTGGCGCGGGCGCGGGGGCAAGGTCACCTGGGAGCGTGCGGGCCTGAAGCCGACGGCCACCTTCGCCGAGTGGGACCGTGACTACGAGATCAAGATGAAGAGCGCCACCTTCGAGGTGGACTCGGTCCAGTTCAACGACCCCTACTTCGAGCGCACCCTGCTGGGTCGGATCACGGACAAGGTGCTGGCCAACGTGGACGAGAAGACCGCGAGCTATCCGCGTTTCGAGAGCTACGACCGCCGGATGAAGATACGCGACATCGCCGAGGGGATCGACTTCGAAGGTGGCTTCACCATGCAGGGCGCCAAGTTGCAGGGCTATGGAACGGACGAGGAGCCCGCCTTCATGACCTTCTATCGCGACAAGCGCCCGTTCATCGTTACACGCGGCCTCTTCTACAGCATCGAACCGGAGCGGATCACGAGTGATGACGTGTCGCTCCAACTGCTGCTGGAGAAGGACTCGATCTACCACCCCAGCGTGAGCATGCGCTTCCTCAAGGGCCGGAAGCAGCTCAGCCTCATCAAGAAGGACGAGGGCCTCGGCAAGGCACCCTTCTACGACACCTACCACAAGCTCGACATGTACTTCGAGACGATCACCTGGAAGCAGGGTGATCCGGTGTTGCAGCTGGGCAACCTGCAGGGCAGCACGCAGACCAAGGCAAGCTTCGAGAGCTTCGACTACTTCAAGGAGCGACGCTACACCGCCATGATGGGGATCGATCAGGTGCATCCCCTGGTGCGTCTCAACGACTTCAGCAAGCAGAACGAGGGAAGGTTCTATGCCCAGGAGTTCGCCGTCTTCAGCCGCATGCAGAAGGAGGCGGTGATCCCGCTGCTGATCGACATGGCCAACAAGGGCTACCTGAAGTTCGATCCCGAGACCGAGTGGGTGGAGACCAACCCCCGTCTCCGCCAGCACATCCTCAACAGCGCCGGCAAGCAGGATTACGACGTGCTCCAGTTCAACAGCAACAGCGACAGCGTGAACGCCACGGTGAACCTGCTGAACTACGACCTGGCGATCATGGGCGTGGCACGCGTGGTGGTGAGCGACTCACAGGACGTGAAGATCTACCCCAGCGGCAAGCAGGTGACCGTGAAGAAGGACCGCGACTTCACCTTCGGAGGAAGCGTGCAGGCCGGCAAGCTGCAGTTCTACGGCAAGGAGTACTACTTCCACTACGACCCCTTCGTGATCGACCTGCTCAACGTGGACAGCGTGAGCTTCATGGCCGACAGCTTCGAGAAGAACGATCAGGGACAGACCACCCTCGTCCGTGTGAAGAACGTGCTTGAACAGGTCACGGGAACGCTGGAGATCGACGAGCCGAGCAACAAGAACGGCCTGCAGCAGGTGAAGGGACCGGATGGCCGCATGACCGGCCGTTACCCGCAGTTCCCGAAGTTCAATAGCACCAAGGAGAGCTACGTCTTCTACGACAAGCGGTCCACGCAGCGGGGGGTGTACGTGCGGGACAAGTTCTACTACCGCAGCGATCCCTTCCTGTTGGACAGCCTGGACAACTTCACCAACGCCGGTCTCAACTTCACCGGTACGCTGGTGAGCGGCGGCATCTTCCCGGACATCAAGGAGCCGCTCGGCCTGCAGCCTGATTACGCGCTCGGCTTCGTGCGGAAGACCGGCGATGGTGGGCTCCCGCTATATGGCCGGAAGGCGAAGTTCACCGATGAGATCACCCTCAACAGCCGGGGCCTCCAGGGCAAGGGCGAGATGGAATACCTCACCACCACCCTGCGGTCAAAGGCCTTGGTCTTCTGCCCGGATAGCACCCTGGGCCGGGCTGACACCTTGATCAACAGGTCGAGTGTGGCGCCCAGCAAGGTGCCCGATGTGCGCGGTGCCGACCTCTTCGTGCGACTTGAACCGGCCAACGACGTCCTGCGCACGGAGAAGCTCAAGAAGCCGATGGAGATGTTCGGCGACCAGGCCTTCCTACACGGCCTCACCGAGCTGCGCCCGACAGGCATGACCGGCGCCGGCCTCGTGGACTTCAAGAACGCCACGCTCTCCTCGAAGCTCTTCCAGTTCACCACCATGCAGGTGCATGCCGACACCTCGGACTTCCGCCTGACCGAAGGTGACACCGCCAGCATCGCCTTCAAGACGGACAACGTGAACGCGACCGTGAAGCTGGACGAGCGTGTGGGTGAGTTCGTGAGCAACGGCACCGAGACCAAGGTGGAGTTCCCGGTGAACCAGTACATGTGCTTCATGGACCGCTTCAAGTGGTACATGGACCAGGGCGACATCGAACTGGAGAGCGATCGCACCGCCGCCGTGGGCAACGAGGACCTCCAGCTCTCCGGCTCCAACTTCATCAGCACCCGACCCGACCAGGACTCGCTCAGCTTCATGGCGCCCAAGGCGCGCTACGACCTGAAGAAGCACCTGATCACCGCCAACGATGTGCAGTACATCCAGGTGGCCGACGCGCTCGTGACCCCGGACAGCATGCGCGTGCGCATCCGCAAGAACGCGGTGATGGACCCGCTCACCAACGCCATCATCACAGCGAACTACGTCACCAAACACCACCGCATCTACAACGCCGTGGTGGACATCAAGGCGAAGCGGAACTACACCGCCACGGGCGATATCGATTATGTGGACGAGGACCAGAAGGCTTTCACGATCGCGCTCAACGAGATCAAGGTGGACACCGGCCTGCAGACCATCGCCCGGGGCCGCATCACCAAGGAGCAGGACTTCCGGTTGAGCCCCGCCTTCGACTTCTTCGGGGACGTGGCGCTCACCGCGAGCATCAAGGAGCTCACCTTCACGGGCAGCACCCGCATCCAGCACGGCTGTGAGGGTCTGGCCAGGAATTGGATGAAGTTCAGCGGCCCCATCGACCCCATGGAGGTCTTCATCCCCGTGGCGGATACCTTGTACGATGACCAGGGTGCGCTCATCGGTGCGGGCGTGCACCTCACCGATGAGGATCCCTTCAAGGTGTACGGCACCTTCCTGAGCCGCGTGGCCGATGCGAAGGACCGGCACATCATCCGCGCTCGAGGACTGCTCTACTTCGACAAGTCCCGCAAGGAGTACATGATCTCCAACAAGGACAAGATCCGCAAACGCGACCTGCCCGGCGATCTCGTGAGCCTGGCGGTGGAGAATTGCGTGATCCTCGGCGACGGTCGCATCGACCACGGCGTGGACCTGGGCAGTGTTCACCTCACCAACGTGGGTGGCCTGCGTTACGAGGCGGAAGGGCAGACGCTCACCACGGAGGAGGTCATGATCCACGACTTCTTCTTCCACGACAATGCCCTGGAGCGGATGGCGGCGGAGATGGTCGCCTACCCGGACCTCAAGCCGGTGGACATCACCAAGACGTACTACGAGCGGATGTTGCGCGAGGTGCTCGGGCTGGAGCGCTCGGACAAGCTCATCAGCGAGCTCAGCATCAAGGGTGAGATCAAGAAGCTGCCGGATGAACTGGTGAAGCCGCTGGTGCTCGCCGATGTGAAGATGCACTGGGACGGCCCGGAGCAGAGCTGGTTGAGCGACGGCCCGATCGGCATCGCGAGCATCCTCAAGAAGCCCGTGTACCGCTACGTGAAGGGTAAGGTGCACCTCGAGCGGAAGCGCAGCGGCGACATCCTCACGGTGTACCTGGCCATGGACGACCAGACCTATTACTTCTTCCAATACACGCGCAATTACATGTACGCGTACAGCAGTGATGCTACCTTCAACACGATGTTGAGCGAATTGAAGGACGACAAGAAGAAACTGAACACGGACAAAGGACAGGCGGCCTACCAGTTCACCCTCACCAACAAGAAGAAGGTGGACGACTTCCGCGAGCGATTCGGACTCTGAACCATGGACTTCCCCTGGGTGTACGGCATAGCATCGATGGTGATCGCCTACTTGGTCGGCAGCATCCCCACCAGTGTCTGGTGGGGCAGGGCCATCTTCGGCGTGGACGTGCGTGAGCATGGCAGCCGGAATGCCGGAGCCACCAACACCTTCCGGGTGCTGGGGCCACGCGCCGGGGTACCGGTGCTGTTGATCGATATCCTCAAGGGCTTCGTGCCCGTGCGCGTGCTGCCCAACTTCAGCGATCTTCAACCCGACACCGCTCCCTGGATGTGGTTCCGGGTGGCGCTCGTCGGTGCGGCCGTGATCGGTCACCTCTACCCGGTCTTCGCCTCCTTCAAGGGGGGCAAGGGCGTGGCCACCTCCCTGGGTGGCGTGCTCGCCGTGCATCCCGGTGCGGCCGCCATCTGTGTGTTGGTCTTCGCCGTCGTCTTCCTGCTCTCGCGCTACGTCTCCCTCGGATCGCTCTGCGCCGCGCTCGCCTTCCCGCTCGCGGTCATCATCATCTACAAGGAGTTCAGCGCGGTGAAGATCGGCTTCGCCGTGGTGCTCTGCCTGCTCGTGTTCTACACGCATCGGGAGAACATCCTGCGCCTCTTGCGTGGCGAGGAGAACCGGATGACCCTCGCCGGGAAACGCCACACGCCCTCATGAAACCGCTTGCGACCAGGTCGCGTACAAGCGCCCACTCTTTACGATGACCCGCAGAACGGGCATAGTGTTCTTCGTGCTGCTCTCCACGCTGGTCTTCGGCCAGGGCGATCAGCAGGTCCGCGCCAAGGCCGATGCCTTGTTCGCGGAGAAGGACTACGTGTCGGCGCTCCCGCTATACAGCCAGCTCGTCAGCCTCGATCCGGGTGACCGCGTGCTGAACTACCAGTTCGGCGCCTGCCTGCTCTTCAACGGTACCGATCGCGACAAGGCCATCGGCCACCTCAAGTTCGCCACCGAGGACCCGTCGATCCCCCCGGACGCCTGGTACTGGTTGGGCCGCGCCTATCACCTCAGCTACCGCTTCAAGGACGCGCTCACCGCCTATCAGCGCTACCAGGGCACCGGAAGCAAGAAGGAACTGGAGGGATTCCCCATCGCCGCGCTGGACAAGCAATGCCGCAATGGCATGAACCTCCTGAGCAACCTCAAGGAGATCACCGTGCACAACAAGGTGGAGGTGGATGATGCCGAGTTCTTCCGCTTCTATGAACTGGGTGACATCGGCGGTCGCATCGTCGTGCTGCCGGAGGAGCTCAGGTCCACGCTGGATAAGAAGAGCAAGCGACGCACCCTCGTTTACCTGCCGGAGAAGGGCGGCCCCATCTACTTCGCCAGCTATGGCAAGGACGGCAAGACCGGCCTCGACATCTATCGCACCGAACTGCTCACCAGCGGCACCTTCGCCACACCGGTGAAACTGGCCGGCTATGTGAACACCGACCAGGACGAGGACTTCGCCTTCCTCCATCCGGACGGCCGCAGCTTCTACTTCAGCAGCAAGGGCCACAACAGCATGGGCGGCTACGACATCTTCCGATCGGCCTACGACAAGGTGTCGGAGACCTTCGGTCCGCCCGAGAACCTCGACTTCGCCGTGAACACCCCGGATGACGATGTTTTCTACATGACCGACGCGGAGAACAAGGAGGCCTGCTTCGCCAGCGGCCGCAGCAGCCGGCAGGGCAAACTGCACGTGTACCGCGTCGCAACCGCACAGGTGCCCGTGGTGGTCACCGTCATGAAGGGCACCTTCGCCAGCGCGCTGGACAAGAACGACCGCAAGGCGCACATCATGGTGGAGGATGCCGTGACGCGTGAACGGGTCGCCGATGTGCGCACGGACATCAATGGGTCCTACGTGCTCGCCTTCCCACGGAGCGGCACGTTCCGCTACCTCGTGGAATGTGGCCCGAGCGGCAGGACCCACACGGGCACGGTGGACGTTCCTCGGGCCTCCAGCGCCCGTGCATTCCGCCAGGAGCTCGAGCTGCGCTCCAATGCCGGCATGGAGGAACTGGTGATCAGGAACTACTTCGATGATCCGTTGGAGGAGGACATGATCGCCCTGATGATGGACGAGATCAAGCGCCGTGCGCGCCTCGATGTCACCGGGGATCGGCCACCGGTCGAACCCACCGTGGAGCCGGTGGTCGAGGGTGATCTGCTCACGCAGGCCGGCTTCGCCGGGGACATGACCGAGGCGAAGGCGTTGCAATTGGCAAAGGAGGACGCCCTCGAGCTGGAGGCACTGGAGAAGGACCTCGGTGATCAAAGCGTGGCCGCGTTCGCGATCGCGCGCGATGCGGCAACCGCTGCGGAGCAGGCGGCACGTGAGGCCATCGCCTCCGTGGAGCGCGCGAATGCCGCCACCGATGGAACGGAGCGCAATACCTTGATGAGCGAGGCGGCGCAACAGCGCCAGCGGTCGCGCGCCGCCGATCTGCGCGCCAGGGCGGCGTACCTGGCAGCACGCGACCTCGAGACCGAACGCACCGCCGTGAAGCAGCGCGCCGCAACGGCCGGCCGACTGGCCACCGAACTCGGCAATTCCATGGCCACGGGAAGCAAGGAGGCCACATTGACGCAACTGCGGGCCTTGAAGGAACGGCTCGATGTCAAGTCCGGACCGGACGGCGATCTCTCCATCGCTGAACAGGTGCGCCGGGACCTCACCGAACAGGAGAAGGAAGCCGCACGACGCCTGAACCAGGCCACTTCGAAGCGGAGCGAGGAGACCGAGTTCGCCGATCGCATCGACCGGGCGAAGCGCGAGCGCGATGCCACGAAGAGCAAGTCGCGCAAGGAGGAGTTGAACCGCACCATCGCCGAGCAGGAGCAGCAGCTGTCCTACATGCACACGGAGGTGGAGGCCGCCTTCAACACCGCGCGCGAACTGGGGTCGGAGGTCGCCGTGAAGCGCGGACAGCACTCCCTGCTGCATCACCTGTCGACACGGTCGGTCGCCAACACGGGTCAGGCCCCTTCGAAGGAGGAGCTTGCCAGCCTTGGTCAACGGATCGCGGGCATCGGCAATAGGATCGAGACCATCCAGGTGGATGCGCGCTACGATGGCGCCTTCGTGGAACCGACGGCTGCGGCCGAAGCGCGCTCCTTCAATTGGGAACTGGTGGGTCCGGAAGCCGTGCTGGCGGCGGCTTCCACACCCACACAGCGCATGGACCGTGATGGCAGCGGGGATGCGGTGCATGCGGACAACCGCACCACCGTCCCGCAGCGCTCGGCGACCGGCGAGGTACGGAACGCACAGGTGGACCAGGTCCCCGTTCCAACCGGTGATGAACTCGTGAACGCGGGCCGCACCATCGGCCTGGTGGAGGAGCCACAGGAGGACGGCTCGTCCGCGGCAACGAACCGCACGGGAGCGGATCGAACTTCAGAGGATGCCGGAACCGCATCGACCGCGAGCGCGGTCATACAGGAGGGCTCCAGGGACGGCGCCGCATCCAATGGCAGCGACCGTTCGCCGGAGGAACTGGCATCCAACTCGTCTTCGGAGAGCGGGACCGAGGCTCCTCGAACAGGGAGCGATCGTGCCGATACGTCCACCGGGGATCGGGCGGGAACGGATGCTACGACCAGCGCGGCGTTGAACACGCGCGTGGAGCCAACCGTCGATGGCAACACCCCCAGCGGCCCGGAGGACGCGAACAGGAGCACGGAGAAGTTCCTGTTGGAGAACGAACGCGCCGAACTGCAACAGGCCATCGCCGCGGAGAAGAACCCCGCCGAACGTGCCGAGCTCGAGTCACGCTTGAGCGGTCTGGACGCGCGCCAGGCAGCATTGAACATACCAGCGGATCCCGATCCAGCCGATCCCGACCTGGCCATGGAAGGCGTGGACATGCAACGCACACCGCTCACCTTCTTCCCGGACACCGACGAGGAGGACCTCATCAACTTGCTCTACGCCGACTACGGGACGGACAAGCAACGCCTCAACACCGTGGAGGATCGCGCCGCGCGAGCCGATGGTCTCAGCGGCTTGGAACTGATGCTCGCCGACAGCATGCGTGCGGAGATGGTGCGTCAGGCGGCGATCCTCGAACTCGCACCGCAGCAGGGCGAGATCATCCTGCCACGGATCGAGCGCTTGCGTCAACTGCGCCAGGCCCACGTGCTGGAGGCCGAGCGCATCACAGAGGAGGCCAGGAAGGAGGAGGCGCTGGCTGATGGCGGGTCCTTCGAAGGCCTGCCACGTGACAAGGGCCGCATGAGCCATGCACCGGGAGAGGATCCGATCAACGACCGCTTCATCCACATCCACGACGATCCGCAGGAGGTCTATGCGAGCAAGGTCGTACATCGCGCCCGCAGTGTGGACGAGGCCGTCGCCCTGAAGGAAGCGGACCTGGAGCGCATGGTGGAGCTCGATCACCGGATCGATTCCTTGGAGGAGGCCATGGTGGGGCTGCCCCGCAAGGAGTTCGATCGCAAGCGCCGCGAGGCGGACAAGCTCATCGACGAGCGTATGATCATCCGCTCCGACCTGGGGCAGCGCTCCGCCTTCCTCACCAAGGAGGAATGGCGTAACAGTACCGACAGCCTCAAGCGGATCGACGGCCAGGTGAACAAGCTGGGCCTGCCGCCGGATGAGGCCGTGCTCGTGATGTCCGAGGACATGCGCACCATGGCCAAGTCGCGCTTCGATGAGGCCGCGTCCATCCGCAGGAAGGCCGATCGCACCGAGGATATCATGGTCCGCGACAGCCTGCTGCGGTCCGCATACGGCATGGAGCTTGAAGCCCTTGAACAGCTCGACCGCTCGATCACGGTGAAGACCTATCTCCTGGGTGGTCGACACCAGCGCGGCGAAACGCTCGCGTATGAGGAGATCGCACGGCGCGTGCTGGGTCTTGAGCAGGAACCCGCGTTCGCGGATGCCCGCAGTCCGAAGGCCGGCACCAACAGCGTGGGTGCCATCGCGGTGAAGTCGACCGGAAGCACCACCACGGTGCAGCCCACCGGCACAGGCACCGGCAACGAAGCCACCATCACGGCGGACCGTGGAAAGGACGAACAGGATGGTGGGTTGACCGATGCACAGCAAGGGGAGGAAGCAGCGGTCGCCACTGACCAAGGGGCGGCAATGACCGGCGGCCAGGACACGGCGGAGGAAGCCGGGACCACGGAAGGAACGATCGTGGAGCCGGTCAACGCCGCGGGCACCCCCGATGCATCCGATGTGATCAAGGCCCGCATGGCGGCGGAAGCCCTGGCCGACCGGACCGAGAACACGCTGCCGCGTTCGGCACGCACCCCGATCCAATTGTACGAGAACTACCTCCAGGCTGAAACGGTCATGTTGAAGGCGGAAGCCCTGGACCCTGCCTTCGACCCCGATCTCTTGTCGCTCAAGAAGGACCAGGCCACGCGCGAGAGCGCCGACCTCGAACAGCGTTCGCTGTCGCTCACCGATCGTGCCGCGAGCATGGAGGATAGCGCCACCACCGCGAAGAAACGCGACCGCGATCGCCTCGAACAACTGGCGGTCCGCACCCGCATGGAAGCGGATTCCCTGCACGAACTGAGCCTCGCCCGGGCTGAAGAGGCACGTGGCCTGGAACTGCAGCAGCGCGATGCCGAACAGGCGAAGGTGCTACGGGACCGCCTGGTCAAGTACTACTACCTCACCGGTGAGGAGCAGGACCTGGTGCTCGACAACGAGGACATGAGCCGCTATTTCCAGATGAAGGCGCGGGCGCTTGAACAGCTGGATGCCGCTTCCGAAGCGGAGGCTGCCGCGCGCGTGAACCGGCAGTTGGGTGAAGCCATGCGCGGTCAGGTGGCGACCGTCGATTCGGAGGAGCGCAACGGACAGATCACCGACAAGGAGGCCGTGGCCAAGCGCTCGGTCCTCTATGACCGGGCGGAGTTCCTCTCGTTGCGGGCCGATTCGCTCAGCAACGTGGCGGCACGGCTGCGCGGCGCGGCGAACATCAATGAGAGCCAGGCCGGCGTGCTCATGCAGGGTATGCCCGCGGAACGTTCCACCGAATGGATGGCGATGGAGATGCGCACCCGTCGCACCGAACCGCAGCTCGCCCAACTGGGCAATGCCCTTCCGGATGCGGCCGAGCGCAGGGTGGAGGCGACGACCACGAACACCCGGATGGCGGCCCCCGCCACCAGCCCGGCTCCAGGATCACGCCAGATCACCGCCCCCTTCGGTACAGATGCCTCCGCAGCACGCCCTGCGGTCGCCCGACCCATCGCCGAGATCCCCGCCGACCAGGTGCCTGCCATGGTCTTCCCGACCGTGCTGGAGAACGATATGTTCGAGTTCCGTCCGGTCCCCGAGCGCCAGCCCGCCGCCATCGCGATGGATCCGGTCATGCCCGGTGGCATCGTCTTCAAGGTGCAGATCGGAGCCTTCCGCTCACCGATCTCCGAGTCGGTCTTCAACGACATGACCCCGGTGATGGGCGAACACACCACGAACGGCTTCATCCGCTATACGGCCGGTCTGTTCACCGGCTTCCAACAGGCGGCCCGCGCCAAGGACCGCGTCCGCGATCGGGGCTACCGCGATGCGTTCGTCGTGGCTTACCGCGATGGGGTGCGGATCCCGCTGGGCGAGGCCATGCGTGAAGCGCGCGCCGCGGAACAGGCTGCCCTGGCTTCGACCTCCAACGCTACAAGCGCGGTCCCTGCGGCCGGTCAGCAGGTGGCTGACAACACCGCCGGGACGGGCACCACGGCTACCACCACGAACCCCGCCGTACGCCGTGACAATGGCAATACGGTCCTGGAGCCGGTGCGCACCGAGCCTGGCATTGCACAGCCCAACCCCGCGGTGATCCAGCGGCCGGTCGATCTGACCACGGCCCCGACGCCGGCTCAGGCCCAACGCACCGAGGACGTTCTGGCGAAGTACCCGGCCACGGCGGAAGCCATCGTCGAAGCGTACACCCCACCAGCCGATGCGGCCAGCTATTACAATGTCCCCGGAGCGGCACCGGCCACACAGGTGGAGACCATCAAAGGCCTCTTCTACACGGTGCAGGTGGGTGTGTACAGCAAGCCCGTTCCGTTGGGCAAGCTCTTCAACATCGCGCCGCTCAACAGCGAACGCACCGAGACCGCCAAGATCCGCTACACCACCGGTCGGTATACCGACACCGAGCAGGCGCGCGTGCGCAAGGATGAGGCCGTGGGCGCAGGTGTGAAGGACGCCTTCGTTACCGCCTACCTCAACGGCAAGCGCATCCCCATGCAGGAGGCCGCCGCCTTGTTGGAGCGCTTCGGCCCGGCGATCCTGGCCAGGCCCTGATCGCTGGTCGGCACCCCCTCCGGGTGCATCCGGTTCAATTGGTCCGCGGTGAGGGCGAACGCGTTCCGGCACTATGGTTCAAAGGAGGATGGGAGGTCCCCGTGATCGGCCGCGCTCCTGTGCCGTAATTTCGCGCCATGTCCCTGCGTGCCGCCCACTCCCCGGAGGAACTCCTGCTCGAGGAGGTCCTGCTGGAGACCGGAAGTTTCCGGGAGATCGTCCTGCACAACGACGACGTGAACACCTTCGATCACGTCATCGAGAGCCTGGTGGAGATCTGCGACCATGATCCCATCCAGGCCGAGCAATGTGCCTGGATCGTGCACCATAACGGCAAGTGCGGCGTGAAGCGCGGCACCTTCGATCAGCTCGAAGCCCGTTGCCATGCCCTGCAACAACGTGGCCTCTCGGCCGTGATCCAATAACAGATGCGCTCTTCCCGAATCGCCCTGATCCTGGCGGTGGTGATCCTCCAGGCCTGCTCCAAGGTGCCCGTCACCGGTCGGCGCCAGTTCAATGTGATCAGCACCGGGCAGATCGCCTCGATGGTGAACGACCAGTACCGGGAGACGCTCCAGAGCAGCACCATCCTCCCGGACAGCGACCCGCGCACACAACAGGTCCGCGCTTGCGGACAGCGCATCGCCTCCGCGGTGGAGCGCTTCCTTAATGACAACGGGATGCAGGACCGCGCCCAGGAGTTCAACTGGGAGTTCAACGTGGCGGACGACCCCACGGTGAACGCCTGGTGCATGCCCGGTGGCAAGGTCCTGTTCTACACGGGGATCCTGCCGCTCACCCAGGACGAGGATGGCATGGCCGTGGTGATGGGGCACGAGGTGGCCCACGCCGTGGCGCGTCATGGGAATGAACGCATGAGCCAGGGCATCCTGGCACAGGGCGCGGGCATGACGCTCGACATCCTCACCAGCGAGAACCCGGGGCTGGCGCGCAACCTCCTCCTCCAGAGCGTGGGCATCGGCTCGCAGCTGGGCATGCTCGCCTACAGCCGGTCCCACGAGACCGAGGCGGACAAGATGGGGCTCATCTTCATGGCCATGGCGGGCTACGACCCCCGCACCGCCCCCGCTTTCTGGGAACGCATGAGCGCCAACTCCGCCGGCCAGGCACCGCCCGAGCTGCTCAGCACGCACCCCAGCGACGAGCGCCGGATCCAGGACCTGAACGCCTACATGCCCGAGGCGCTCAAGTATTACAAGCCGTAGCGTAGGTTCGGGCACCCATGGCCCGCTTCTTCCCAGAATTGCTCGCCACCTTGCGCATGCTGGCGCGCCCCATCGCCCGCTGGAGCGGTCGGTGGGCACGGCGCATCGTCCTGGCCGCAGGGGGGCTGGCCTTGCTGCTCGTACTGGGCGCCTGCACCCGGATCCCATACGACCTGCACCGCTGGTTGGGCAGGGGAGCAGGGGAGTGCACCGCAACGGCGGACGCCATCGTGGTGTTGGGGGGGAGCGGCATGCCTTCCGGACCGGAACTGCTGCGTTTGCACCGCGCGGCGAGCCTCGCGTTGGAAACACCGAGGGCCTTGGTCTTCGTGGTCCAACCCGATACCGGCAGCACCATGCGACAGATGGTGGAGGAATTGAAGCTGCGCGGCATAGCGGCTCACCGCATCATCCCGATCCCGTATGGGGAGAACACGCGGGAACAGGCCTTGATCATGGCGCGGGTGCAGGATCCGCGCTGGCGGCGGGTCGCCCTGGTCACCGCACCGGAGAACATGTACCGCAGCGTACGCGCCTTCCAACAGGCAGGGGTGAAGCGGAGCTGCGGGGAGTCCGCGTGGGAACGCGCCATGGACCATGACTTCGCCTATCGGCACCTGGCGATAGGGGGCAAGGCATGGGCACCGGACGTCTCGGACAACACCGGCCTCCGCTACACCTTCTGGAACTACCTGAAGCTGGAGGTCACCTGCATCCGCGAGTACCTCGCCATCGCCTATTACTGGTTGAACCGCTGGATCTGAGCCCCGCGAACCGGCCTCACGGATCGGCAACGGGTTACGCGCATTCGTGGAACGGATCTTTGGCTATCTTCGCAGCCGTTTTCGCGAGGACCCGTAGCTCAATTGGATAGAGCATCTGACTACGGATCAGAAGGTTTGGGGTTCGAATCCCTACGGGTCCGCTGAGAACCAGGGCCGCTTCCACCGGAGGCGGCCCTTTCGTTTTCATATGGGTCGGTGCCGGTCCTTGGTCGCGTGTGGATCCCACTTCTATGTTGTATAAATATTTATATATCAGTAGATTATATATTATTGATTAGACCTAAGAATGGGTCTCGGCTCGCTGGATGGTGATGGATTCATCGAATTGATCAAATGGTTCGTGGGTGCGGACTTTCTGTTCGTCGAAACCTATTCGTGCTTGACGCCGTTCAAGCGGCCACGAAGGGGCTCAAAATCACGATCCCCCCCTTCACCAAAGCCATGCGCATTCAACACTCTCCCACGAGACAGTCGCGATCGACCGATGTGCTCTGCGGAGCCGCGCGTTCGATATCCGCCCTCCTGCTTGCCATGACGGTCTTTTCCGTCCATGCCCAGGTCGTTGGCGATTTCCGCAGTCATCAATCCGGCGAATGGAACACCCCCGATACCTGGGAGCAGTGGACCGGTTCGCAATGGGTCACCGAGAACCCGCAATATTCCCCGGGCTCGGTCGTCGCCCCCAGTGATGGATTCCCCATCATCGCAGGGACCAGCACCAGTTCCAAGACCAACACGACCAATGCAGCGCACACCATCGACCTGCCATCTGGCATCGTTAGTGGTGATCTCTTGTTGATCTTCTGGGCCGATGCCAACAACTCAGCCACCGAACCCACGCTCAGCGGTTGGACCGAGTTGGCCACGAGTAACAGCAGCACTTCCACCGTGTACCGCAAGATCTGGTACCGCGTGGCCGATGGCTCCGAGGGCAGCACCATGAGCACCAACGCTTTTGGTGACCGAAGCGCCCATGCCGTGTACCGTATCGCCGCCGGTTCCTACTCCGGAACTCCATATGCCTCTGCTGCCGACAACGGCACCGACGCCACGCCCAACCCGGCCAACCTGAACCCAGGGATCGGCAGCCAGAAGTTCCTCTGGATCGCCAGTTTCCACGCGGCCGAGGTGCAAGGCGTCACGGTACCGACCGGTTATTCCGACGACCTGGGCACCGCTACCTCCGGCAACACGAATAGTTCCACCAACTGCCAGGTCATGACCGCTCAGCGGAAGCTGGAGACCAACCAGCAGGACCCGGCCCTTTTCACCATCGGTAACAATTGCACGCACACCGCATGGACCGTTGCTGTGCAAGGTGCTACAATGGATCTGACCTACCCGAACCCCGTGGTGGTGGCCACCGATAACGGGGTCCAAAGCGCCAGCAACGTGACCTCTCATTCGATCAGCGTACCGGCAGGTGCGGTGGGTGACCTGCTCGTCACCATCTTCTCTGTGGACGGGAATCCGACAGTGACCACCGCCAGTTCGGGATGGACCAAACTGGACCAATCGAGCTATGGCACAACGGTCACCGGTGCGATCTTCTGGAAGATGGCTACGGGTACCACTCCGGCCGCCGATGCGCTCAGCCTGACCACGAGTGCAAGCGAACGCAGCTCCCATGTGACCTACCGCATCCGGGGAGCCACGGGCATCTCGGGCTCCGAGACCACCGGCAGCAGTTCCAATAGCAATCCACCGAACCATACCGCCGGTGAAGCAAGCTTCCTTTGGATCGCCACGCGCAGCGGTGACGATACCGATGTCGCTTCCGCTGCACCCACCAACTACGGCGACATGATCACCGTTGGGGCGGGCAGCGGTACCGGCGCCTCCACCAATACCGCGACCCGCGTGCTCGGTGCGGCGGCCAATTCGGAGAATCCAGGTTCCTTCGCCAGCGCCAACGAACAATGGGTCAGCTACACCCTGGCCATCCAGGGTCCCGCGCCCAACGTGACCTACATCCCCATCGACCCGCCGGCTCAGGCCAGTGGGAACGGCTATCCGTCCGTCGCATCCTCGACCTCCAGCGCCAAGACCTCCGCCTCCGGCACCACGCATACCGTGAGCCTGCCGACCGGCATCCAGAACGGTGATCTCCTCCTGGTCTTCTGGGTGGATGCCAACACCGCTTCCACGGTGTCGCTTCCCGGCGGATGGACCGGCCTCTACGACATGGTGGGCACCGCCAACCAACGCCGCGTGGCCGCCTACCGAGTCGCCGATGGTTCCGAAGGAAGCACCGTGAATTTCACCACGAGCGCAGCCGAGCGCAGTGCCCACACGGCCTACCGCATCGCCAAGGGCAGCTACACCGGTGTGCCCACGGCCGGCACCACCATATCCAACATCAGCACCACCATCGATCCGCCGTCCAACACATCGGGCTTCGGCAACGTACCCACCTTGTGGATCGCAGCGGCGCACATCTCCGGCATCGCCAGTTCCACGGCACCCGCCAGCTATGGCGATCTGCTTGAGGGCTACACGGGCAGCACCGGAACCGATCATGCGCGTATGGCCACTTCCTTACGCGAGCTGCAGGCCGCTTCCGAGGATCCCGGCACCATTGCTTTGGGCTCCAGCCAGACGTGGGGTGCCAACACCGTCGCCATCCAAGGCGTGGCCCGCTCGTTCAGCACGGTCCGCAACGGCCACACCGTCACGGTGAACAGCGCCTCCAGCGTGGATGACCTCACCGTGGAAGCCGGCGGCACCGTCGCCATCACTTCGAACAACCTCACCGTGAACGGCACCAGCCTCGTTCTCGATGGAAGCATCACCGGCGTATCTGGTGCACCCCTGGTGCTCGGGAACACCAGCGGTAAGGCACTGACCGTAACAGGTAGTGGTAGCATGCAGGTGTACGACCTCACGGCGAACACCGCCGGTGGTGTCACCATGAACCCGGCCGTGGGCATCCGCGGGACCTTGCAGCTCAACACCGGGGCCTTCACGGCCGTGGGTGCGGTGAGCCTGGTGAGCGATGCCACGGGAACCGGCCGCCTCGGCCCCGTGGGCGCTGGTGCCAGCTACGTCGGCAACCTCACCGTCAACCGCCACATCCCCGCTGGCGCCACCAACTGGCGTATGATGGGCAGCCCGGTGGCCGGCCGCACCGTGAACGACTGGAAGGACGACTTCTACACCGCCGGCTTCCCCGGCTCGCACAGCCCTTCCTTCAGCAACCCCGTGGGCAGCGGCATCCTCTGGCCCAGCGTCCGCTGGTACGATGAGACCAATGCCGGTCCTGCCGTGAACGACGGCCTTACCGGTGCCACCAGCACGGCCCAGACACTTGCCGCAGGTCAGGGCTTCGCCGCCTGGTGCGGCACGGGCTATAGCACCACCACCGCCTTCACGGTGGATGTGACCGGCAACCCGCACGTGGCCCTCACGCCCATCGCGCTGCCCATGAGCTACACCAACACCGGCGTCCCCGCTACCGACGGCTGGAACATGGTGAGCAACCCGCTCGCCAGCCCCATCGCCTTCGATCAGATCGCACGCGGCGCCGACGTGGCCGACTATGTCACCTACTTCAACCCGGCCGCAGGCAACCTGGCCACCTGGGACATCGGTGACAACATGGGCACCAACGGAGGAACGAACATCATCCAGAGCAGCCAGGCCTTCTGGCTCAAGGCCACCGGCCCGGCCGTGACCACCACCGTGAGCGAGAGCGCCAAGGTGGCCGGCAACACCGGCGGCTTCTTCGGCGGCGCGGAGGTGCAGGTGGCCAACATGGTGCGCCTGCGCATCGAGAGCGCCATCAACCAGTACAGCGATGAGACCGTGGTGCTCTTCAGCAGCGGCGAACCGGCTTACAACTCGAGCGATGTGCCCAAGTTCATCTTCGCACACCCCGATGCACCGCAGATCGCCTCCATGGGCGATGGCGGGGAGATGATCGCCATCAACGCCTACGGCCCCTACAATGAGGACATCAGCATCCCCGTGACGGTGGATGTGGCCCTCAACGGACAATACAGCATCGTGGCCACCGGCCTGCACAACATCGGCCTCTCCTGCGTACGCCTGGAGGACCTCGCCACGGGCATCATCACCCCGCTCACCGAGGGCGCCACCTACAGCTTCACGGCGCTCGCCACCGACGACATCAACGAACCGCGCTTCCTGCTGCGCGCCAGTGCGCCGGTGAAGCTCACCGCCACCGACGCCAGCTGCAACGGCCGCGATGATGGCAGCGCGAGCGCCCTCATCACCAGCGGTCCGGTGGATGTGATCTGGTCCGATGCCGATGGGATCGTGCTGCTGGAGCAGAACAACGTGATGCCCGGCACCGCCGACCTCATGGCCCTCGAGGCCGGCAGCTACAGCGTCTCCATCGGTGGCGTGCCCGCCTGCGCCACCATCACCACCACCTTCACCATCGAGGAGCCCGCGGGCATCGAGGTGGAGGCCGACACTGAGATCAGCACCTGCCCGGAGAGCGCCGATGGCTCCATCGACCTAACCGTGCTGGGCGGCACCGCGCCTTATGAATACCTCTGGAGCAATGAGGCCACCACCGAGGACATCGAAGTGGGCAGCGGCAGCTACTCCGTGGTCATCACCGACGCGAACGGATGCACCTTCGAGCCCCAGACCTACGTGGTGGGTTCGGGCGAGGGACCCGATGCCGGCATCGGCGTGGAGAGCTTCCTGGTGAACGTGGGAGAGGAGGTCGTCTTCGCCCCGAACACCCTGGAAGGTGTGGACAACAGCTGGGACTTCGGAGACGGCAACCAGAGCAACGAGCTGGAACCCGTGCACAGCTACGACGAGCCGGGCACCTACACCGTGACCCTGATCGTGGATGACGGCAACTGCATCGGCACCGCCACCATCGAGATCCAGGTGCAGACCAGCACCGGCATCACCACCCAGGTGGGCAAGGACCTCAACGCCTACGTGAGCGGCGACCGCATCGTCATCGACCACGACTTCGGCAGCACGGCACCGGTACTGATCCGTGTGTTCAGCACCGGCGGCCAGCTGGCCCAGGAGCACCGCGTGAGCAATGCCCCGGCCCGCATCACCCTGCCCACGGACGAGCTGGCCACCGGCATCTGGCTGGTGCGCGTGAGCAGCGGCGAGACCATGCGCACCTTCTCCCTGCCCGTGGTCCACTAAGCAGCACTTTGGTTCCGGGCCCCCATTCTCCTCCGGGAGGGTGGGGGTTCGGTCTTTTTGGGCGGATCCGTCGGGTTCCGGCCAGGTTAAGCCGGCGTTGCGCTATCCACATTCCATTGTGGGAAAAGGCGGAAACGCTACCTTCGGGGTCCTTAATGAGAACTCCCCGTCCGCCCCTCCCTCGGACCGGACCAAAACCCCCTTGCCATGAGGAAGCTGTTTACGCTTCAATTCGCTGCCAGTGTAATACTGTCGATCGCTGCCTTACCGCTCGTTGGACAGACTTTGGTGGATGACTTTACCCGATCGAATAGCACCACTGTTGGAAATGGATGGACCGAAGGAGGTGGCTCACGTGGGGAGGTTAGCAGTAACCAACTTCTCTTTGTGACTGGTGGTGTAGCGTCGAGGGAATGGATCACGCGGTCGGTAAGTGGATATTCATCCACATTGAGTTCCAACTCATGTGTCTTGACTTGGGCGGCGAACTTCAAGTTCAATGGGAACACAAATCCATCGGGATTTGATAATAGCAACTACGGTCTAGCCTTCATCCTTGGAGCCACCAATTCAGATCTGACTCTTGGAGATGGTTATGCAGTGGTTCTAGGTCAGTCCGGTGGTACGGACAATGTGAGGTTGGTCTCGTTCACAGGCGGTATTGATCTTAATAGCAACCTTACAAACGTCATCGTTGGTAGTGCGGACTTTGGAGATCAATACCTGGCAGTCAAGGTTACCTACACGCCTGGTACGAATACATGGCAGCTCTTCGTAGCGTCTTCCACGGTTTCCTTCCCTGATCCGATTTCAGCACCTACCTCCGAAGGCACCGCAGTCAACTCAACGTTCACGAGCTCGGTACTCTCAACCGTTGGTTGTTTCTACAATCACGCAACCTCCGGCTCGCAGAGTGGGACTTGGGATAATGTCTATCTTCCATCCTCCTGCTCCACCAGCACCTCCGTCCAATTCGCCAGCACGGGTAGCACGGTGAACGAGAACGTAGGAACGGTGGATCTGACCTTGGAGATCACCGATGAGGACGCCACCAACGACACTGAGGTGGATGTGGTGCTCATCACCGGCTCAGCCGGTCGGGTGAACAGCTACACCACGCAGACGGTCACCTTCCCCGGCGGAAGCAGCACGGATGAGACCGTGACCATCACCGTCACGGACAACAGCCTCTGCGATGGCAACACCATCATCGGCTTCGAACTGCAGAACATCACCGGCGGTCAGGGCACGGCCTTCATCGGCGCGAACGATACCTATGACCTCAGCATCACGGACAATGACGTTTGCACCAGTGTCTCCTTCGCGGTCACCAGCGCCACGGTGAGCGAAGGCGTAGGTACCTACAACGTCACCGTGGACATCGCCGACTTCAGCCCCTCCGTGGCCACTTCCGTGGATGTGGTCCTCACGGCGGGCAGCGCGGCGCGCATCAACAGCTACACCACCCAGACGGTGACCTTCCCGGCCAACAGCGGCACTTCCCAGAACGTGACCCTCACGGTGACGGACAACGGCAGCTGCGATGGCACCGCGTCGCTCACCTTCGAATTGCAGAACCTCACCGGCGGCCAGGGCACGCCCTTCATCGGTCCCAACGACACCCGCACGCTGGACATCACGGACAACGATGGCACACTGGATGCGCTGATCGCACGCCAGGCCTTCGACGGTCTCGGTACGGATACATGGGCGATAACCACAGGAAGTGGGAACATCAGCACTGCGGACGGATCGGGAGATACACCGGGCAGCGAACGGATCCTCAGTGGAACGGCTTCCTGGCAGGTGAACAACGGCAATGATGTGTTGGAGCTTTCGTCGATTGACGTAAGCGGGTACTCCAACATCGTGCTCACAGCACGATTGAGCAGCACCTCCACATCCGTGGGGAACGGTGCGGAACTGACCGACATCGTTGAGTTCTTTGTTGATGTGGATGGCTCGGGTTTCCCCGGAACCCCGGATCTCACCGTCACCGGATTCAACAGCAACACGCGTTGGGGCTTCAGCACGGGCCTTGGCGTAGCCTCGACCGCTGCCGGAACCCCAGCGACCTTTACACCAGCCGGCTCGGGTAACCGGACCACGGACGGTTATACCTACATCTCCATCAGTATCCCAGGCTCGCCAAGTACGGTGGCCCTGCAGATCGAAGCGCTGAACAATGCTTCCGGGGAGGTTTGGAACGTCGAAGACATCGAGATCCGTGGCGACTACTGTGCCACCACCTACTACAGCCGCGCCGATGGCGACGTGGGGGATGCCATCTGGTCCGAGACACCATCGGGCAGCGCGGGCAGCGTCACCTTCGACCGCTTCAAGAGCATGGTGGTGCAGAACGGTGATGTGGTGAACATTGACGCCGACACCCGCATCGCCGACCTCACCATCGACGCCGGTGGCCAGCTCGACCTCGCGGCCTTCACCCTCACGGTGAGCGGCGACGTCTTCGACAACAACGGCACGATGACCGCTGCGGACGACAGCGAGCTGCGCTTCAACTCGCCGAACCTCACCACGGTGGAGAGCACGACCACCCTCGACCTCTTCGACCTTACGGCCAACACCCCGGGCGACCTGCTCACCGATGCCGCCATCGAGATCCGCGGCACCCTGCTGCTGCAGGACGGTGAGTTCGATGCCAGCCTCGGCAGCGTCACACTCGCGAGCGATGCCAGCGGCACCGGTCGCCTCGGCCCTGTGGCCGCCACCGCGGACTTCACCGGCGACATGACCGTGCAGCGCTTCATCCCCGCCGGTGCCACCAACTGGCGTTTCCTGGGCAGCCCCGTGGCCGGCCAGACCATCAACGAGTGGAAGGACGACTTCATCACCGCCGGCTTCCCCGGCTCGCACAGCCCGGGCTTCAGCAACCCGCCCGGCAGCGGCATCCTCTGGCCCAGCATTCGCTGGTACGATGAGACCCTCATCCCCGCGAACATCGACACCGGTTGGGTGGGCGTGAGCAGCGTGGCACAGACGCTCGATGCCGGACAGGGCTTCGCGGCCTGGTGCGGCACCGGCCTCACCACCACCACGGCCTTCACCATCGACGTCACCGGCGCACCGAACATCGCCGCCAGCACCATCACCCGCAACCTGGACTACACCAACAACGGCGCACCCACCATCGATGGTTGGAACGCCGTGAGCAACCCGCTGCCCAGCCCAGTGCTATTCAGCAGCCTCGGCCGCACCAACGTGGAGGACTACGTCTACATCTTCAACCCGGCAGCCGGTAACGTGGCGGTCTATGATGTCAGCAGCGGCATTCCAACGAACGGCGGCAACGACACCATCCAGAGCAGTCAGGCCTTCCTGGTGCAGGCCACCGCAGGCAGCGCCTCCATCTCCTTCGACGAAGCCGACAAGGTGAACGACCGTCAGGGCGGCTTCTTCGGCGGCTCGCAGGTGAGCACCTTCAATGGCGTGCGCCTCAAGCTCACCAGCGGCCTCAACACCTTCAGCGATGAAACGGTGGTGGCCTTCGCGCTCGGTACGCCCGGTGTGGACGGCAACGATGTGCCGAAGATGACCTTCTCGCACCCCGATGCGCCGCAGATCGCCAGCCGCGTGGACGGTGGCCTCTTCGCCATCAACGCCACGGCGGGCTATTCGGAGGACCTTTCCATCCCCATCATGGTGGATGCGAAGATCGACGGTGACTACACGGTGACCGCCTCGAGCATGGAGAACATCGGCCTGCGCTGCCTCGTCCTGGAGGACCTCGAAACGGGCGCCATGACCCCGCTGGTGGAAGGCGCGAGCTACACCTTCACCATGGCCGCCGATGCGAGCAACGAGGAGCCCCGCCTGCTGCTGCATGCCAGCGTGCCCGTGCCGCTGTATGCGGATGCCACCACCTGCCACAACACCAGCGATGGCCGCGGCACCGTGGTGCACATGGGTGATGCCCCGATCGACATCGTCTGGACCGACGCCGATGGCGTGACCATGTACACGCAGTCCATCACCGAGGGGGTGGCCATCGTGGATGGTCTGGCCGCCGGTGAATACCACGTGGCCGTGAGCAGCGATGCCGGTTGCGGCGCGCTGAGCACCAGCTTCACCATCGTGTCGCCGAGCATGTTGGAGATCGAGTCCACCAACGTGGCGGCCAGCTGCCCCAACACCGCTGACGGTCGGGTGGACCTCACCGTCCTGGGTGGCACCGCGCCCTATCAGTACGCCTGGAGCGATGGCAGCGATGCCGAGGACCTGGTGGCCGCAGCGGGCACCTACACCGTGACCGTGATG
>JAKQEI010000240.1 GCA_029573495.1 Bacteroidota bacterium | reverse complement strand
AACGACCCTCAACTACCCCTCTTCATATCCCCCTGAGCCAATAGGGGGCTTACCTTCAACATCATCAAGCCGCGTACCCTGAGATCAAGCCTTCCTGGCAAGGTCATGACCTGTTCTCAACTTTCCCCGGACACCACTGATACGACAGTCAACAGCGACCATTGAGTAGCCAAGCATTGCTCGAGGTCGAAATTGAACCTCAAGCGTATCGCGGCTATGTACTGCGCGGTACGATACGGTCTTTCTGTATGTACTTCCAACCGAACGGCACCTACCTAAATGAGTGTTGTGATGATTGCCCCACCCCTCGCATAATGCGACAATAACCCCCGCTAACGCGGGTCTGTAGCGCTGCCGCGGATCTTGGATCCGTGGCCACAGTTGTTCAATCCGCTGCTATGGGTAACGTACCAGAAGGTAACGTACCAGAACGTCACTTTTCATCTTCTACCCTTCGAGAACCCGCGGGTAACGTACCAGAACGTCACTTTTCGTCTTTTGCCCTTCGGCAACTCTCGTCAATACTGGCCGCGACCATTCGGCCATTTCCTCCCCAGAACAACCTCCTGCACCACCGAAGCCCGCAAAGTCCCAGAAATCGCCTTTCCGACCAACGAAATGGCCTTTGGTGTATCAGTACGTCACCTGCCGCTGAGAAGGCCCGTGGGCCCTGGGTTCCAGCTCACGCACCAAGCCTACCTAACACCGGAAACTCGCGCAAATACTGGTGGCAAGCTGCAAACCGGTAGGTTGGCCGCATGATCTGCCCCTATTGCCAAGGCCGGTGCATGCGCAAAGGAAGGCGCCAAGGTGTACAACAGTACCAATGCACCGGCTGTGCCCGGTACCACCGCAATACGTACCGGTACAAGGCCCACCAGCCGGATATGGACAAGCAGCTCGTCGCGCTTACCCGGGAGGGATGCGGTTAAGCCCGCGCAGGGTCTCCGCCAAGCGCCACCCCACAAACAAACCTCCGCAGTGGTCTCCCGAAGTGGACCCTGCGGCCTCGAAGCCGTTCCGCCCTAGGGCGTTGAAGCCGCCGCTACCTTCGCCCTATGAACAAAGCCAGCAAGATCAAGTCCTTCGACCCGAACAGTCCGGGCAGCCCCGACGCCGGCATCTATGGTCTCCCCTTCACCGCTGCGGAGGCGGACATCGTGCTGGTGCCCGTGCCCTGGGAGGTGACCACGAGCTACGGCGGTGGCACCTCGCACGGTCCGCAGGCCATCTTCGACGCCAGCTTCCAGGTGGACCTCTTCCACCCGGAGTTCCCGGCGCTGTGGAAGCGTGGCATCGCGATGGACGAGATCCCCGAAGCGCTGCTGGAGCAGAGCAAGGCCCTGAAGAAGGAGGCGCAACAGGTGATCCAGGTGCTGATCGAAGGCGGCGACGCCAAGCACAAGGCCAGGGCGAAGAAGGCGCTGGAGCGTATCAACGCGGAGTGTGCCGTGATGAACGAATGGGTGGAGCAGCGCACCGGCTATTGGATGGAGCAGGGCAAGCACGTGGGGCTCGTGGGCGGTGACCACAGCACGCCGCTGGGCTTCCTCCGCGCGCAGGCGAAGCGGCACAAGCGCTTCGGCATCCTGCACATCGATGCGCACCTGGACCTGCGCGTGGCCTACGAGGGCTTCACCTACAGCCATGCAAGCATCATGTACAACGCGCTGCCGATGAAGCAGCTCACCAAGCTGGTGTCCGTGGGCATCCGCGACTTCTGCGAGCATGAGAACGAGGTCTTCCTGAAGCATGCGGAGCGTGTGCGCGTGGTGCGTAGCGCAGATGTGCGTCGCCAGCAGTTCCAGGGCGTGACCTGGCGGGAGCAGTGCGATGCGATCATCGCCGCCTTGCCGGAGCAGGTCCACATCAGCTTCGACATCGACGGCCTGGACCCGACCTTGTGCCCGCATACGGGAACACCGGTGCCGGGCGGCTTCCAGTTCGAGGAGGCCACCTACCTCCTCTCGCGACTCGCGGAAAAGCGGAACATCATCGGCTTCGACCTGGTGGAAGTGGCGCCGGGCAAGGACGAATGGGATGCGAACGTGGGGGCGCGGTTGCTATTCCACCTGTGCGGGGTGCTGGCGAAGCGGTGAAATGCATCACCACAGAGGCACAGAGACACGGAGAGGAGAATAGTGGCTGGCAGGCGCTGGAATTCTTCACCACAGAGGCACAGAGACACGGAGAGGAGAATAATGGCTGGCAGGCGATGGAATTCTTCACCACAGAGGCACAGAGACACGGAGAGGAGAATAGTGGCTGGCAGCGCTGGAATTCTTCACCACAGAGGCACGGAGGCACAGTGGAAGAAATTCTGGCGGGCGATGAATGCATTTGAACCGCGTTGCTTCGCCGTCGCTCGCACTGACAGAGCGCACAGCATGCGGGAGGTTGAAGCTAGCCTGCTTTCGGTAGGTCTTCCCTCGCTATTCCACCGCACTCCGCTCCTTCCACGCCTGTTGTAAGGCGCCAAGGAAGTGGTCGCTGTGCTGGGCGCCGCTGACGCCGTAACGCCGGTCGATCACGAAGAAGGGAACACCACGCACCCCGAGCTGCTGGGCCTCGCGCTCATCCGCCCGGACCGCTTCGGTGAAGCGGGTGCTCGCGAGCACGGAGGAAATCTCGGCTTCCTCCAGGCCGATCTCCACGCCCATCCGCGTGAGCGCCGCATGGTCCGCGATGTGGATGCCATCGACGAAGTAGGCCTTGAACAGACGCTCCTCGGCTTCCGCACCCTTGCCTTTCGTTTTCGCGAACTGGATGAGGCGGTGCGCATCGAAGGAGCTGCTGATGATGGCCTTGTCCATGTGGTAGTCGAGCCCCACGGTCTTCGCGCGTTCCACCACGCCTTGCACGCGGGCCTGCGCCTCGGCGCGGGAGATTCCGTACCGGTTGGACAGCATGCCGTACATGTCGTGTTCGCTGCGCTGCGGCGCGTTGGGGTCCAGCTCGAAGCTCTTCCACACGACGGTCACCTCAGCCTTGTGCTCGAAGCGTGCCAGGGCGGCTTCGAACTCGCGCTTGCCGATGTAACAGAAGGGACAGACGACGTCGCTCCAGATCTCGATGGTCATGGTCTTGTTGGGTGTGGCCGCAGGGGTGGTGCGACCGGGCAAGGGTTCCAGGAATTGGGGAAAGAGCACCGTGGGTGTGGCGACGACCGCCAGCACCCCGAACACCCGCCGTATCCCGTTGATGATCATGGTACAAAGATCGCTCCGCTGAACACGCGCGCGTGGACAACTACCGCGCGCGCGCTCGTGACGCCCTACGGCGACCGCCTTGTTTTACGGTCCTGATGCGCGGAGTCCGTTCGTTCCTCCTCCCCCTTGCCCTGCTATGCCTTTCCGTGGCACCAGCCCAGGTGACCTGGCGGACGGACAGCCTGATGAACACCTGGCCGGTTCGGCAGCGTATGGCCGAAGTCGGGAGCACGGCAGGTCGTGGTGTGGTGCGCGCGGTGGATACCCGCAACTTGTACGAAGACCTGAAGCGCGAGGCACCAGGCATCCCGGTGTTCGCGGACAGCAATGTGGTGCTCTACGCCGACCTCTACGGCGAGCCCTTGCGCGATCACTTCCGCGTGTTGCTCGGTGTCAGCGAGGTCTACTTCCCGATGATCGAGAAGGAGCTGGTCCGGTCGGGGCTTCCGACCGACCTGAAGTACCTGCCGATGGCGCTTTCCGCGATGAACAGCCTGGCCGGAAGCACGAACGGGCGCGCAGGCCTGTGGATGCTGACCTACCCGGTGGCCTTGCGCTACGGCTTGCAGGTGACGGGGGCGGTGGACGAGCGGCACGACGACGTGAAGAGCACGATAGCCGCCGGTCGCTACCTCACCGAGCTGCATGCGCGCTACCGCGACTGGGGGCTGGCGATCATGGCCTTCACCTGCGGACCGGCGAACATCACCCGAGCGCAGCAACGCACCGGCGGCGCCACGGACTACCGCACGCTCTACCCGCATTTCACCGAAGAAGAGCAGGAAGTATTGCCGCAGCTGATGGCCTTCATCCACCTCAGCGCGCAGGCCGGGCGCCTTGGGCTCGATCCGATCACCGTGCTGCCGTGGGAACCTGCGGACACGTTGACCGCCGAGCGGCACCAGCACCTGAGTACCATCGCACGGGTGCTGGAACTACCGCTGGCCCGCTTGCAGTCCTTGAACCCCACCTTGTGCAACGACCAGGTGCCGCTGGGTCAAGCCTTCCACCTGCCGCGCTTGATGGGGGAGCGGTACGTGGCCCTGCGCGATTCCATCCCGCGCACGGAAGCCGCATTGGCGCAGGACCGCGAGAAGGAGCAGGAGGCCGGCGAGGAGGAATGGACGACCGTGACGGTGGAGAAGAGCATCCGCTACACCGTACGCAGTGGCGACAACCTGAGCCTGATCGCGGCGCGGCATCACGTAACGGTGGGCCAGTTGAAGAAGTGGAACGGCCTGACCAGCGACCGCATCAACGCGGGGCGCAAGCTGTTGATCAAGGTGAAGAAGCGCGAGCGGATCAAGGTGAACGAACCGGAGCCGCAGCTGCCGGAGGAGGAAGGGCCCACGAACCAGGTGCCCGCCGGTGCGGACGCGCATGTGCAACAGGAAGCGACGTCCGCGGCGAGCAGCTTCACCACCTACACCGTGCGTTCGGGCGATTCCCTCTACACCATCGCCGAGCATTACCCGGGCATCAGCGCGCAGCACCTGATGGAGGTGAACGGCATCACGGCCAGGATCCATCCCGGACAGACGCTCCGCATTCCGCAGCCATGAGACCGGTGCACGTCCTCGCCTTTCTGCTCAGCGTATGGGCCGGTCTGGCGGTGATCGGCTGGCTGCTGCCCGCGGACCTTCGTTTGTCCGACAGTCTTTCCTTGCGCATCCCGCAGGCCACGGACCTGTTCGATGCCGAGGAGAAGAAGGTGGACATCAGCGACATCCTCGCGGTGGTCACGGACAGTGCCGCCACCGTGGACACCGAAGCGTTGGCGGACAGCCTGCCCGTGGAGGACACCACGACGGTGGTGGAACCCTTCGTCTTCGACAGCACCCAGCTGCGCCCGTTGGAAGAACGCATCGCCCTGCACTACCCGAACGGTGACAAGACCGTGCTGTGGCCCATCTTCCAGAAGCTCGAGGCCGCGCGCGGAGGCAAGCAGCCCATGCGCATCATGCACTACGGCGATTCGCAGCTGGAAGGCGACCGGATCACGGCCTACCTGCGCAATAAACTGCAGACCCAATTCGGGGGAACGGGTCCGGGCCTGTTCCCGGTGGCCGACATCGTGCCGAGCTTCAGCATCGACCGTGTGATCAGCGAGAACTGGAAGCGCTACAGCGTGATGGGCCGCAAGGACCCCACCCAGCACCATGACCGCTTCGGGGCCCTGTCGTCCTTCTCGCGCTTCACACCCATCCTGCCCGACACCGTGCCGTTGGACAGCGTGGAACAGGAGGCCACCGTGGCGCTGCGGCCGCTGCGAAGAGCGTACGGCAAGGCGCGGCAGTACACGAAGCTGAAGCTCTACTTCGGCTGGCACCGCGCACCGGTGACGATCGAGGTGCGCAACCAGGGTGAGCTCGTGAAGAGCGAGGTGGTGGATCCCGCTGACCGGCTCTTCGTGCGGACCTGGAGCTTCGAGAGCACGCCGGAGGACCTGCTGCTCACCTTCAAGGGCGTGGACAGTCCGGATGTGTTCGGCATCTCGCTGGAAGGTGGCACGGGCATCTGCATGGACAACATCGCTGCGCGCGGCGGGGCGGGCTATGAATTCCGCAAGGCGGACCAGAGCCTGCTGAGCGCGATGTACGCCGACCTGGATGTGGAGATGCTGATCCTACAGTACGGTGGCAATGTGATCCCGAACCTGAAGGGGCCGGAGGATGCGGCGCAGTACGGCCGCTTCTTCGGAGCCCAGATCGCGCGCTTCAAACGCATGCTGCCGGGTGTCTCCATCATCGTCATCGGACCGAGCGACATGAGCATCAAGGAAGGCGAGCATTATGTGACGCGGCCGCTGCTCGAGGAGGTGCGCGATGCCATGAAGGCCAACACGCTGGCCCAGGGGGCGGTGTTCTGGGACATGTACGAAGCGATGGGCGGCAGGAACAGCATGGTGAGCTGGGTGGAGGCGGACCCGCCGCTGGCCGCGACGGACTACACCCACTTCAGTCCGCAGGGTGCGAAGAAGGTGGGCGAGCTCTTCTACACCGCCTTGATCAACGACTTCTCCGCCTACTACGGCGCCAAGCAGTGACATGAACCGGATCCTCCTCCTTCTCCTCCTGGTGCTCTCAGCGAACCTGCGCGCCCAGGAGAACCCTTTATGGCTGCCGGACCTGAGCGTGGTTGACACCAGCGCGAACGCCCTTCGATTCCCGGCCGGCAGGCAGGTGTGGGAGCGCTATCACCGCAAGCTGGACAAGCTGCTGCTGGAAGGGACGGGCCAGGTACACATCGCGCACTTCGGCGGCTCGCACCTGCAGGCCGACATGTGGAGCATGGAACTGCGAAGCCGCCTGCAGCAGGTGGTGCCCGGTGCGCGCGGTGGTCGCGGCTTCATCTTCCCCTATGCCATGGCGAAGACGAACAACCCCTACTGGTATTTCCCGGAGTACACGGGGAAGTGGACGATGCACAAGAACCTCGAGCGCATCGACGATGCCCCGCTGGGCATCGCAGGCTACACCGTGACCACCACGGACACGCTGACCACCTTGAAGGTGAGCTTCCGCGGTGAGGTGTACGCCGGCTACCAGTTCAACCGGGTGAAGGTGTTCCACCGGACGGACAGCAGCTACGCGGTAACGGCCTACAGCAAGGATGCGGCGGTCCACATCGAGGGCACGGAAGAACCGGGCAAGGGCTACACCGAATTCCAATACGACCGCTACGTGGATACGCTCTACCTGCGGTTCCAGCAGACCGCACCGGAACAGCTGGGCTTCACCCTGCGCGGCATCGCGCTGGAGAGCGACGACCCTGGCTTCTTCTACCACGCCAACGGGGTGAACGGGGCGAGCACGACCAGCTGGCTACGCTGCCGCTACTTCACCGATGAACTGGCGGTGATCAAGCCGGACCTGGTCGTCTTCTCCATCGGCATCAACGACGCGCACGACCCGGACTTCAGCGCGGAACGCTACAAGCGCAACTACAGCGAGCTGATCGCGCGGGCGCGGAAGGCCGCGCCGGAAGCCGCCATCCTGCTGACCACCAACACGGACAGCTACGTGAAGCGGCGCTACCCGAACAAGAACGGCGCCGCCGTGCGCGAAGTGATGATGCAACTGGCGCAGGAACAGGGCTGCGCGGTCTGGGACACCTTCGGGGTGATGGGCGGCATGCATGGCATCGTGCGCTGGGAGAAGGCCGGCCTGGCGAAGAAGGACCTGGTACACATGACCCGCCCGGGCTACACCGCCCTGGGCGACCTGCTCTTCAGTGCGATGATGGAGGCCTACGGCGAACACCTGCGAACGGCAGGTCGTTGACCGCGATGATCAGCCTGACCGCCATAGCCGGACAGCTCGCCCAGGTGGACTGGGGCGGGGTGCTCGACTACGACCCATCGGCGCCGCTCATCTTCACCCGCTTCTTCTTCTGGGGCTTCTTCACCGTAGTGATGGCGGTGCTCGCGCTGGTATACCGCAGCCATCCGATGCGCGTGGCCTGGCTCACGCTCGCCAGTCTCTTCTTCTACTGGAAGACCAGCGGGATCTTCGTCTGCCTCCTCTCCTTCTCCATCGCGATGGACCACTTCATCGCGAAGGCGAGCTTCCGGCGCACGCGGCAGGTGCGGAAGCAGTTGTGGCTGGCCCTGAGCATCACGGTGAACCTGCTGCTCCTGTGCTACTTCAAGTACGCGCACTTCGTGGTGGACAACATCAACGCCACCTTCGGCACCTCCTTCGAGGCGGTGAACTACTTCGCGCGCATCGCGAACGCCGCGTGGGACGCGCACTTCATCGAGAACAAGGTGCTGCTGCCCGTCGGGATCAGCTTCTACACCTTCCACTGCATCAGCTACCAGGTGGACGTGTACCGCGGGCATGTGAAGCCGGTCAGCAACGTGCTCGACTTCGCCTTCTATGTGAGCTTCTTCCCGGCGCTCGTGGCCGGCCCGATCATCCGCGCCTCCGTCTTCCTACCCCAGATGGCGAAGGCCTACAGCGTCACCCGTCCGCAATTCGGACTGGCCATCTTCTGGATCATCAACGGCTTGATGAAGAAGATGCTGATCGGCGACTACATCGCGGTGAACTTCATCGACCGGGTCTTCGCCGATCCCATGCGCTTCACGGGCTTCGAGAACCTGATGGCCGCGATCGCCTATTCGTTGCAGGTCTATGCCGACTTCAGCGGGTACACGGACATCGCCATCGGCCTCTCGTTGCTGCTGGGCTACACCCTGCCCGCGAACTTCAACAGCCCTTACAAAGCGCGCAGCACGGCGGAATTCTGGAAGCGCTGGCACATCAGCCTCAGCACCTGGCTGCGCGATTACCTGTACATCCCCATGGGCGGCAACCGGGGTGGCTCGCTCTTCTCGTGGATCATGACCACCGTGGTATTGGCCGTGATCGTATTGCTTACCGGCGACCTGACGCTGCCCTTCGTGTTCCTGATGATCGGCGCGGCCTTCTGGTTGATCGCCTACTTCTGGCCGCCCTTCCGCAACATGATCACCACCAACATCAACCTGATGCTGACGATGTTGATCGGCGGGTTGTGGCACGGGGCCAGTTGGATGTTCGTGATCTGGGGCGGCCTCAACGGCATCGGCCTGTTGATCTATAAAGGCTGGGCGCGCATCAGTCCGTGGAACAAGAGCGAGCACTGGTTCGCGCGGTTCCAAGCCATTACGATCACCTTCCTCTTCATCACCTTCACCCGCTTCTGGTTCCGCAGTCCCACGCTCGAGGGGGTGAACCTGATGCTCGGCCAGATCGGTGGCGACTTCGGCTGGCACCTGATCGGGGATGTGCTCTGGGGCTTCCGCAGCGTCTTTGCGCTCACGCTGCTGGGCTTCGTGGTCCACTGGCTTCCGGAGACCACCAAGGAATGGTACCGTGCACGCTTCGCGGCACTGCCGCCGTGGGGGCTGGCACTGGCCTCCATCGCCGCCGTGGTGGTGGTGTACCAGGCCATGACCGCCGACGCCGTGGCCTTCATCTATTTCCAGTTCTGACGCACGAATAGCGGACCCGCTGTCGGGATCCGGCCGATAATCAGCACTTTTGCCGCCGTACGGTGGGCGGTCGAACACCCTTCGTGCCACCCGAACGATGGACGCCTACCAGATCCTCATCCTGCTCTGCGGCCTCGTCGTCTTCAGCTACCTGTTCGACCTGGTGGCCAAACACGCCCGGCTGCCGGCGGTGATCCTGCTGCTGGGGCTGGGCATGGCCTTGCGCTATGCCGCCGACCGCTGGGGCATGGTGGTACCCAACCCAGGGCCTTTGCTTCCTGCATTGGGTACCATGGGTCTGATCATGATCGTGTTCGAGGGCGCCCTGGAATTGACGGTGGACCACTCACAGAACCGGCTTATTCGCAAAGCGTTCGGAAGTGCGTTGATGATCCTGCTGATCACCACTGGCATCCTTGCCTTACTGGCCCACGAGTATCTGGGCGCCACCTGGCTCACCGCGTTCGCCAATGCGGTGCCTTTTGCAGTGATCAGCTCGGCTGTGGCCATCCCCTCGGTCGCCGGCCTGGGGAAGGGCGGCAAGGAGTTCATCGTGTACGAGTCCACCTTTTCCGACATCCTGGGCATCATCCTCATGAACTTCGTTACCGCCTATGCGGTCACGGGCTCCAAAGCCTTCACCGGCCTGGGCTTCGGCCTGCTCGGTGTATTGGTGCTGAGCGCCGTGTTCTCCATGCTGCTGTTGCTGCTCATGGGCCGTCTGAACCACCACATCAAGTCCTTCCTGATCATCGCCATCCTGGTCCTGGTGTACGCGGTGGGCAAACAGCTCCACCTCTCCACGCTGCTCGTGGTGCTGGCCTTCGGCATCTTCCTGGCGAATGCGGACCGTATCCCCTTCGACTGGTTCAAGCAGCGCTTCCTCTACCCCACCTTCAACCGCGATCTGGAACTGCTGCATTCACTTTCACGTGAAAGCGCCTTCCTCATCCGCACGTTCTTCTTCATCCTCTTCGGTTTCACGCTCCAACCGGCGGAAGCGCTGCACGCCAGCCTGCTTGTGCCGGCCCTGGTGCTACTGGCCACGGTCTACATCGTGCGGTGGACCTGGATGCGCACGGCCGTTCGCATGAACGGGCACCCGCTGTGGTTGATCGCGCCACGCGGCCTGATCACCATCCTGCTCTACCTCTCGCTCCCGCCCGAGCTACGCATCCCCGTTGCCGGAGCCGGCCTGCTCTTCATAGTGGTATGCAGCACCACCCTGATCATGGCGATCGGATTGGCGCTGGCCAAGCGCGACTGAGCCTGCTGCCTGCCGGCGGTACCTTTGTGCCGCGATCATGCCGGCACTGGCCACCCATGCACCCATTGGTACCATCCTATTCGATGGTGTGTGCAACCTCTGCAACGGCTTTGTGCAATGGGTGATCACCCGTGACCCAAAAGCGAAATTCCAGTTCGGCGCCTTGCAAAGCGCCGCAGCTCAGGACCTGGTAGCGGGCAGGGACGTACGCCCCATGGGCCTGGGCACCGTACTGTACGTGAAGAACGGCCGTGTGTTGGAACGATCGACCGCCGTGCTTACGATCCTAAAGGACCTTGGCGGCCCCTGGAGCCTGCTGTATGGCTTCATCATCCTTCCCCCCTTCCTACGTGATGGCGTTTACCGCTGGGTGGCCCGCAATCGCTACAAGTGGTTCGGACAGCGCGAAAGCTGCATGCTGCCGACACCGGAGTTGCGCGGCCGGTTCATTGATCAGTAGTTCGTAGTTGTCAGTTGTTGGTTATCCGGACCCGACAACTGACAATGAACCACCCATCTTTGCGCCCGTGAGAACTCATCTGGTAACAGGCGGCTGCGGATTCGTTGGCCGCAACATGGTCAAGCGCCTCGATGCCCAAGGCGATCGCGTCCTGTTCATCGACGACCTCAGCGTAGGTACCCACCCCGACACATGGTTGGGACAGCGCCTGCGCTTCGAGCACAAGAACCTGCGCATCTACGGCGAGAACGAGAGCCTGATCTTCCTGCAAGCCGACCTGCGGGACGTGCTCCGCGAGTTGAACAAGGACCCCGAATGGTTCCGCAAGGCCTACGGCCAGAACCTGGTCCAGTTCGATGACATCTTCCACTTCGCGGCCATCGTGGGGGGGCGCAGCAAGATCGACGGCGACCCCATGCTCGTGGCGCAAGACCTGAGCATCGATGCGGAAATGTTCCTGTATGTATGTCGCAACAAGCCCTGCCGCTTCCTGTATCCCAGCAGCAGTGCGGCCTACCCGATCGATCTGCAGACCGAGAGCAACACCCTCCAGCTGAAGGAGAGCGACATCGACTTCAAAAGGATGGGCGAGCCGGACATGACCTATGGCTGGAGCAAGCTCACCGGCGAGTTCCTGGCGAAGATCGCGGCGCAGCACTACGGGGTGCACGTCACCTGCATCCGGCCCTTCAGTGGCTACGGCGAGGACCAGGACCTCAGCTACCCCGTGCCTGCCATCGCTGCGCGTGCTGCGAAGAAGGAGAACCCCTTCGAGGTCTGGGGCACCGGCAAACAGGGACGCGACTTCGTCCATATCGACGACGTGCTCGATCTCACGCTGCTGGCCATGGACAAGATCAGCGACGGCCGCGCGATCAACATCGGCATGGGCAAACTCACGAGTTTCCTGGAATTGATCGAGGTCTTCACCGGCTTCGTGGGATACAGGCCCACCATCAAGCCGCTGCTCGACAAACCCGTGGGCGTCCACAGCCGCTACTGCGACATGAGCTGGGTGGAGGAGAACCTGGGCTGGAAAGCCAAGATCAGCATCGAAGAAGGGATGCAAAGGGTGTATGAGGCGGCGCTGAGGAAGATCTGAGAAATGCTTCACCACAGAGGCACAGGGACACGGAGAATGCTCTGTCCATGTAGGCGGTGGATGGTAGTCCTTGCCTTCCTCGCTAAAGGGCTACCTTCAATGGCCCAGCATGCTTGCGATAGCACCGATGTCATTGTCACGGACTTCCCTCGGATCTTTGGTGGGTACTCGGAGCCGTGGCAGCAATGTGGGGACACCATTCCTTTGACCGAAGTGTTCCTCATCTACTCCTACGCTCGATGCCAGGTTTGGGCTGAAGAGAAGGATCGGTCCGTCAAATGGTCCATTGACTTGCGGGAAAAGGGTGGCTGCAAGTTGATCGCGTTCCAGGAATTGGTAGAAGATCCGCCAAGGGGATGGAAGCGATCCGATGTGGTGCTTCAATTCATGGATAAGAAGATCTTTGGTTTGCGCTCCCGAGATGGAAGACTAATTCTCATCGACCCCGATCTCCCACCTTTTCGCAAGGCACATTCGCAATGAATGGGTTCCTCCGGCCTCTGTGTCTCCGTGCCTCTGTGGTAAAATGAGTTCACACATCATCTGCTTCGGCCCAGGCCCCAAGTTCAAAGGCGGCATTGCGCAGTACAACACGGCCTTGGCGCGGGCGCTGAAGGAAGAAGGGGCACAGGTCACGATCGTGAGTTGGACGCAACAGTATCCGGCCATCATCCCGCGCGAGTTCGTGGACAAGGCGAGCCGCAGCGACTTCCTGGAAGGCTATGACATTCCGGTGCAGTACCTCACCAACTGGAACGCACCGGGCACCTGGAAAGCGACCGC
>JAKQEI010000229.1 GCA_029573495.1 Bacteroidota bacterium | reverse complement strand
ACGAGTTGATATTTGTCAAGTCGGCAAGTTTCATCCGTATCATTTGTTCTTCGGATGGGCAGTCCATTTTTGATATTTTAAATGTCGTTTTCTGCATTGTCTATTGATGTCGGTTGGGTCGTCCTACCATTACTGCTAACTAGGGGGTTGTGACAGATCTGGGGTTTATTTTTCTTATGGACCTGATCTTATTCCACTATTACGGCATGAAAAGCCCAATAGCCCGCAGGGGATGTCGTTCGAACTGCCCCCCAAGACGGGTTGATGGTGATGGTGGAACATCCTAGGCGCCGCATAGCCCGAATGTAGCACGTTCGGAGCACCGAGCAGGGGTGCGCCAGGAGATCACCCTGCGGCCTCCCTTCGGTACCTTCGCGGGCCAATTCCCGGAACGTGAAGGAGATCAAGCGCCATACCGTCACCGCCGCCCTGCCCTATGCCAACGGCCCCCTGCACATCGGTCACATCGCAGGCGCCTACCTGCCGGCCGATATCTACGTCCGCTGCCTGCGCGCCCGTGGCAAGGAGGTGCTCTTCGTTTGTGGGAGCGATGAGCACGGCGCTGCCATCACCATCCGCGCGTTGAAGGAGGGCACCACGCCAAAGGCCATCGTGGACAAGTACCACGCGATGATGGGCAAGGCCTTCACGGACTTCGGCATCCACTTCGACATCTATCACCGCACCAGCGCCGATCTGCACCGGGAAACGAGCCAGGCCTTCTTCCTCGAACTGTACAAGAACGGGGCCTTCACCGAGCAGGAGGAGATGCAGTACTTCGATGAGGAGGCCAACCAGTTCCTCGCCGACCGCTACATCAAGGGGACCTGCCCCGTATGCGGGAACACCGAGGCCTATGGCGATCAATGTGAGAAGTGCGGCACCGCGCTGAGCCCGAAGGAGCTGAAGGATGTGCGGAGCACATTGAGCGGCAGTGCGCCGGTGCTCCGTCCGACCAAGCACTGGTACCTGCCCATGGAGCGTGCGCAGGAGTGGGTGGATACCTGGATCAACACGGGCATGCTGGACGGGGTGCAGCAGCACGATGCCGCGGAATGGAAGCCGCAGGTGCTGGGCCAGTGCAACAGCTGGCTCAAGGAAGGTCTGCGACCCAGGGCCATGACGCGCGACCTGGACTGGGGTGTGCCCGTGCCCTTGCCGAACGCCGAGGGCAAGGTGCTTTACGTATGGCTCGATGCACCGATCGGCTACATCACCGCCACCAAACAATGGGCGCTGGACCACGGCACCGATTGGGAGAAGTGGTGGAAGGCGGACGACACCCGGCTGCTGCATTTCATCGGCAAGGACAACATCGTCTTCCACTGCATCATCTTCCCGATCCTGTTGAAGATGCATGGTGGCTTCATCCTGCCGCAGAACGTACCCGCGAACGAGTTCCTCAACCTCGAAGGCCAGAAGCTGAGCACCAGCCGCAACTGGGCCGTCTGGTTGCACGAGTACATCGAACGGTGGCCCGACCGGCAGGACGAACTGCGGTACGCGCTGGCGAGCATCCTGCCCGAGTTCAAGGACAGCGAGTTCACCTGGAAGGACTTCCAGGACAAGAACAACAACGAGCTGGTGAGCATCCTCGGGAACTTCGTGCAGCGCGTGTTCGT
>JAKQEI010000208.1 GCA_029573495.1 Bacteroidota bacterium | reverse complement strand
GCGGTGAAGATGGCCAAGCAGTTCAAGTATGCGGACGACAAGGGGATCCCGTACGTCGCGATCATCGGGGAGAATGAGATGAAGCAGGATATCGTCACCGTGAAGGACATGAAGAGCGGTGAACAGAAGGCCGTGAAGCAGGACGAGCTGATCGGATCGCTGCACTGAGCCAGATACGAGAAAGAAGAAGGGCGGGCCATCGGCCCGCCCTTCCTGTTGTCCATCACGTTGATCAACGAACGACCACCGGACGCACGCTGCGACCAGCCTCCGTGGTGATCACCACGCTGTAGGTGCCCGACGCGAGCACACCGGCGAGTTGAAGCGTCGTACGCTCCCCGTTCGTGAAGTTCACGTTCGCTGCATGCACCATCCGACCGGTCATGTCCACGATCGAGACGGAACCACGACCCTCCAGCTGGCTGCCTTGGATGCTGATGTCGCCGTTGGTCGGGTTCGGGAAGATGCTCCAATCGTTCGCGCTCAGCTCGTTGACCGCGGTGCCTTCCATCACCACCACGGTGTAGTCTTCCACGTCACCGTAGGTCGCGATGCCGCAGGGGAGCAGGTCACCCGTGTACATCAGGCGCACACGCATCCGCGTGGAACCCAGTTCAGCCGTTCCAGGTACGCTCACCATGCCGGAGAAGGTCGCGGCTTCATCGGCGGTCGCCAGTTCGGTCATCTCTCCTTCATCCTCGAAGTCACCGTCCTGGTTCCAATCGATCCATACCGCGCACTGGTCCCCATCGTAGAACGCATCGGGGTTGTTCGTGACCAGGATGCTCACGTCGGTGCCGCGGTCCACGCTGGTGGTCAGGTCCGTGAAGTCCTGGTAGGTCGGCCCGCAATCCGAGTCGTTGTTGATGGTACCGAACTGCACATTGGTGGCGTACTCATCACACCCTTCGGAAGCGGCGGCGCAGTACGTGTCACACTCGGTGGCGATCACGCCGATCGTGTATGCACCGGCCGGTGCTTGCGGCGCTGCACCGGGTACGAGCACCACATAGGTGCCGGCGGCGAGCTGGGCGAAGGTGACCGTGCAGGCGTCCGAGGAACCGAGGATGGGGTCCGCGAAACCTTCGCAGTCCATGGCGATCACATCGGCGAACTGGGTGAACTCCGAACCATCGATGCAGTAGTTCAGCATCACATCGGCGCATTCGGTCAAGGTGAAGGCATGCCACACGGCCACCAGGCCGAAGTCGGTGTCCAGGGTCGCCCCTTCGTTGTTGCCGGTGAATTCGATGCTGCCACCAACGGTCAGGGCTTGCGGTGCTGCGTTCGCGCAATCATCATTGGCGGGAGGTGCTACACCATCCGTCACGCAAATGGTGAAGGTCAGGTCCTCAGGTACGGGTGAGGAGTAGTAGTAAACGCGGATCAGGTAGGTGTTCCCGGCGCTCGTCGGGATCGTAAGCGATTCCGTTAGGTCCAGGATCCCGGATCCGGGGTCGGGGAAGTTGAGGTCGCTGCAACCCAGTGGGGTCGGGTCACCGCAGTCGCCGGTGAAGGCCTCGACGACCACATCATAGTCTGCGTTCCCCAGGACATCGATCCGGGAGTAGGAGCTGGTCGCTTCGAACGAATACCACACATCGAACGCATCGGGTGAGGTGTACAGGCCGCAGTTCTCCGAGGCGGGCAAGGATTCGGTGGCGCCTTCGCTGTCCCCAGCGATCGTGGTGCAGGTCGCTCCCACCGTGAGCGGGATGGCATCGGCGCATTCATCGTTGGCCGGGGCGTTCCCGCGCTGTGCGTGCGTGGCGTCCCGTCGGTTCTCCATGCCCGGTTTCGCGGACTGTGCGCCCGCGAGGGTGGTCATGGAAGCCAACAGGATGGAAAGAGGTAAGGTGTAGTTGTTCAACATGTGTCAGGTTTATCGAGGGCGCAAAGTTCCGTTCTGAGCCCGGGTATCCGGACCATCCCCGGAGTGAATGGTGCGTGCGGTTCATTCCGGGACCGATGGGTCATCGACGGAGAAGTGCTGCGAACGGATCGATGCTCGCATCTTTGGGCCTCTCATCCACCAGAAGCGCATGGCCAAGAAGAAGACACGAGCGGCGAAGCAGGTTGACCAATTGGCATTGATCACCACGCTGGGCATGGACCTGGAGACCTTCGTTCGTGCGCTGGATAGCGGTGCGCAACTGGCTTTGGCCCCCGATGCGCAAAAGGCCGTGGAACGTGCGCATCGCTACCTGAAGGATAGGCTGAAGCGCAGCGATGCACCCATCTACGGCGTGAACACGGGCTTCGGTTCGTTGTACGACAAGTCCATCGCGCGCAAGGACCTCGCCCAGTTGCAACGGAACCTGGTGATGAGCCATGCCTGTGGCAGCGGTGAGCCTGTACCTGCTCAGGTGGTCAGGGCCATGCTGGTCCTGAAGGTGCAGAACATGGCCTTCGGCCATAGCGCCGTGGCGCCGGCCACGGTGCAGCGCTTCATCGACATGTACAATGCCGATATGCTGCCAGTGGTGTACGAACGCGGATCCCTGGGTGCCTCGGGTGATCTGGCCCCTCTGGCGCACCTCAGCCTTCCCTTGCTCGGACTGGGCGAGGTGGTGCTGGCCGGCAAACGAATGAAGAGCGCACAGGCGTTGAAGAAGTTGGGGTGGAAGCCGCTGGAGCTGGGACCGAAAGAGGGTCTCGCCCTGCTGAACGGCACCCAGTTCATGAACGCCTATGCCGCATTGCTCGTGCAGAAGGCCACGCGCCTGGCGCAACTGGCCGATGTGATCGGAGCGGTGTCCCTCGATGCGTACGACGGTCGGCTCGAGCCCTTCCATGCTTCGGTGCATGCGGTGCGTCCACATCCCGGACAGGCGGTGGTGGCCGGCCATTTCCGGGAGTTGCTGCGCGGCAGTGCGCTGATCAAGCGGGCGAAGGCGCATGTGCAGGATCCCTATTCGTTCCGGTGCATCCCGCAGGTGCACGGTGCCTCGCGCGATGCGATCGCCTACGCGGAGCGTGTGGTGGGACGTGAATTGGAGGCCGTGACCGACAATCCCACCGTGTTCGATGACGAGGACCTGATCATCAGCGCAGGCAACTTCCATGGTCAGCCACTGGCCCTGGCCCTGGACTTCCTGGCGATCGCGGTGGCCGAGTTGGGAAGCATCAGCGAACGCCGCATTTACAAGTTGATCAGCGGCCAACGCGGGCTGCCGGCCTTCCTCGTGGCGGAGCCCGGGCTGAACAGCGGCTTCATGATCCCGCAGTATACCGCGGCTTCGCTCGTGAGCGCGAACAAGCAACGCGCGATGCCCAACAGCGTGGACACCATCGACAGCAGCAACGGACAGGAGGATCACGTGAGCATGGGCGCTGCCGCGGCCATCAAGACCTGGCAGGTGGTGCAGGACGTGGAACGCGTGCTGGCCATCGAGTTGTTCACAGCCGCACAGGCGTTGGAGTTCCGGCGGCCCGAACGAAGTTCAGCGCGGCTCGAGTCCTTCGTTGCCGCCTTTCGGGAACGTGTACCCTTCGTGAAAGTGGACACTGTGATGCATGACCTGATGGAGGAGGCGCTCGCGTTCGTCCGTACGGTGCCGATCAGCTAATGGACGCCTACCTGCTACCCGGGCTGGGTGCGGACCATCGGCTCTTCACGCGACTAAAGCTGGATGTCGCAGCCGTCCATCACCTGGATCATCCCATCGTGCCTAGAGGTGCGCCCTTGAAGGACTTCGCGGAAGCCTTGGAACCTCGGATCGACGCATCGCGGCCGCATGTCCTCATCGGAGTGAGCATGGGCGGGATGGTGGCCCAGGAGCTCGCCGCCATCACGCGGCCAGCCCAGGTCATCCTCATCTCCAGTTGGAAGGGACCCGAAGAAATGCCCTGGTCCATCCGTCTGTTGCGTGGCACTCACCCGGAGCGTGTGCTCACACGTGCGGTGATCACCAGAAGCCTTCCCATGGTGCGGTGGGAGATGGGGGTGTCAGGACCCGAGGAGACCGCGCTCTTTGACGCCTTGGTGAAGGCCTGTCCCGTGGAAAGCCTGAAGACGCAGATCAACGCCTGCCTCACGTGGCCCGGTCCCGAGCATTCGGTGGATAAGCTCGTACACATCCACGGCGACAAGGATCGTCTGATGCCCATCGGGTCGATCAAAGAGCCCGTGGTCATCAAGGGCGGCACGCACTTCATGGTCTTCAACAAGGCCCGGGAGGTGGGCGCTGCCGTGAACGAAGCCCTCGCTGGCCTTCCGTCCGTCAGCCCTTCAGCTTGAAGACGATCGGCAGGTTGTAGTGGACGTCCACCTCGCGCTTGTTGAAGCGGCCGGGCTTCCACTTGATCATCTTCCGCACCACGCGCAAGGCCTCGGCATCCATGGTGGGGCTCACGCCTTGCAGGATGCGGACGTCGGTGACCGAACCATCCGAACGGATGATGAAGCCCACGGTGACGCGACCCTCACGACGTGCGTCGATGTCGATGTCAGGATAGTGCACTTCGTTGCGCAGGTACTTGTACAAGGCTGGGTCCCCGCCCGGGTACTCCGGCATGGCTTCCAGTTCCCATCCGTTCTTCACCCCGACGTCGGATCCACCGCCCGTATCACCACCACCTCCGCCACCAGGTGCCGGGTCGGGTGCCGGGTCGCCGCCCTTGCCTGGGCCGGGGGCCGGCTCAGGGTCGGAGGGTAGGCTGTCCACGGCAAGCTGCGGAATGGAATCCACCGCGACAACGGGTCCGATGCCCTTGGAGCCACCACTGGCCGGCTTCGGGGTCGGGGGGGTGGGAGTGGGGTCGGCCTTCTTTGGAAAGATCACGTCCACCACCTTCAGCACATGGTCATCGATGGGGACGATCGGTACGATGGGGGGAGCGACCACCGCACCGGTGAACAGACGGGGAACCGCCACCGCAGCGCCGAGGAGGCCGATGGCGACCGCGAAGGCGAGCAGCATGGTGCGGTGATGCTCGCGCCGCATCGCGTAAGCGCCGTAGTCCTTGTTCCGGTCCATGAAGACGAGCTCGTTGCGCTGTGCCGACAGCACATTGGTCCAGCCGGACTCCGCGGCCAGCAGGATGGCGATGGATAGAACGATGAGGATGGCAAGCAGGGTGATCATGACATCGGTGGTTTGTGGTGCAACGGACGGCCCGCTTGTTGTTGTACACGCAAGACCGGTAATGCGTTCGATCAGCGAGGAACGGTGGCTTTTCGGGAAGGAGCGTGAGGCAACGATCGTCCCCCTTGCACCGTCTTCTTCACAACGAACCCGTTGGTATCCAAGCCCTCGGACCCGCTCTCCCCGCTTGCGAGGCCGGTACTTTCGTTCACTGGACCATTCGTGTTGGACCTGAAGCGGTTGTTCATAGTCGTCTCCGTGCTCGGAACGGGAGCCATCGCTCCGGTCTTCGGCCAATGCACCGCCGATGCCGGACCGGCCACGGCTGCGGTATGCGGTGGTCAGCCGCTCACCCTAAGCGGATCCGGCACTGGCGCGGCCCCCCTGAGCTACAGTTGGTCCGGATCCTCCAACATCACCAACGGGAACAGTGCGAACGCCACCTTCCTGCAGCCCGTTCCGGTGAACGGTGCCTTGTCGGTCAACCTGACGCTCACTGTCACGGACGCCAACGGCTGTGTGGCCACGGATGCGATAGCGGTCACGGTGAACGTCACGCCGCGCGCTTCCCTGACCAGTCCCGACGGTAACCCGGACCTGTATATCGCGCCCGATGGGAGCAGCTTCGCCCTATGTGGTACGGGGCTCGGGACCTATGCCTTCCAATTCGCCGATGCGAGCACGGCCCAGCCTGGCGCCAGCTATAACGTTGATTGGGGCACGCCGCCTTCGCCTTATGCGCCGCCTGCGGGTGGTTGGTCGCAGAACCACGACTATCCGATCGGGCTGCACACGATCAATTACACCGTATCCGGCCCCGGTGCATGTTCCCATACGGCCACCTATTCCGTCTTCCTCGGAAGCAATCCTTCCGTGGGGACCAGCAATCCGGGGAATACCGTGGTGTGCTCGGGTACCGAACTGGTGTTCCCGTTGAACAACACATCCGGCAATTCCCCGGGCACGATCTACGAGGTGGATTATGGCGATGGCAATGGCACCTCCTTCACGCACCCACCGCCGGCCAGCGTTTCCTATGGATATCCGAACACCAACTGTCCTGGTGCGCCATACATCTTCCGGGTGGATGCGATCACGCCTTGTCCGATCACCTCCTTCGCCACGGCGGGCCCCATCTACATCACGGACCAGCCGCAGGCTTCCTTCACCATGTCCACGGATACGGCCTGCGCGAACAGCTCGGTGACCTTCACCAACACGAGTACCGGTGTGGGTGGTCCGGGATGCACACAGCCGCTGCGCGTCTGGTCGATCTCCCCTGCAACAGGCTGGAACGCGACGGGACTGGGTGCCTTGAACGGCAGCACACAGCCCAACCAGTGGACGAACGGATCGAACAGCATCGGTGTGCAGTTCACCCAACCGGGTACCTATTGCATCACCTTGAACGTGGGCAACAACCTGTGTGGCACCGACGAGGTGGAGCATTGCGTGTGCATCGAAGGGCCGCCCCAACCTGCCTTCACCATGGCACCGCAGACCGGCTGTGCTCCGTTCACCGGCATCGTGGACAACACGAGCGCGAGCCCGAACAGCTGCCTCACCACCTTCGATTGGTCCGTGACGACCTCCGGGGGAGCTTGTGGAAGTGGGCCGGCGTGGAACTTTACCGGTGGAACGAACGCCAGCTCGGTGGAGCCGCAATTCCAGTTCACGCAGGCCGGGACCTATTCGGTGCGACTGGAGGCCACGAACAGCTGCGGCACCTTCCAGCAGACCGAGGTGATCACCGCCCACGCACCACCACAAGTGGAGGTGGCCGCGCTCGGTGCCGGTACCTGTGCTGGTGATTGTGTGGACCCGAGCGCCGTGGTGCAGGATTGCGGTGCACCGATCGATACCTATGCCTGGAGCTTCAGCGGCGGTACCCCAAATACGGCCAATACGCTCGCACCTCCTTCCATCTGTTACAACACAGCGACCAGCTCGACCATCTCGCTCACGGTGACCAACGCGTGTGGTTCCGCAACGGATGTGACGACCCTTGGCGTGGGAACGGTACCAGCCGCACCGGTGATCGCCTCGAACAGTCCTGTTTGCGCCGGCCAGATCCTATCTCTTTCGGCCAATGCCATACCCGGCTTGACCTACCAATGGACCGGCCCCAACGGCTTCAGCTCCGATCAACCGGCGGTGACCATACAGAACGTCACGGCGGCAAGTGCCGGCACGTACCAGGTGGTGGCGATCACCAACGGTTGCGCAGGGCCCTCGGCAACGGTGGATGTGCAGATCATTCCGGCCCCGGCGCTCACCGTCACACCGTCCAGTGCCGCGATCTGCAACGGTGCTTCAGCAAGCTTCACGGTGAGTGGAGCGGGGAACTATCAGTGGTATATCGGTAACACCTTGGTCGGTACCGGTCCGCTCTTCAATACGAGCCCTGCGATCAGCACCACATACACCGTAACGGGCAGCACGGGTGGCTGTCCCGGTAGCGCCACCGTGCCGGTCACGGTATTCCCCATCACCAACGTGAACGCCGGTGCCGACCGCATCGAATGCGACCAGGCGATCCCGGTGAACTTGAACGGCTTCCCTTCTCCGGGCACTTGGAGCGGTACGAATGTCACGTCCGCGGGGGTGTTCACGCCGGTACCCGACCAACTCGGACCGGTGACGCTCACGTACACCCACGTGGATGGGAACGGTTGCACCAATTCGGATCAGATGGTCATTACCGTGCAGGACCTGGTGGTGGTGGCCGATGCGGGGAATGACGTGACCCTCTGCGAGGGTGGTCCTGCGGTGAACCTGCCCGCTTCACCCGCTGGCGGTACCTGGAGCGGAGCCACTTCCAACGGTCTGTTCACACCGAGCGCGGCAGGCAGCTTCACGGCGACCTACAGCTACGGAACCGGAACCTGTGCGACATCGGATCAAGTGGGCATCGAGGTGCTGCCGGCACCAGTGCTCAACCTCAGCGCTGTTCCCACGCTATGCATCGATGCCGCAGCCGTGCCGCTCAATGCCACACCGATAGGAGGGACCTGGAGCGGGGATGGCGTGAACGGTCCTCCCTACACCTTCGATCCAGCATTGGCTGGCACGGGCTCCCATACCCTGACCTATTCCTACACCGACGCGGCTGGTTGCACAAGTGCGAACACCGTGCAAGCGATCGTCAACGCATTGCCCGTGGTGGATGCCGGAAGCGATGTGCAACTGTGCGACCAACCGATCCCGTTCCAACTTTCGGCTTCACCATCTGGAGGAACGTGGAGCGCGAATACGTTCAATGTGACGCCGCAAGGTGCGATCACCCCTGCGGGCGTCGGATCCGATGTGCTCACGTACGGCTTCGTGGATGGTGCGGGATGCAGCGGAAGCGACCAGATCACGGTGACGGTGGTGCCGATCACCGAACCGGCCTTCGCGGGGAACGATACGGCGGTCTGCGTGAACAGCGGTGCGCTGCAATTGGTCGGATCACCAGCCGGTGGTTCCTGGTCGGGAGCGGGGGTCTCGTCGAGCGGCGAGTTCGCTGCGGATGTCGTCGGCTCCTTCACACTGACCTATGCGCACGGTGCAGAGACCTGCCTGATACAGGATCAGGTGACGGTGGTGGTGCATGTCCTGCCCGTGGTGGACGCGGGTCCGGAGATAGCGCTGTGTCAGGATGATGGTGCTCAAGTGCTCATGGCCGACCCACCGGGAGGAAGTTGGAGCGGCACCGGGGTCGATGCGGCTGGCAACTTCGATCCGATGCAGGCCTTACCTGGCGGCAATACGGTGAACTATGCCTACACCGATCCAGCCACGGGTTGCAGCAACAGCACGAGCACCCTCGTAACGGTGAACCCGCTGCCCCAAGCGGCGATGGACCATGACCCCGTGGCCTGTGTGAACGTGCCGTTCGCCTTCGTGAACAGCAGCTCCGGTGCCACCGCGTATGAATGGGACTTTGGGGACGGGACCACCTCCTTCTCCGCATCGCCCCAACATAGCTACACAGTCCCCGGTACATACGACGTACGGCTTATCGCGATCACCGGAGCGGATTGTCGCGATACGGTATACAGTTCGCTCGAGGTGTGGGAGGGACCGCAGGCTTCCTTCGCCCTCACCACGGAGCTCGGTTGTGGTCCCTTGGAAGTGGACTTCACCAACACATCGACCGGTGAGGGCCTGTCCTTTGCCTGGGAGTTCGGTGGCCTTGGAGGATCCGCGGAAGAAGCGCCTGGGCCGTTCACCTTCCCGCCAGCAGCCACGGATTCCGTCAGCTACCCGATCACCCTGACCGTGACGAACGCATGTGGCCAGGTCACTGCGGATGGGGAGGTGACCGTGCTGCCTTTACCCGTGGCGGAGTTCGGACCCAGTTTGGACATGTATTGTTCCAGCGCGCCTGTTCCCTTCGGCAATGCGAGTTACGGCGCACCCTCCTTCTTCGAGTGGCAGTTCGGAGATGGCGCGATCAGCAACGACAATGGATCGACGGTGACGCATGTGTACGTGACGGACGAGGATCCGATGGAGGTGACGGTGATGCTCGTGGCGGGGAACATCTGCGGAAGTGACACGGCGTACCGGACGATCACCATCCTGCCGAACCAGGTGAACGCCTTCTTCAACGCCGATCCGGTGCAGGGTTGTGCGCCGGTGACGGTGGAATTGACGCAGTTCAGTGTGGGGGATACGGCCTTCTACTGGGACCTCGGGGATGGCAACATCAGCAGCGCACATGATCTCTCATGGACCTACCCGGCACCCGGGACCTATGCGATCGAGCTCTTCGCCTTCGGCTGTGGTTCGGATTCGATGACGACGGAGATCACCGTGTTCCCCGGCCCGGCCGTCGACTTCACCTTCCAGCCAACGAGCGCTTGCGCCGGTCTTCCCTTCCAGTTCGATGGCACGGCCACGGATGTGAGCGGGGTGGTCTGGGACTTTGGTGATGGTGAGGGTTCCACCTTGTCCGACCCGGAACATGTGTTCACCGGGAGCGGGACGTTCCAGGTATCGCTCACCGGCACAGCGGTGGGCAGTGGCTGCACCACCACGGTCACCCAACCGGTATTGGTGCTTGCCGCGCCGCAGGCGTCCTTCGTCGCCGATCCCATGACCGGCTGTGTGCCACTGGAAGTCACCTTCGATAATACCAGCAACGGGACCGACTACGCACAATGGGACTTCGGCGATGGCAACTCGTCGGCCAACATGGATCCGTTCCATACCTACGCCATTCCCGGGACCTATCAGGTGCGTCTGGTCGCAGAAGCGCAGAATGATTGCAGGGATACGGCCTACACGACGATCATCGTGTATCCGTTGCCTGTCGCCGGGTTCGAGCTTTCCCAATACAGTTCTTGTGAATCCTCGACCACCGTACAGACGATCAATACTTCTTCAGGAGCGATCGGCTATGTGTGGGACCTCGGCAACGGAACGACCAGTGGCCTCAACCAACCCGATGTGACCTACACCCAACCGGGCAACTATCCGATCACCCTGACCGTGACGGACCAACACGGCTGCGCGGACAGTGCGACGGACACCTTCATCCAATACCCGACACCTGCTGCGGCCTTCACCACGGAACCTGAACCGGGTTGTGCCGGCTATCCCATCGCCTTCCTCAACGGCTCGGTGAACGGTGTCGGTTACCACTGGAACTTCGGGGATGGTCACACGAGCAATACCGACTTCCCGCTGCATACCTATGCTGTTCCGGGGGTCTACGATGTGGGCTTGATCACGTTCGGAGCCGGCGGTTGCTCGGACACCCTGGAGGTGGTGGAAGCCGTGCACGTCCTGGAGCGCCCATTGGCGGCCTTCGCATACGACACTTTGCAGAGCATCGCACATGCCTTGCAATTCCGCAACGAGAGCGAAGGTGCCGTTTCGTACACCTGGGACTTCGGCGATGGCGAGACCACGGAAGCGCGGCACCCGATCCACATCTTCCCGGCGGATGGAGGCGGATTCGTGGTGTGCCTGGTGGCGGTGAACGACCTGGGCTGTCCCGATACCGTCTGCACCAGCTTGTACGTGCCCGGTGATCCGAACATCTTCGTGCCGAACGCCTTCACGCCGAACGACGATGCCCGCAACGACACCTTCCGCCCGATCCTCAACGGCTTCGTGGGCTGGAACTATCGCTTCATGGTCTTCGATCGGTGGGGCCTGCCCGCGTTCGACACCCGCGACCGCAATGTCGCCTGGGATGGTACCCGCAACGGGGTGGATTCGCCCGTGGACGTCTATGTGTGGAAGGTGGTCGTGGAACGCGACGGCGATGCGCGCGACTTCACCGGTCATGTCTCGCTGGTCCGCTGATCGTACTTTCGGCGCATGAGCCGTGTGACCGTGAACGAAGCTGCGCGGGCAGCGTTGCGCGCCGCGTTGACGGAGGGTGATCTGCTCGATTCCCACGAGGACCTCGAACGCTATGGTCGGGACGAGACCGAGGACCTGTTGCATGCCCCCGATGTCGTCGTGCGGCCGCGCAGCACCGATGAAGTGGCGCGCGTGGTGCGCGTTTGCGCTGAGCACCACCTCCCGATCACGCCGATCGGAGGACGCACGGGCTTAAGCGGTGGCGCCCTTTCCGTGCATGGTGGTGTGGGCCTCGCGCTGGACCGTATGGACCGCATCGAACACATCGATGAGCACAACCTGCAGGTGATGGTGCAGCCGGGTGTGATCACGCAGGTGCTCGTGGATGCCGTGGCTGCCAAAGGGCTCTATTATGCACCCGACCCGAGCAGCAAGGGCAGCTGCACCATCGGCGGCAACCTGGCGGAGAACGCAGGAGGCCCGCGTGCCGTGAAGTACGGCGTCACCCGGGACAACGTCCTGAACCTGGAGGTGGTGCTGCCCAGCGGAGAAGTGATCTGGACCGGCGCCAATACCTTGAAGAACGCGGCCGGCTATGACCTCACACGCCTCATGGTGGGTAGCGAGGGCACCCTGGGCGTCATTACCAAGGCTGTATTGCGTCTGCTTCCACTGCCGAAAGCCTCCCGCCTGATGCTCGTGCCCTTCGACAGCGCCATCAAGGCATGCGAGGCCGTGAGCGCGGTGTTCCGGGCGGGCATCACCCCGAGCGCCCTGGAATTCATGGAGCGTGATGCGATCGACTTCACGATGGCACATGTGGAGGGGATCACCATTCCGGTGCCCGATGCGGTGCAGGCACACCTGTTGATCGAGGTGGACGGGCTGCATGAGGAAGTGCTGCTGCGCGAATGCGAGATGATACTGGAGGTGATGGAAGCCCACGGCTGCGGAGAGGTGCTCTTTGCCGAGACCAGTGCCGAGGTGGATGCGCTCTGGCGCTTGCGACGCAATGTGGCTGTGGCGGTGAAGGCGCATACGGTGTACAAGGAGGAGGATACCGTGGTGCCGCGTTATGCCCTGCCGCAGCTGCTTGCGGGAGTGAAGGCCATCGGCAAGAAGTACGGCTTCCGTTCCATCTGCTATGGCCACGCCGGCGATGGCAACCTGCACATCAACATCGTGAAGGACGGCCTCTCCGACCAGTTCTGGAAAGAGGACCTGCCCAAGGCGATCCGCGAACTGTTCACGCTCACCGTATCACTCGGCGGAACATTGAGCGGGGAGCACGGCATCGGCCTGGTGCAGCGGCCCTACATGGACATCGCCTTCGATCGCACCCAGCTCGAGCTCATGCGCGGCATCAAGCGCGTCTTCGACCCGCAGGGCATCATGAACCCCGGAAAGGTGCTGCCGGATACGGTGGAATAAAAAAGGGGCACCGCAATGCGATGCCCCTCTCCGTTGGATAGTGGATGATCAGCGAGCCACTTGGAACGGGACCGTGTACGACCGGCCACCGCCGATCATCTGCAGGAGGTAGGACCCGTTGGCCACAGCGGACAATGGGATGTGCATCCGTCCATTCTTCAGGCTGATGGCAGAAAGGTCCATCACCTTGCGGCCAGAGAGATCGGTGATCGTGCTGGAAAGGTGGTCCTTCATCTCGTTCCCGACCGCAACGAACAGCTCGTTCGAGGCGGGGTTCGGCCAAGCCAGGATGTTCTCCGTAGTTCCTGCATTCGACAGGCCCACATTGATGTGAACGGGCAGCTCCTGCAATGGGCCGCCCTCGGGGAACGCCGCCCATAGACCGAAGCGCGGACCGCCACTGTTCGAGGAGGGATCTTCGAAGCCGGAGGCTAACACGGTGACGGCCAGGCCCTCCCAATGTTCCGTGGCCACAGAGGCATCGTACGATCCGATAGGCTCCCCACCTCCATCAACCACTTCCAGGACGATATCCTCGACCGGGATATCGGCATAGCCAGAGAATCCGCCATAAGCCAGATCATCAGCCAGTGTCCCCAGTCCTCCTGCGTCGTCATTCACATCGATCGGGTCCGCCGCGTCCGTTGAACCGTGGTGGAAGATCAACTTCACGGTTTCCATGTCGGGCGCGATCTCCGATGCGCTGGGGCGAACATCCAGCGATAGTGGGATAGCCGGTTCGTATCCGGTGGCACTTGCGATACCGTTTATCACGGCAATGTGGGACCGCTCGGGTACCGCGTCCAGGTCGAATTCTTCGAAGGCATCGAAGACATTCGTGCTATTCCCAGGGGCGATGCCAACGACGTTCGCGTTATCAGGGTCGACATCCATGAACGCGGTGGCCGTTCGGAAGGGGAGGTTGTCGATGAGCAATGAGCCGTCCAGGTATATGTCGATGGTGGAAAGTGCTCCGTCCGCACTGTTATTGATCCACTGCACGCGCGTGGGCCTGACCTCCTGACCGATCAGCTCGATGAGTTCGCCACCGCCCGGCTCGGCAAGCCATAGCCCGAAGTCCGGTCCATTCTGGTTCATTAAAGGATCCATGAAGCCGGATGCCACCACCACGACCGCTCTGTCCAGTAGCCCCAACGGTCCCAAGGGTGCGGTGTAGGCGTAGGTCCCGGCACCTTCAAAGGTCAGTTCGAGTGAAAGGTTCGCCGTGGGGAGGCTCAGGTAGTCCACGAACTCCCCATATGGTAAGGAACCAAAGAGGCTGCCGAACGGCAGGGCCACCTCCTCCAGACCGAATGCGGGCGCATCGGTGCTCCCATGGACCACGAGCATGTCCGTCGACCCTGGGGACAATGCGTTCTCACGGGCAGGAGAGAACACGGCAAGGGAGAGCTCCGGTGCGGGTTGATAGCCTGCAGGCGAGATGATCCCGTTCACCACGGCCACATATTGTTCTCCTTCACTGAGCGAGAGTTCAAAGGAAGCGATCACATCGCCGGAACCCGTACTGTTGGAAGGTGCGATGCCGACCTCCAGGTTGGATCCCGTGGGAACGTTCAGGAAAGCAGTGGCTGTACGGAACGCCATGTCGTCCTGGCTCAGTTCACCGTTCAGGTACACGTCCACGGTACTGGCGGCCAGATCTGCGCAGTTGTGGATCAATTGAACCTGGGCCGTCTGAGCCGAGGTGTTGGCTGCCAGAAGGGCGAACCACGCTGTCAGAAAGGGGAGGGAGTGTCCAAGTCGTGTCATGCGATGTCCGGTTTGGGGAGTTCGTTGGTCAAGGACTGGTAAGGTCCGTTCGAGGGCCGTCAAGATAAGCACGTCATCAGCGCCTTCGTCACCCGCACCTCACCGCACCACCGTCACGTGCCCGCGTATCTCGTACACATCCCCCTTGATGGCGTCGATGGCATAGGCGCGATAGGCATAGACACCCAAGGGCACGTTCGAGCCGCCGGCCGTGCCGTCCCAGCCCATCGAAGGGTCGGTGGTGGCGAAGAGGCCCCGGCCCCAACGGTCGTAGATCCGCAGGTCGTAGGTGTCCAGGTCGATCACGTTCGCGATCGGTAGGAAATGGTCGTTGATGCCATCGCCGTTCGGGGTGAAGGCCGTGGGCACGTAGTACACGTACTCCTGGGGCTGCAGGTGCGCCACGATGGTGTCCGGACCTGCGATCACGGTGTTCAGCATCACCATGGAGCTGTCGTCCGGGGTGTAACCGTTCTGCGCTACCGTCCAGTAAAGGAAGTCGTAGTAGAGCGGTGCCTTGATGCGGAATTCCACATCGGTGTTCTGCGGCACGCTGGCCGTGGCAGGGAAGTCCGTGTACAACACGCCGTCGAAGGTGATCTCCGCGCCTTCCACGCGTGGGTCCACGTCCAGCACCACTTCATAGCGGATCGGTTCCTCGAAGTGCGCCACAACGCTGTCCGCCGTGAGGAAGTCGATCGTCACCAGCGAATCCGTGGTGCTTGGCAGTACGCTGTTGGTGCTGAAGACCTCCCAATGGCTGAAGCGGTAGCCTTCGTTCGGCACCGGCGCCAGGTTCGTGTTGATACCGCCGTAGTAGGTGCCGGAGAAGGGATAGACGTCCGGCTGCAGGGAGTTGATCACGATCTCGCCGCTCAGGGGAGGATCCACATTGAAGACCACGTCGTACGGACCTTCCAGTTCGTAGCAGTCCACCATGCCC
>JAKQEI010000186.1 GCA_029573495.1 Bacteroidota bacterium | reverse complement strand
CAAGGTCATCTTCCCGATGAACCAGTGGTCGTGGAGGTAGTGGTCCGTGCCCTTCTCCAGGCCGCCGAACGCGCGCATCAGCCCGGTGCCGATCCAGATCAGCGCCGCCAGCCCGTACCAACTGTCGGCATGCAGCACGTTGCCCACGTCGGCCTGTGTCGATGTGCGTCGCAGCGCTCGCCAGCGCGCATACACCGCGGCCAGCCCGATGGCCAGCCCCAGCAGGTGGAATACGGCGAAGAGGTACTTGGTGGTCATGGTGGTGTTGGCGTGAACATAACACCCTGCGCGCGCATTGGTCCACAGGCCCGACCTTTATCCCGTAACGATCGCACGACACATGCCCATCTTCCTGACCAGCCACGGCGCCGCCGGAACGGTGACCGGCTCCAAACACCTCATCGAGGTCCGTGGCGACCATGGCGTATTCCGCGTGCTGCTGGATTGCGGCATGTTCCAGGGCGAGGCACTGCGCGATGTGGAGAAGGACCCCAACCGCAACTTCGGCTTCGACCCGACGGAGATCGACGTACTTGTGCTGAGCCATGCGCACATCGACCATAGCGGCCTCATCCCGCGCCTCGTGGCCGAGGGCTACAACGGCCCCATCTGGTCCACACCGGCCACCCGCGACCTGTGCACCATCATGCTGATGGATAGCGCCCACATCCAGGAGTACGACTACCAGTACGACGTGAAGCGGGCGAAACAACGCGGTACGATGGAGGAACTGGAAGGCCCGCTGTATACCAAGGACGATGTGCAGCCCGCCATGGACCTCTTCCGCACCATCGGCTATGACGAGCCCACGGAGATCGGCCCGGGCATCACCCTCACGTATACCGATGCGGGGCACATCCTGGGCAGCGCGGCCGTTCATCTGGAGATCACCAACGATGGCCGGACCTTGCATTTCACCTTCACTGGCGATGTGGGACGATACGTGGACCGTCTGCTTCCCGAACCCGTTCCCTTCCGGCAGGCGGACGTGATCGTGTGCGAGAGCACCTATGGCGACCGCGACCATGCACCCGTGAAGGAGTCCGAGGCCGAGTTGCTGCGCCATGTCACCGATGTGTGCGTGAAGGGCAGGGGCAAGTTGCTCATCCCGGCCTTCAGCATCGGGAAGACACAGGAGCTCCTCTATACCTTGAACAACCTGAGCAACGATGGTCTGCTGCCGCGCCTTCCGGTCTTCGTGGACAGTCCGCTGGCCATCGGTGCCACGGAGATCGCCCGCGCCCACAGCTCGCTCTTCCGTGAGGCGGTACGTTCCGAACTGGACAAGGACCCGGACCTCTTCGCGTTCCCAGGCGTGGAATTCGTGCGCAGCCCCGACCGCAGCAAACAGTTGAACGAGGTGAAGGAGCCCTGCATCATCATCGCGGCCAGCGGCATGATGGAGGCCGGCCGCATCAGGCACCACCTCCGCAATTCCCTGCACGACCCGGCGAACGCCGTGCTCGTGGTGGGCTTCTGCGCGCCCGGGACCCTGGGCGACCAGTTGCTACGCGGGGCGGAGGAGGTGAGCATATTCGGCGATCGGATCCCGGTGAAGGCCCGCATCCTGCGTATGGACTTCTACAGCGCCCACGCCGATCGCGGGGAGCTTGTGCGCTACCTATCCTGCCAGCAGCCCGACAAGGTGCGCCGGACCTATTTGGTGCACGGTGTGGAGCAGAGCCTGGAGGGCCTGCGCGGCTTGCTGGAAGAGCGGGGCTTCAAGCACATCACGATACCGAAGCGCGGGCAGCGGTTCGAGTTGTGAGCTACCCCCCGAACCCCAACGCGCTCCGCAATTCCGTCGGCAAGGCGGGCAACTTCCGCCGCTCGAACAGGAAGCTGCTCAGGTCGGCGATCTCGCTGAAGATGTAGTGGCTGTCCATGGCGCCCTTGAGGTAGGCCTTGCCTGTGCTGCCGCCC
>JAKQEI010000158.1 GCA_029573495.1 Bacteroidota bacterium | reverse complement strand
GGTGCCCAGCGCTGGACACCAGTTCACCCAAGCTTCGCTCAGGTAGGCCAGCCGGAAATGCTGCAACACCATCTGCTTGGTGCGCTCATCAAAGCCCTTCCATTCCGCCGCGCTGAAGCCACCAACGAACTCTTCGATATCGCCAGTGAGGACACTGGTGTCCTGGCCGGCACTGCCGTCCTTCTCGAAGCAGGCGATCAGCTCACTGATGGGCTTCGCCTTATCGGACTTCGCATCGTACCAGCTATCGAAGAGCTGCAGGAAGATCCACTGGGTCCACTTGTAATAGGACGGGTCGCTGGTGAAGACCTGGCGGTCCCAATCGAAGCTGAAGCCGATGGCATCGAGCTGCTGGCGGTAGCGCGCGGTGTTCTCCTCCGTGGTTCTCGCCGGGTGTTGGCCGGTCTGGATGGCGTACTGCTCGGCGGGCAGACCGAAGCTGTCGTAGCCCATGGGGTGCAGCACATTGAACCCGCACTGCCGCTTGTAGCGCGCCACGATGTCGCTGGCGATGTAGCCGAGCGGGTGCCCCACGTGCAGCCCCGCACCGCTTGGATAGGGGAACATGTCCAGTACGTAGTACTTGGGCCTCGATGTGTCGTTGCTCACGCGATAGGTGCCGCGCTTGCGCCATTCATCCTGCCACTTCCGTTCAATGCCCTTGTGATCGTACTGCATGGTGCCTGCCTACTGAGCGCGAAGGTAGAAGGTGGGTTGAAGACCCACCGCAACGGCGCTACGAGCGCAAAGACCTCGCAGCGCAACATCTGCGTTGCCTCACTGTGACCTCCGTGGCATCATGCGAAGGCCGGAGTGTGCTTTAGCGCCCCATCCGACCCCTGCCCTTACTTTCGCCGGCGATGAGCGACCAGCGCTACCTGAGGTCCCGCACCCGCACGTCCAATGTGAGCACGGTGGTCGGCATCGCCCTGGTGCTGTTCATGCTCGGTGTGCTGGGCTTCCTGGTGTTGAACGCCCATGCCTTGGAGCGCTATTTCAAGGAGAACGTGCGGGTGGAGCTCTTCCTGAAGCGCGACCTGAAGGAGGTGGACATCATGCAGTTCCGGAAGGAGCTGGACACCGAGGCCTATGCCAAGGAGACACGTTACGTCACAGCCGACGAGGCTGCGGACCAACTGAAGCAGGACCTCGGTGAGGACTTCCTCGGTGTGCTGGGCAGCAACCCCCTCCTACCCTCGGTGGAACTGCGTTTGAACGCCGACCATGCGCAGGCCGACAGCCTGAAGTGGATCGTGGAGCAGTTGAAGAAGGACCAGCGCGTGCAGGAGGTGGCCTACAACGCCGCCGTGGTGGAGAACATCGACGCCAACGTGAACAAGATGGGGCTGCTTGTCCTGGGCTTCACGGTGCTCCTGCTCTTCGTCGCGATCGCCTTGATCAACAACACGATCCGACTGGCCATCTACAGCAAGCGGTTCTTGATCCGCACCATGCACTTGGTGGGCGCCACGCAATGGTTCATCAAGCGGCCCTTCCTGGGGCAGAGCCTCTGGCAGGGCATCGTGGGTTCGGTGCTGGCGATCGGCCTGCTGGTGGGTCTCCTGCAGCTCACCAACCGCTACATGCCCGACCTGCTGGCCTTCACGGACATGCCCACCCTGGCCCTCCTCTTCGCGGGCGTGCTGCTCCTGGGCCTGTTGATCTCCCTGATCTCCACCTGGTTCGCGGTGCGCCGCTACCTTCGCATGAACTCCGAGGACCTGCACTGGAGCTGACCTGAACCCGACCGAACGACCATGGCCAAGCCCGAGTTGAACAACGACATGCCCTTCACCGCGACGAACTACAAGTTGCTGTTGATCGGCCTGGCCATCCTGGTGGTGGGTTATATCCTGATGTCCGGCGGCGGCAACGGAGACCCCAATGCCTTCGATGCGGAGGCCCTCTTCAGCACGCGTCGAATCACCGTGGCGCCGATCGTGGTCCTGATCGGCTACGCGTTCGTGGCCTATGCCATCCTGAAGAAGACCGGAGAGAACGAGGCCGGCAAATGACGATCATTCAAGCGATCATCCTCGCGATCATCGAGGGGATCACCGAATTCCTGCCCGTGAGCAGCACGGGACACATGATCATCGGGTCCACCATCATGGGGATCCAGCAGGACGAGTTCGTCAAGCTCTTCACGGTGGCCATCCAGTTCGGCACGATCCTCAGCGTGGTGGTGCTCTATTGGAAGCGCTTCTTCCAGAGCTTCGACTTCTACCTGAAGTTGCTGGCGGGCTTCATCCCGGCGGTGATCGCGGGCCTCTTCTTCAAGGACCACATCGACCTGCTGTTGGAGAACGTGGTGGTCGTGGGGGTGATGCTGTTCCTGGGCGGCATCGTCTTCCTCTTCATCGACCGGCTGGCACCGGACATGGATGCTGATGCGCCGCAGTCCATGTCGTACAAGCAGGCCGCCACCATCGGCGTGTGGCAATGCCTGGCCATGGTGCCCGGCGTATCGCGCTCGGCGGCCACCATCATTGGTGGCATGAGCCAGGGCTTCACCCGGAAGAACGCGGCGGAGTTCAGCTTCTTCCTGGCGGTACCCACGATGTTCGCCGCCACGGTGAAGAGCATCTACGACTATGTGAAGGATGGCGGCGCCTTCACCACGGAGCATTTCCAGCTCTTCGCGATCGGTAACGTGGTCGCCTTCATCGTCGCGATCATCGCCATCCGCGGCTTCATCAGCTACCTCACCCGGAGCGGTTTCAAGGCGTTCGGTTGGTACCGCATCGTTGTGGGTGGCATCATCATCGCCCTGCACCTCGCCGGGGTATCGATGCAGATGTATTGAGCGTGACCGACTTCGACTTCACCCCGGATACCGGCGGCCTCGTACTCGTTGACAAGCCACTCACCTGGACCAGCTTCGATGTGGTGGGCAAGTTGCGCGGGGCCATGCGCATCGCGGCGGGCCGGAAGATCAAGGTGGGCCATGCAGGGACCCTGGACCCGCTCGCGAGCGGACTGCTCATCCTCGCCTACGGACCCTTCACCAAGAAGCTGCCGTACATCACCGGCGCGGAAAAGACCTACACCGGTACGATCATGCTCGGGCACACGACCCCCAGCTACGACCTGGAGACGACCCCCGTGCCGGGAGGACCCTGGGAGGACCTCGATGAGGCCACCATCCGCGGTGCATTCGCGCGGTTCGTCGGCACCATTGAACAACGTCCGCCCGCGTACAGTGCAAAGCGTTTCGAGGGGGAACGGGCCTACTTCCTGGCCCGCGACAGCGAACGGGCCCACCTGGTGGAGATGAAGCCGGTGCAGGTGCATGTGACCGCCTTGGAGGTGACCGGCATCCGCGGGGCGGAGGTCGACTTCGAGGTGCATGTGAGCAAGGGCACCTACATCCGCTCGCTGGCGCACGACATCGGGCAGGTGCTGGGCTGCGGGGCCTACCTGAGCGCCCTGCGCCGGACCCGGATCGGGGAATACGACGTGAAGGACGCCTACACCCCGGCAAGGTGGTCGGAACGGATCGCCCCGTACACGAAATTGGGGGTTATCAACAGGATATCCGGCTGATATCCAGTTGGTTTAACATTCGGTTCGCGATCACATTATCTTCGGCGCCCCAAAACACAAGGGCCCGGCCCGGTAAGCCCGCCCATACCCCATGAAACTCACCTCGTTCAAATTCGCGCTGCCCAAGGAGCAGATCGCACTGTATCCCACGAAGGACCGCGACGGCAGCCGGCTGATGGTGCTCCACCGGAAGGATGGCAAGATCGAGCACAAGAAGTTCAAGAACGTACTGGACTACTTCGACGAAGGCGACGTCTTCATCCTGAACAACACGAAGGTGTTCCCCGCGCGCATGTGGGGCAACAAGGAGAAGACCGGTGCCAAGATCGAGGTCTTCATGTTGCGCGAACTGAACCGCGACAGCCTGTTGTGGGATGTGATCGTGGACCCGGCCCGGAAGATCCGGATCGGCAACAAGCTCTATTTCGGCAAGGACGACGAGCTGGTGGCGGAGGTGATCGACAACACCACGAGCCGCGGTCGCACGTTGCGCTTCCTGTTCGACGGCACCTACGAAGAGTTCAAGCAGACCATCACCGAGATGGGTGAGACGCCACTGCCGCGCTACATCAAGCGGGAGACCGAGCCGAGCGATGCCGAGCGCTACCAGACCATCTTCGCGAAGCACGAAGGGGCCGTGGCCGCACCGACCGCAGGTCTGCACTTCAGCCGTGAGCTCATGAAGCGCATGGAGCTGAAGGGCATCAACTTCGCGGAAGTGACGCTGCACGTGGGCCTGGGCACCTTCCGTCCGGTGGAAGTGGAGGACCTCACCAAGCACAAGACGGACAGCGAGCAGGTCATCATCGACCGTGAGGCGTGCAACGTGGTGAACCTGGCGAAGGACACGCGGAAGCGGGTATGTGCGGTGGGGACCACCACCATGCGTGCCATCGAAAGCAGCGTGAGCACGGAGAACCACATGAAGCCGTACAACGGGTGGACGAACAAGTTCATCTTCCCGCCTTACGACTTCAGCATCGCCGACAGCATGATCACCAACTTCCACATGCCCGAGAGCACCCTGTTGATGCAGGTATGCGCCTTCGGTGGGTACGACCACGTGTGGGAGGCCTACAAGGTGGCGATCAAGGAGAAGTACCGCTTCTTCAGTTACGGGGACGCGATGCTCATTGTTTGAACCGCAACGACGCGACAACGCGACGGGGCCGCCACGAAAGCGGCCCTTCGCATGGAAGAACGTCGCGCAGTCGTTGCGTCGTTAGCGCCGTCGCGGTTTAATTCACACCATGGAGCGCACAGCCATCATCGTCGCCGGCGGCTCGGGCAAGCGCCTGGGCGGACCGGTGCCCAAGCAGTTCCAGACAGTGAAGGGCCGTCCGCTGTTGATGTGGACCATCGAAGCCTTTCACAAGGCTGATGCCGGCATGGCATTGATCGTGGTGCTCCCCAGGGAACACTTCGACATCTGGAAAGCACTGTGCATGGGGCATCGTTTCTTCATCAAGCACGAGGTGGTGGCCGGAGGGGAGCAGCGCTGGCATAGCGTGAAGGCGGGCCTGGCGAAGGTGCAAGGCGATGGTCTTGTGGCCGTGCATGATGGGGTGCGGCCGTTGGTGAGCGCGGACCTGATCGAACGGTGCTTCGCGGCCGCAGATGCGCAAGCCGCGGCCATTCCCGTAGTGCCTGTTGTTCCGAGCATCCGGGAAACGACCGCAGAGGGAAGCCGCGCGCTGGACCGCTCCAAACTGCTGGCCGTCCAGACCCCACAATGCTTCCACGCTGACCTGTTGCGCAAGGCCTTTGAACTGCCTTATGAAGCCACCTTCACCGATGAAGCCACGCTCGTGGAGCGCCTCGGCGTGAAGGTGGCGCTGGTGGAAGGCGAGGAGAACAACATCAAGGTGACGACCGCGGTGGATATGAAGGTGGCAGAGCTGCTCCTGTGAGGTAACGCGTTGTCGCACCGTATCTTTCCATCATGAAGGGGGTGAGCATCCTGCTGGATGAGCGACGGAAGAAACGGATCGTCCAGATCGATCTCGATACGTTCGTGAAGGATCCGGAAGCGCTGGATGACCTTATTGACGTGATCAAAGCGGAGAGTCGGAAGCATGAGGCTACCGTGAGCTTGGATGATTATCTCGCGTCGGTCAAGCGGAAGAAGTCACGGTGAAGTACCGCGTCGAACTGACGAAGTCGGCAACGCGAGAACTGCGTCGTATACCGGAGCCGTTCCACGCCGCGATCATCATGAAATTGAGGGCTCTCGAGAAGGACCCGCGCCCTGCGGGGTGTAAGAAGTTGGTTGGGGAAAGTGGCTATTGGCGGATCCGCGTGGGGAACTACCGGGTCATCTACTCCATAGGCGATGTGATCAAACTCGTTCGAGTGGAACACATCGGCGACCGCAAAGACGTGTACAAATG
>JAKQEI010000152.1 GCA_029573495.1 Bacteroidota bacterium | reverse complement strand
GCCTTCGCAAGAGAACACCCATTGAACTGAAAGAGATGATGCCCTTCGTAAAGCCACCTGTAATACTACTTCTGCGATCCACGACCACGGTATGTGATCGCGCGTTCCTGCGCTTCGGTCAACAGGCATGGGCACGGCTGCTCTTCCTGGGTCTTCTGGGTTCGCTATCGCTGCGAGCTTCCCACGCACAGAACTGGAATTGGCAGAATCCATTGCCGCACGGCTTGAATTTGAACGAGGTGTTCTTCACGACACCGGATACGGGCTACGCGGTGGGCCTGGACGGAAGTATACTCCAGACCACCAGTGGTGGAACCGATTGGAGTCCGCAGCACAGTGGCACCACCAATGGCCTGGCGGCCGTGTTCTTCACGGATCCGGATACCGGATACGTCACGGGTTCGTCCTCCACATTGTTGAAGACCACCAACGGGGGAGAGGACTGGAGCCCGCTTCCACTTCCAGTGCCGTATTTCACCGCGATCCATTTCACCAGCGCCAGCGTGGGGTATGGCGTGGGCACGAACGGCAACGCGGGCGTGATCATGAAAACGGTCGACGGCGGGTTGAACTGGGTGGTGCAACACACCGGCACGGTGACGATCTACAACGCGGTGTATTTCGTCAACGACAGTACCGGCTTCGTGGTCGGTGGCAACGGCAGGATCTTCGGGACCACCAACGGTGGCGCCACGTGGACGCAGCAGACCAGCGGCGTCACGACCAACCTCTTGTCCGTGTACTTCACGGATGCGAACAACGGCTACATCAGTGAGTACGGCCGGATCCTGAGGACCACGAACGGCGGACAGACCTGGACCTACCTCACCATCTTCCAATCGTACGAGCTGTGGTCCATCCGCTTCACCGATGCGAACACCGGCTATGCCGTAGGCCGTACGGGCAAGATCCTGTAGACCGTGGATGCCGGTGGCAGTTGGAGCTTCTTGACCAGTGGTACCACGGAGGATCTGCGGTCGGTCCACTTCACCGATGCGGACAATGGCCATGCCGTTGGCGAGAACGGGATCATCCTGCGAACGACCGATGCCGGCCAGAATTGGACACCGATTACCACGAGTCCGTTCTACACGGACCTGAAGGATGCCAGCTTCCCGAGTGAATGCGTCGGATATGCCGTTGGCAACCAAGGCCGGATACTGAACACGACCAACGGCGGAACGACCTGGACCCTACAGACCAATGGCATCACGGAGGATCTGCTGGCGGTCCATTTCCCGACGGATGCGATCGGCTATACCGTTTCGAGCGCCGGTACGATCATGAAGACCAGCAATGGCGGAGTGGACTGGAACGCCCAGAACAGTGGACTGACCACGGCGCTGAACAGCATCTTCTTCACCCATCCGGATACCGGTTATGCCGTGGGGAATGCCGGTAAGATCCTGAAGACCGTGGACGGTGGCACCAATTGGAACGAGCAAACGAGTGGCGTGACGCAGATCCTGACCTCGGTCCATTTCGTAGCGTCAGATACCGGCTTCGTGGTCGGTTCATCCGGCAGGCTCCTGAAGACCGTGGACGGTGGAACGACCTGGAACGTGCTCTACTCCGGAACCACCTTGGACCAACGGGCTGTGTTCTTCCCCACATCCACCACGGGATACATGGCGGGCGTTTCCGGACACATCCGGAAGACGGTCAACGGCGGTACCAACTGGACCCAACTGACGAACAACATCAACTACGTGATCACGGCGCTTGCCTTCATCGATGCCGACCACGGCTATGCGGTGGGCTATGATTACAACCATGTTGGGCAGATCTACACCACGAGCAACGGTGGGGACAACTGGTCCGTGAGGACCATCTCGTCGGACCATTATCTCTATTCCGTTGACTACGCGGATGCCAACACCGTCTACATCGGCGGGGAGAACGGGACGATCCTCCGATCCGTGGTGGGTGACAGTGACCCGAGCAACAACGGGCCGATCTGCGAAGGCACACCACTTGAACTTTCCGCACCTTCCATTGCCGGTGCCGCCTTCCTGTGGACAGGACCGAACGACTTTACCTCCACGCTGCAGAACCCCACGGTGAGCCCCACGGCAACCACCGCCTTGAGCGGGACCTATACCCTGACGACGACCGTGAACACGTGTACCACCTTGAACACTACAACATCGGTCATGGTCCATGCGATCCCGTCGGCACCGGTGGCTGGGAACAATGGCCCCGTGACGGAAGCCACCCCATTGACCCTGACAGCGTCGCCCATAGCAGACGCTACCTACACCTGGACGGGTCCCAACGGCTTTACGTCCACCGACCAGAACCCGACGGTAAGCACCAGCGCGACATTGGCCATGGCCGGGGAGTATGAAGTGGTTGCAACCGTGAATGGATGTTCAAGTCCTGCAGGAAGCACGACCGTGATCGTGAGCACAACGGTGGGCAGCGCAGAACTGGCTGGATCGACCGCCCTGCGCATCTACCCGAATCCGGCCTCGGCGTTGATCACCATCGAACTGGGTGAACTGCAACGCGCCCAACTGGACTTCTACAACGCCATCGGCGAATGTGTGCTCCAGCGCACGGTGTACGGTGGGCGCAGCACCATCGACATCAGTGGCCTGCCAACGGGGATCTACTTGATCCGAACGAGCAGCGATGATGGGACCTTCCAGCAGAAGTTGGTGAAGAACTGATCGTTGATCTTGTGGGTAGCTCTGGCTGGTCTGTCAGAGTTGAAAGCAGGGCATGAGCTGAGGATGGTCTTGGGTGCTGTAGCGCCAGATCAGACCCTTGTCATTTCTTCGTTTTCTTCCCCTCCAACTCTGCGATCACCTGTGCCGCGTAGCTGTTGTCCGGGTTCATCGCCAGGGCCTTCTTGTAGTTGGTGAGGGCCAGGTCCTCTTCACCGTTCTTGAGGCAGGCCTCGGCGTAGCTGTCGTACACGTTTGCGCTGGCGGGGTAGAGCGCGATGTTCACATGGAAGAGGTCGCGGGCGGACACGACCTGGCCGCGGTTCAAGAGCTCGTAGCCGAGGTTGTTGATGAAGCCTTCCTGCACGGAGGGCTCATCGGGCTGGGCGGCCTTGAGGGCGCTATAGGCGGCGACGGCCTCCTCCGGCTTGCCTTCCAGCACGAACTCGAAGGGCACATGCTCGTCATCACCCATGCGTGGGTCGGTGCTGAGCACGTGATGGTCATCGCGGTCCAGGGTGAGCATGGTGGCGGGGCCGCTGGTGGTAGCGGGCATGAATTGCACGGGGCGACGGTCATCGCGGCAGATATAGGTGCTGTCGGTGATGCGGAAGAGCTCCTCGGGCTGCCCGCCGTTGTAGCTCCGGAAGAGGCGGCCGTCCCGGTGGCTGATCGCGCATACCTCACCGGCACCGGTGCGGTAGCGACCGCTCACACGGGCGAGGATGACGGCATCCATGGGCAACTTGGTGTATGTGGGGATGAAGCCCTCCCAATCGTACGCGCGGGCCACGGAGCGGATGAGCTCCCACATGAGATCCGGTTGGTTGGCGTTGATCATCACCACCACGCCGTAGTCCTTGTCGCGGTGCGCGATCATCTGGGCGCAGAAGCCTTCGTCCCAACCGCCATGCTCGAAGTACGGCGCGCCGCCGCTCTGATGCAGGAACATCCCGGTGCCTGCGTAGTCCTCCGTTGTTGGCGAGAGCATGAGCGTGGCCGAGGCCTTGTCGATCACCGCGCCCTGGCCCTGCTGGTAGCCGCGTTGCACGTCGATGGCGAAGCGGGCGAGGTCGCCGGCGGTGGTCCACAATCCTGCGGCGGCCATTTCCGGATAGGTGTGGCGGTGGCCCTTCGTCATGCTGCCATCGGGCAGGTAGCCGGTGGCGGCCATGGGTAGTTCATCCCCCGGCAGCGGCTGCGCGTAGGTGCTGCGCTGCATGCCGAGCGGAGCGAGCACCAGTTCATCCATGAGCGGCGGAAAGTCCGTGCCCTTCGCCTCGATCATGAGTTGTTGCAGGATGCAATAGCCGCCGTCGGAGTAGCGCCAGCTTTCGCCGGGCACTTTGTCCACCACGATGGCGGGCGTGTTCGCGGGCGCCTCGCCGTTGAGCACCTGCACGAGCGTGGGCACGGGCTCATCGGGCGCGTAGCCGGGGAAGCCGTGCAAGTTGGTGCCGGCCAAGTGCCCGATCAGCAGTTTCGGCGTGACCTTCCGCTCGTGGGTGAATGCGTTCTCCGGCAATTTCCAGGAGCGCAGTTGCGCATTCACGTCATCCTCCAACCGGATGAGCCCCTGCTCGGCGAGCTTCAGCGCCCCATAGGCGGCAACGGGCTTGCTGATGGACCCGGCCTGGAAGAGCGTGCTGTCCGTGACGGGCTGCTTGGTCTCCTTGTCCACCACGCCGTAGCTCTTCACCCACGCCACCTGGCCATCGGCGATCACCGCGAGGCTGACACCCGGCACGCCGTAATGCGCCATGCGCTCCTCGATGGTCCACAGGCTGTCGCCCTCGAAGAAGACCGGTGCGCTCAAGTTGGTCTCCACATGGCGCCGCAAGAATTCGTTGGGGTCGTCGGTGCGCGTCGGACTGTGGCAGGCGGCGAGGAGGAGGATGGTGAGCAGCAGGTGGTGGCGCATGGTGAAAAGGTAGGGAGGTGTTGACGGAAACGGACCCCAAAGCCAGCACAAAGGGCCAGGTGCTAGCAGGTGACGGAAATGGCCGCGATGGATCGGCATCGACAAGCATGGGTCAAATACGCTGAGGAATGGTTGCAACTACATTTGATCAACAACTTGCTCTGCGGACCACTTAAAACGACCCTCCCATGCGCGCAATGCTCCTGATCACACTACTGGCTGGCACTTCCGTGGTGCTTGGTCAATGCTCCGTGAGTGATCAAACGATCTGCACCGGTACGGTGGATGCCGCCACGATCATCGTGAATGGGATGGAATTCCACACCGAGAGCAACGCGTGCTATTTCGTGGGTGCAGGGGATTCACTCTCACTGGACGCCATCAATTGCCTGATCATGGTGGAGAGCGGAGGGGGTGTGAACGCGAACGGGGTGAATCATCTGGTGCTGGCCAAGGCCGGTGCACATGTGGGCTTCTGTGGAAGTGGCTATGCGAACCGGGTGAACCATGAGCAGGATCTGGCCTCACTCGATTGCCTCGGTGCAGGCAACACGGCAATGATCTGTGAACAGGTTACCTTCAACTTCGTTACAGGACTCGCATCCGCTGCGCAAGCCAGTGGATCGCTGCTGCAGGTGAACGGACGAAGCCTCGTTGCTGGCGCTGGGCTTCCTGCTGGCAGCGCACTGCAGGTGATGGATGCGACGGGCCGTGTGGTCTTGCAGCGGGTCATGTCCGCTGGCGAACGGATGGATCGTGGAACGCTTCCGGACGGCTGCTACCTGGTGCACGGTGGTGGGGGCGTGCAGCCCCTGCGGTTCGTACTTCAGTGAGCGTTGGCAACCTGGCGTCGGTCCTGATCCGTTTCGCACCGCATCCGCCATCTTGACTACCGACCTTCAGATGAAGGGCAGGCACAGTTCCTTGCTCCACCAGCTACTGCGCGTATGACCAATCCGTGCACGTTGGTGTTGCGCTTCCTCGCACGTGGCTCGGACCAATTGAACGGCCTGTTGGTGCAGTGCGTGATGCTGTGCCGTGCTGTTGAGCAGGAGTGTGCCAAGCACGAACACCCCCGTTATCAGGCTTGCGCGAGGGCCTGCCTTGCCTGCCACCAAGCCTGTGCGGCGGCGGTGGATGCTGCGACGACGGATGCTGAGCGTGAACGTTTCAGGAACCGGAAAGCCGAGCCTTCCGCTTTCGAACCGATCGTCAGTCGCCAAGCGCATACACCAACCCGAACCGGAACGTGGCGTTGGCGTTTAGGTAAGGGTCGCCCAGCATCCAGCCATCGGTCTTGAACTGCGCTGTTGCGGTGAGGGTGAAGCTCTCGTTCATACGCTGACCGATCATGGCTCGCGCAGCGCCGCCAGTGATGCGCTCGGTGGCGGTGAAGCTCTTGGGCTGCTCCCATATCGCTGCGGCCAGGTCGAGCGTGGTGTGCTGGGAAAGTTTGAAGCCGCTGTGTTCCAGTTGCAGGCCCAGGCCTTTGGTGTGCGGACCGACGAACTCCTGCGCACCGATGTGGAAGTGCTTGCCACCGATGCGCAAGGGCATGTGCACGGCCCGCATGTGCCCGAAATGCGTGGGCGAATATTGCAGGAACACATTGAACGCGAAGTCACCACCGAAGCGGATGCGATCGATGCCCGCAATGGCAGGATTCGCGAAGTTCATCCATGTGAGGCCGCGTTGGTCCTTCAGGAACTGTTGCGCTTCAGCGGGTAGATCAGCGTAGCCGATGCGGCGGTTCACACCCTCGCCGTTGGGGAAGGGTGTGCGTGCTGTGTACGGCTCATCCGGCAGGTACATGTCATAAACCCATGCGGTGAGGTCGGCGCCGGCGAAGTCGCGCTGGGTAGGATCAGCGCTTTCATGTGGTGGGGCCAACACCTTCACGGAATCGCTGACAGCGCTGGTCGCGAAGTCGAAGTAGTTCCACACATACCAGCTGTTGTAGAGCAATAACGGGGCCATGTTCACGCTGCGCGGATGGTGGAAGGCATCCTTGATGATGCGCTCGGTGGAGAGGAGCTCTGCATGGACGCCGGCCACGTAGCTGTACAGGAGTTCGTTCAGGTCCTGGGCTTTCAGGTCGCTGAGCTGTTGGTCGCTGACGCCGTAAACGGTGCCATCCCAGCGGCTGCCGATCCAGTTCCCGTTGCGCGCGGCAATTCCATTGACGCCGAGCACTGATCGGTGGAATTCCTCATGTGCCCACACACCTAGGGGAACGGGAAGTTCACTGCCGTAGCGTGCGAAGCCGAGCCCGGCGAGGTAATTCACGCTGCCATTGAGCAAGCGCTTGCCGAAAGGGGCATCCGATGTGGTGGGGATCAAGGCATCGACACCGGCATCAATTCCCCAATAGCCCAGTTCATATAGCCCGGTCGACCAAGCTGAAGCCTGCTCCATGCTGGGGATGCGATAGGGCAGGCTCGTGTTCTGCGGCAGGTCCAGCAAGGGTAGTTCCAAGCGCAGGCGATAGCTGCTTTCCTGCTGGGCCTGGCCCACGCTGAACAGGAGTGTGCAGACTACGAATAGATGTGATCGCGGATCCATGGCGCGAAGGTTCCGCTGGATGAATGCTCACGCATTGAACGAAAACGACGATCCATTGGTGGATCCAGTCACAGGATCGCCGGTGTTGATCATCGCCGCCCAACGGACCGGTCCAACGGCCTTCCGAACGGCGCTCAAGGCGCGTTCCCGGAACGCATCATCAGGCCCGGCCAGCACCCCGTTCAGCAGGGGGCGCGCTTCCTCGGAACGAAGTGCAGGGAGGATCCAGGTGAGCCAGAGCAGGGAGCGCTCAGGTCCGAGCCGTGCCATGAAGGTCGCCCGCATCCCGCTCAGTTCGGCATCGCTGAACATCTGCCACAAACGCAGCTGGGTCACCGTCTCTTCCTCGCGCATGTGCAGCAGATGTTGTGCGAAGAGCTCCTGCAGTCCGGTGTACAAGGCGTCCAGATGCACGGCGGTAGGTGATCGCTCGATCGCCTCGATCACCTTGTGCAGTCGGGCCTGCAGGGCTTCAAGGCGTTCATGGTCGCCACGATCATGGTCGCCAGCATCCGGCAGTCGCTCATCCAGCCGGGCCAGGATCACGGCGTTCTCATCGTCCGCGTGCAGTTCCAGCAAGAGGAACAGTACGCGCACCTTCGCAAGCAGATCGGAGAGGACGGTGGCATCGCCGGGATCCGTGCGGCCTGCCAGCACGAGTACATCAGCGAACAGGAGTCGAAGGCCCTTGTGGGGCGCGATGAAGGAAGAGGGACGGTTCGTCATGGCAACAGGATCTTGCCACAAAGGGAGACCGAACTCGGGAACGTCCCTTGAACAAAGCCGACGATCCTAAACCGCTGTGCGCAACGCGCTGGCCGGTTTGCCCGTGTACCGTTTCACCTCACGGGCGAAATGCGCCGGATCGCTGTATCCGGCGATGCAGGCCACATCGGCCAGCGTATCCGCCGTGCGTGCCAGGTGCGCGGCATGGGTGAAGCGGACCAGACGGGCATAGGCCTTGGGCGGAAGCCCCACCTCCTCCAGGAAGCGCCGCTCCAAGCGCCGCTCGTTCACGCCCAGCGCTCGCCGGATCTCGTGGATCGGCAGCACGCCATTGCTGGCCTCGATGCGGCGTTTGGCCTCCTGCACGAAGAGGGATACGGTGCGGCGTTCCGGTAAAGCGTCCAACACCTGCACCATGGCCCGCACGCGCGCGGTCCGATCGGGTGCTTCGCACACACGCTCGAACAATTCGTTGGAGACGGAGGGGCCGAGGAGATCGGCGATGGCAAGGCTTTGTCCGCTCAAGGCATGGGCGCCGATACCCAGCACGGCATATGCGGCTTCCGGTCGGAAGTGCAGCAAGGTGTGCGACACGCGCTCAGTATAGGCGAACTGGCGTGGGCGATCGAGCATCCCGCTGATCCCACAAGTGGTCAAGGGTAGTTTCCCCTGTTCGGTAACGAGCGCGAGCCGACCGGCGTGCTGCACGCCCAGGGTGAGGCGCGGTGCGGGGTCCACGCGGAAGTCCGCATCCACGGCATCGATCTGCTCGGTGCTGCCCATGGTGAAGCGCGCGGCCCAGGAAGGGGAGGTGTGCCAGCGGTCCATTGCTCGACGAACTTAGAACAGGGCAAGGCAAGGTCAACGGACCCTCCACTCAAGGATGTCGGATTTGTTCAAGGAGACGAACTCGGCCCGAACGGACTTTTGTGTCATCAACACCAACAGCATGAAGGCATACACCATTTTCGATGTCCGTTCGATCACCGACGAGCAGGGCATGCACCAGTACCGGCAACAGGTGATGGAGACCGTGGAAGAGCACGGTGGTCGATATGTGGCCATCGGTGGTCCGTTGGAAGTGATCGAAGGCAAGGAAACACCCGTTTTCCCGGTGATCATTGAATTCCCTGATACGAATGCCGCCAGGTCCTGGTACACTTCACCGCGTTACTCCGGCTTGAAGGAACTGCGCAAACGATCCGCCGAAACGCACGCCTATCTGCTCCAGTCCATCTTACCATGAACAGACCAATGAAACACATCAGCTTTCTTCCCTGGTTGATCGCCTTGGTGATCATCCCATCCTGTGGCACCACCCCAGCCGGACAAACCGAGCATGTTTCCCAGGGATCCGATCCGACTAACGGAACCGTACCACTGTTGGAGGATGTGCAGGAAAGGGGCCGGTACCTGGTCACCATCCTCGGCTGCGGCGATTGCCATTCCCCGAAAGTGATGGGTGCCCATGGGCCAGAACCCGCCCCCGGCAAGCTCTTCAGTGGCCACCCGGCAGGCACCCAACTACCGCCGGTGGATAAGAACGCCACCTCCGGCTGGGTGCTGTTCTCCATGGACCAGACCGCTACGGTAGGGCCTTGGGGCACCAGCTTCGCGGGGAACATCACCAGCGACCAAACGGGCATTGGTGCCTGGAGCGAAGAGCAGTTCAGCAACGCCGTGCGCAAAGGCTGGTTCAAGGGTATCGAAGGCGGCCGTCGCTTGCTTCCGCCCATGCCCTGGCCCGCCTATGCGGCCATGTCCGATGAGGACCTGCACGCCATCTACACCTATCTCGTGAGCACCGAGGCGGTGGAGAACGTGGTGCCTGCGCCCCTGCCACCACTATAGACCAGCCGCCTTGTCTATTTTCACAACGCCATGGAGATCGAGTACCTGGAGACGATGCCCGACCCGGCCCTACGGCCGTGGGTGGATCATTACTGGAGTTTCCGCACCACCGGCGAAGAGGAGGAACTGACACCGGAGCAGTGCTGCATTCAGTTGGGTAAGCCGGAATTCATGGCCCACTTGTATGGCAAGCCGAGCAAAGGGCTGCTACACGGAAAATGGGTCACCTTCCCCCAGGCCTACTTCACGGGCATTTCGCTGGGACCGATGATGTGGCACATGCAGGGCTCGGCGTGCATGGTGGGGGTCTGCCTGAAGCCTGAAGGGGCCCTGCACCTGCTGGGCTTGCCTTTGGCTGCGATCTGCGACGGTTATGGCGATGCGCGCGACCACATGCTCCCGCTCACCTGGAAACGTGTTCAACCCGCCCTGGCCCGTCATGACCCCGGTGAAGCCTTGTCCGGCCTGGAAAAGCTGCTGCTTGAGGTCCTCGAGCGGATCCCGGAACCGAACGACCGGTTCATCACTGCGCTTCGGCGGATCCGTGAGCAAGGAGTGCGTTGGGACAAGCAGGCCCTGTACGAGTGCCTGTTCGTTGGTGATCGGCAGATGCAGCGGCTGTTCAAGGAACGGCTGGGCCTTAGTCCTCGGGCGTACTTCAAGATCATGCGGTTCCAAGAAGCGTACAACGCCACGCGCGACCACAAGCAGGTGGACTGGATGGGATTGGTCACCCTCCTGGGGTACAGTGATCAGCCGCATCTCATTCGCGACTTCAAGCGCTTCGCCGGTTCCAGCCCGCAAGGGTTCATGCAACAGCCCTTGCCGCGATTCCAGCGACCGGCGTTGGCGCGTTGAGGAGGCCTTGTTGGTCCCGAACTTGGTAGTTCGCGAACGGGCACTAAGTTCGCTGTCCATCATGAACGGAGGTTGCTTGCATCGAACCGGGCCGATGCGGCGTCAGGGTTGGAAAGAAGGCATGCTCGGCAGGGTCCGCGTGCCTATAATCGAGTAGACGCCGGGCCTTGGTCCTTTTGTGAAGCCGTAGCGCACGGACCAACTTGAGATAATACCACCGTTGATCAGCTGTCCCCTCATTTCCGCTCCACGAAGTACATCTCCATCTCGCCTTTGCCCTTGGCCTGCACCCCGGCTCGTAGGCCGGGGCAGGCCCTGCCGCGCGCTTCGGCGATCAAGTGATACCTACGCATCTTCAATACCATCGTGGACGAAGTACATGGCAAGTTCACCTTTCCCCTTGGCCTCCACTTTGCCTCGTGAGATGAAGGATAGTCCTGGTGTATCCTGAACCAGCGCATACGTGGCCTCGCTGATGTTCACCTGTCCCACTTCACCGCTGCTCTCCATGCGGCTGGCCGTATTCACCGTATCGCCCCAGAT
>JAKQEI010000144.1 GCA_029573495.1 Bacteroidota bacterium | reverse complement strand
GACAGGCGCACCGATGATCCGCTCACGCCCGGGACCTATCGGATCGTGCTGCGCGGCGGCAACTTGCAGTACGTGCGCAGTCCGGCATTCGTGCTACCTTGAACCTATGCGGAGCGCTCTGATCATCCTGTTCGCCGTGGTAACCCTCAGCGCAAAAGCGCAGTAGCCATCGGACCTGACCGGCCGGCGTTATATCGGGACCGGGGAGGCCCATCCCACACCGGGCTGCGAAGGATGCGGGAACCGGGGCTCCGTCGAATTCCTCCCCAACGCCATGGTGGACTACTTGCTGCCCGGCTCGGACATCATGGAGCGCCGTACCTATACGCGGCAGGGTGCCCTGCTCACGCTCGAGGGCGGCGGGATCGCGATGGAAGTGCGGGGTGATTCCCTCTATGTCGATGCGTATGGTCATCGACATCCGTATGTCGCGGATCGAGACTTGAGGTGAGGATCGGGCGTCGACGTGTGTTCACCACCTTCGCTCCATGGACCGTTCCATCCTTTATGCATTGCTGGCCATGGTATTTGCCGGGGTCACTGCGGTGCTGGCCAAGGCGGGCATGCGCCAGGTGAGTGGTGACATGGCCTTGCTGGTCCGGACCACCTTCATCTTCGCCCTGGTCTGGGTACATTCCATCGCTTTCCGGCAGATCAAGGAAATGACGCTGCTGACGCCGCGCGACCTGTTGCTGCTGTGCCTGAGCGGAGCCACCACCTTCCTGTCCTGGCTCTTTTACTACCGTGCGGTCAAGGTCGGCAGCGTGTCCGTGGTGGCCACCATCGACAAGGCGAGCATCGTGGTGACCCTGTTGCTCAGCTTCCTCATCCTGCGGGAACCATTCACCTGGCGTGTGGCACTGGGCGCTACCTTGATCCTGTGCGGACTGGTCGTGCTGGTATGGAAGTGAGGATGGATGATCACACGTTCGATGTGCCCGGCATCGATCCTCGGGAACACCTCGTACAGCGAAGGATCCAGCGGCTCCATCACCTTTAGCACATGCACCAGCCATCCCTTAGTCGAAGCGCACCATGGCGCTACGTGACCTTCGCGGCGTTGTATGCGGCGCAGGGGATCCCGGAAGGCCTCACCTTCTTCGGCATCCCAGCGTGGCTGGCGTTGAACGAAGTGGAGGCGGGTCCCATCGGCGCCTACCTCGCCGTGATCGTGCTGCCGTGGAGCTTCAAGCTGCTGGCGGGCCCGCTCATGGACCGCTGGACCTTCCTCCCCATGGGGCGCCGCCGGCCGTGTGTGCTCTTCGGGCAGGTGGGCCTGATCGCGAGTTTGCTGATGATGGGACTGGTGCCCGACCCGGTCCATTCGCTCGGCCTGCTCTCGGCGGCGGGCTTCACGGTGAGCTTCTTCGG
>JAKQEI010000134.1 GCA_029573495.1 Bacteroidota bacterium | reverse complement strand
ACGGGCGAACATGTCCGCCAAGCGAGAGAGCTTGGACAGCCCGACGATCTTGCCGTTCGGGATGTAGGCGATGGTCACCGTCCCGAAGATGTCAGCCAGGTGGTGCTCACACTTGGAGTAGATGGGGATGTCCTTGACGATCACCATCTCGTCGCACTTCTCGGCGCCGTCCTCGAACACCTTGAGGATGTCCGCGGCATTCTTGCCGTAGCCGCTGCACCAGTGGTTCCAGGCCTTGGCCACACGGCGGGGCGTCTCCAGCAGGCCGCCGCGCGCCGGGTCTTCCCCGACGAACTGGAGCAGGCGCTTGATGTTGTCCTCGATACCGCCCTCGGCCGTCTCCTCCCACGGGAAAACCACCCAGCGGTCGGCAAACTCCGAACCTTCCTGGGTCTTGTCGATCAGGGAGAAGAAGGGCTTGCCGGGGTACTGGTCGCACCAGCGCTGCATGGTGTCCCCGGAATCGATGATGTCATCGATGAACAGATCGGCCTCAGCCGGGTCATCCACCAGCTGCAAGTTGCCGTGGTGGGCGATCACCGCAAGGGCGGCCGGGACACCCCCGCGGGGGATAGCGTAGGCCTTGGTGGCGTCCGGCAGCAGGGAGCCGATGCGGTAGGAGGTGGTAAGGGCCAGGAGGGAGACCATCTTGTTGGTCAGGATGTGCTTCGACATGCTGTTCATTCTCCGTAGGATGCGAAGCACTTCATGGTTTCTTCGACCATGACTTCGCTGAGCTTGATACCGGTGCCGGCCAGCTGGGCCGGGCCGACGACTTCGACGAGGTACTGCGCGATGTTCTCGGCAGTGGGGTTGAACGGGACGACCACAACGGTCGGGTCCAGCTCCAGGAGGTAGGACTTCATCGGGTCCTGTTCCCAGATCAGGAAGTGGTGATCCCAGTGGTCCTCGATCCACACGCAGAGCTTGGCCTTGACCTGGCTGAAGTCAATGACCCGGCCGACCCCGTCCAGCGCCCCGTCCTCGGGGACGCAGGTGAAGTGGACCCGGTAGTTGTGGCCATGCAGGTGGCGGCACTTGCCCTCGTGGCCGTGGACGCGATGCCCGCAACTGATGTCGTGATAGCGGTGAACCTTGTAGCCAGCCATGATCAAGCCTCCAGCCAGTTGTCGAGGGCCAGCAGCTCGAGGTACTTCTCGACCACCTCCGGCGCATAGTTCGGGGAGTCCGGCAGGTCCATGAGGCCCTCGGTGAAGGCGCGCAGCACCAGCGGGTCCGGCACATTGGCCTCTTCGA
>JAKQEI010000126.1 GCA_029573495.1 Bacteroidota bacterium | reverse complement strand
GGCGCGTATCACCTGGCGCAGACGGGGCTCGGGGAAGGCGATGGGCTGCAGTTTCACGGCCTTGCCCGGCGCGTGCAGCGTGTGGGCGGTTGCGGTGTCCTTCAATTTGATGGTGCCGCCGATGTCGCCGGCCACCAGGCGTTCCACGTGATCGCGCTCCTTGCCATCCACGATGAAGAGCTGGCCGATGCGTTCGGTGGTGCCCGTGTTGTCGTTCACGAGTTCCATGCCTTCGCGCACTTCGCCGCTCATCACCTTGAATAAGGTGATGTGTCCCGCCTTCGGCTCGATCATGGTCTTGAAGGTGAAGAGCACCGTTGGGCCATCGGCGCGGCATTCGAGCTGGCCGCCGCCCACGAGGTCTTCGGCGGGCATCTCCAGCGCAGCGGGCGCCACGTTGTCAATGAATCCCATGAGCCGGCCGCTGCCCATGTTGCGCGCCGCGCTCAGGCAGAACACCGGGTAGCATGTGCGCTTCATCATGCCTTGCTTGAGGCCCTTGCGCATCTCGTCCTCATCGAGCTCGCCCTTGTCGAAGTAGTGCTCCATCAAGTTCTCATCGTTCTCCGCGGCCTTCTCGACCAGTTCCTTGTGGAGGGCCTCGGCACGTTCCTTCTCGCTATCGGGGATCGGCTGCTTCTCGGGCTTGCCCCCGGCGTCCTTGAACACGTACATCGTCATCTTCAGCAGGTCGATGATGCGGTGGAAGCCGTCGCCCTGCTCAACCGGATACTGCATCACCGTCACTGCACCGCCGAAGTGCTCGCGCGCCTGCGCCACCGTGCCGTCGAAGTCGGCATTGGGGTGGTCGAGCTGGTTCACGCCGATGATGACAGGGCGGTCGTAATGGGCGAGGTGTTCCCAAACGAGGTCGGTACCCACTTCCACGCCATGCGGCGCGCTCAGCAGCAGTACGCAGGTGTCGGCCACGCGCAGCGCCGGTATCGTCTCGCCGACCAGGTCGTCAAGTCCCGGCGTGTCGATGATGTTGATCTTGTAGTTGCGCCACTCGGTGTGCAGCACCGTGCTGTACACGCTACTGCCGCGCTCGTGCTCGAGCTCATGGTGGTCACTTACGGTGTTCCTGTCCTCGACTCGGCCGCGGCGTTGGATCAGACCCGCTTCGAAGAGCATGGTTTCGGCCAGCGTGGTCTTGCCGCATCCGTGGGCACCGAGAAGAGCGATGTTCTTGATGTGTTTGGCATCGAAGACTTTCATGGCACAAAGGGGGATTGAGGTGGATGTTGGAGTGACATGCCACCGTGGAGGTCCCCCCCGGGCCATGGGTCACGGTCCGAAGTGGACGCGCGGAGGAAGGCGGAAGTTAACGACCGCTCCATCGGACTTCCAAGCCCACTGGTCGGACGTCAAAGCGTTGACCCGAACCTCTGCTCGAGCCTGATAACGGACAGATGACTAGTTAAGCGACTCCATCGCCCGCATCCCCTGCAGGCGTTTCAGCCGGGCTACCACCTCTTCATAACTGGCGGGCAGGTTCAGTTCCTTCTGAGGACAGAATCCATGGTTCTCACCAGCCTGATAACCCTCCAGTGAAGGTGATGCCTGCTGTTCCGCCTCATTAGGCGATGCGTTCTCAGTGTTCTCCTGCTTCACGGTCATTGGGGGAATGAGGCGCTCATGGTCCTGAAACGGGCCGAAAGCTAACGCATCGGCAAGTCCACGTGCAAGGGAACCGTCCCGGATATGCCACAACCTCGGATTCCCGAACCGGAATGATGTCCACCTTTGCGGGCCAGGTTCCTGACAAATGCACCTACGAGCCCACATTCTTGCCGGATTCCTATCGATACCGTTCACTACAGCGATCGCCCAATACGCGCAGAAAGGGATGGTCCATGTGAGCGTCGGAACGGCCATCGGTGCACATGGGACTGAACAGGAAGGTAGGTATCGCGTCCTGGGTCTGACATGGACCGAAACACACACGGACGGAGCGGCGACGGTGACTTTCCCGCTCCAGGTGAGCTACGGAGTTCGGGATCGTTTCTCGCTCGGTCTGATGATGGAACCCGGGAGCTATGTGCCCGACACGGCCAGCACGGATCAGCAGAACAGCCTGTTCAATATGGCCATCGAACCACGTTTCTACATTGTCAATGCCGACCGGCTTGCTTGGCATGCATCCATCCACCTGGGCGGAGCCGCTCTGCGTATCACGGACAAGGACCCCGAGGTGGATGCACGTTATGCTGGTGGGGCCTTCGGCCTTGGGACCGGGCTTGCCATCGGACTGGGTAGCAGCTTCGGGCTTGGATTCGACCTGCGCTATCTGGCCACGCGGATGGAGCTCCGGAGCATGGAGGTGAACAATGCGAGTGTCACGGACTTCTTTGACGCCACCTTACGGACAGGAGGCGTGCTCGCCCAGTTCTCGCTGGCATTCCGGTTCGGTGTTGGGTAGGGATCGCACAGGTGATGCGCGGCCCCACGCAGCAGGGTGTGCATCGGGTCGCCGGGTCCACCGCATGGCCATGGGTTCGTACCACTGGGAGGGATCCCCGACGGATCGTCCCGATCCCTACATTTGCGCCCCCGTCGGGCGAGCCTGACGATCATGCCTCCCTAGCTCAGCGGTAGAGCAGCTCATTCGTAATGAGCAGGTCGCCGGTTCAAATCCGGCGGGGGGCTCTCTGGAAGGGACCACTGTGGTGGTCCCTTCTTCATTGGTCCAGTAACGCTGCGGCTCGGCGGGCGACGCGGATCCCAATAGCCACGCCCATGCCACCAAGTCCGGCGGCTACCACGATGCGCTCGGAACGGCGTTCAATGATCGGGGATTTCGTCGGGCACATGCCCATGATCCCGCTCCAACGACGTTCGATCTTGAAGGGCTGGCCAGGCAGGATAACGGTGCGCAGCAAGTGCTCCAAAGCGTCCTGGATCAGTTCGGTGGAGCCTTCTTCCGTTGTCGTTTCTCCAATGAGGTCAAGATTCCTGCCACCTCCCAGTAGCACACCGCCAGCGTGGTCGCGGAAGTAGAAGTAACCCTCGTCATAGTGGAAGGTGCCGCGGAGCTTGAGCCCGGGGACCGGGAAGGTCTTGAGCACCTGGCCACGTGCTGGCGCCACCGGCAGGTCGGGCATGAGTTCACGCGTGTAGCCATTGGTACAGATCGCCACCATGGCGGTCCTGATCGGTTGGCCCCCCTTCGTGCTCAAGGAAACGCCTCGAGGCGTTTCCTCCAGTCCCGTTACCTCGGTAAGTGGCCGAAAGAGGACGCCTTCCGCCACCACTTTCCGCAGCAAGGTGGACATGAGCCTGCCACTGTCCAATGGACCTTCCAGCCTCGTGCGAACGAGGTGACCAACGCCGGTAAGTCCGAAGCGGGTTATCGCCTCATCATCCTGAACGAATACCTGTTCTCCGAAGATCGGTCGAAGCGAATCGTTCAACGCATTGAACCGATCGGCCACGGCCGTGTATCCCTTGGTATGCCAAGGATAGATCTCGTGTCCTCCGGTCGCTTCGAACCCGATCCGGGAATCGCCGAGTTCGGACCTGAGTTCAAGCAACCCTTTCCAGCGTTCCTCCACGCGGGCGAGCATGGCATCCTCACCTTCCTTGTCCATATCGGCGAGCAGTTCGCTTGGACTTCCGAAACATGCGAACCCTGCGTTCTTCACGCTGGCTCCGATCGGATGGGCGCCGCGTTCCAGCACGACCACCGAATGATCGGGATGCCTGCGTTTGTGGAAGAGGGCAGTGAAAAGACCGACGATACCACCACCGATCACCACGATGTCCGGCTGCGGATGGAAGTGTTCAGATTCCCAGATGCTCAACATATGAAACGGTCCAGGACCGATCGATCCGGTCCGCGCCCAAAGATGTTGTAAATTAGCCCGTTCGATGAACCGCCTGCAAGTCGTTCAGCGTCAAATGATATCCGCTCGATCAGGTCTGGCACGTTGGTGCTGGTCAGCGCTGCTCATGGCCACCATGGGTGTGGTCAGCGCCCAGGTGGACAACGTGATGATCTATGGGACCGTGAAGGACCTCACGAGTTCCAAGAAAATGGACGCGGTTAGCGTGATCGTTTATAAGAACGGGGCGAAGTTGATCGAGGTGCCGACGAACGCAAGCGGGAAGTATGAGGTGAACCTGGATTACGGTGCGGACTATAAGATCCAGGTCGCCAAAACGGGGTTCGTGGGCAAGAACATCACGATCGATACGCGTAACGTGCCCGAAGAGGAACGTCAGGGGGGGCACGGGATGAACATCGACTTCTCGATCATGTCGGACCTGCCGGGGATCGACTATTCGATCCTGAACGAGCCGTTCGGTATGGCGAAGTACACCGGCGGAACCTTCACCTGGGACCTGGAGTACACCAACAGGATGCGCGATGCGCAAGCACGGCTCATGAAGGAGTACGAGGACATGCGCAAGCGCGAGGGCGATGCGGAGGCCAAGTACACCAAGCTGATGCAGGATGGCTCCAACGCCATGACCTCGGGTGATTTCAAGAAGGCCGTGGATGCCTTCACCGGGGCATTGACATTGAAGCCTGGCGACGCGGTGGCAACAGCCAAGTTGAGCGACGCCAAGATGCGTCTGGATGCCTTGGACGCCGACAAGAAGCGGAAGGAAGAGTATGCCGCCCTGATCAAGGAAGCCGATGGGCTCATGGGAAAGAAGGACTACGCCGGGGCCAAGGGCAAGTACAACGCCGCACTCGGGATCCAGGATGAGGCCTATCCCAAACAGAAGTTGCGGGAGATCGATGTGATCCTGGCGGATCTGGAGAAGAAGGCGGAGGAGGAGGAGAGGGCGAAGGAGCTCCAGGAGAAGTATCAAGCAGCCATTGCCGCGGCCGATGCCGCCCTAAAGGCAGAGAACTGGGACCAGGCCACTGCCAAGTACACGGATGCGAGCAACTTGAAGCCGGAGGAGAAGTATCCCAAGGACCAGCTTGCCCTGGTGGCCTCAAAGAAGGCTGAGGCCGCGAAGAAGGCCGAGGAGGAGAGGAAAGCTAAGGAGCTTCAAGAGAAGTATCAAGCTGCGATCACCGCTGGCGATGCCGCGTTCAAGGGAAGTAAATGGGATGAGGCCACGGCGAAATACACGGATGCGAGCAACCTGAAGCCGGAGGAGAAATACCCCAAGGACCAGCTCGCGGCGATCCTTCTCAAGAAGGACGAGGCCGCGAAGAAGGCGGAAGAGGAAAGGCTCGCCCGGGAGCTGCAGGAGAAATACCAAGCCGCGATCTCGGCAGGGGACCTGGCTTTCAACAGTGCGAACTATGACGCAGCTGAAGCAAAGTATGCGGAAGCAAGCGACTTGAAGCCGAGCGAGAAGTATCCGAAGGACCAGCTCGCGGCGATCATCAAGAAGCGCGAGGAACTGGCCAGGAAAGCGGAGGACGAACGGAAGGCGAAGGAGTTGGACGCGCAATACCAGGCAGCTCTTGCTGCGGCTGATGCAGCGTTCGGGAACGAAGCGTGGGATGAGGCATCCGCGAAATACACCGAGGCCAGTGGGCTGAAGCCAGCGGAGAAGTACCCCAAGGATCAACTTGCGGCGATCGTGGCCAGGAAGGCGGCCGCCGAGAAGGCTGCAGCGGAGGCTGCCAGGCTGAAGGAATTGGATGAGAAATACCAGGCGGCCCTCGCAGCCGCGGATGCCGCCTTTGGCAAGGAGTCATGGGAGGACGCCACGAAGAAGTACACCGAGGCCGGTGGGTTGAAGCCTGCGGAGAAGTACCCCAAGGACCAGTTGGCCTTGATCGCTCAGCGCAAAGCGGAGGCCGAGGCGGAACGGGCACAGGCTGAACTGGACGCACGCTACCAAGCGGCGATCGATCAGGCTGATGCGGCATTCGACAAGGGTGATCTTGCTTCGGCCAAGGGTAAGTACACCGATGCTGCTACGATCAAACCTGCTGAGCGATACCCGAAGGATCGCATCACGGAATGTGACCGATTGATCGCAGAAGCAGCGCGCAAAGCGGAGGAGGAGCGGAAGGCTGCGGAGTTGGAGGCGCGGTACAATGCCCTGATCGCCTCTGCCGACAAGGCATTCCAAGGGAAGAAGTTATCCGATGCGCTCAACGATTACAAGGATGCCTCGGGCTTGAAGCCTGCCGAGAACTATCCGAAGGAGCGGATCGCGGAGATCGAACAGCGACTGGACGCGGCGGCGCAGGCCAAGGCCGAAGAGGAGCGGCTCCTGCGGGAGAGGCAGGAACGGGACAAGCGATACAATGACCTGATCGTCGCCGCGGACAAGGCTTTTTTGGGAAAGGACTTTGAGAAGGCCCGAACGGATTACAGCGCGGCCTCCGGTGTGAAACCAGAGGAGCAACATCCGAAGGACCGCCTGGCGGAGATCGAGCGGCTCCTGGCGGATGCCGCACGCCAAGCGGAAGCTGATAGGCTGAAGGCGGAACAGGACGCTGCCGAGAAAGCCCGACTGGCCGAGGAGCAGCGTCTTGCTGCAGAGGCGGCGGCAGCGGAGAAGGCACGTCTCGAGGAGGAGGAACGCCGAAAGCGCATGGCAGCGGAGGAGATCGAGGCCCGGTATCGGGAGCTGCTCGCGGCGGCGGACCTTGCCTTCAGCGGGGAACGGTACGACCAAGCGCGTGAGAAGTACAACGCCGCCCTTGGGGTGAAGCCTGCGGAGCAGTATCCGAAGGATCAACTTGCGGCCATCGATGCGCGACTTGCAGCTGATGCGGCGAAGCGTTCCGAAGCGGACCGTCTTGCGGAGGAAAGGGGGCGGTTGGAGGCTGAGCGGCGTGCCAGGGAGGCTGCTGATGCGGAAGCGGCCCGCCTGGCTGCAGAATCCGAGAAAGCACGGGCGGATGCAGAACGGCAGCGCCGGGAACAGGAGGCAGAAGCCGCGCGTCTCGCCGCCGAGGAGCGTGACCGGCTCGCCAGGGAGAACGCACGTGCCCTGGAGGAGCAGTACAGAGCCTTGATCACATCCGCGGACCAAGCCCTGGCGGCAAAGGAGTATTCCACCGCCCGGTCGACCTACTCGCAAGCGAGCGACATGCGTCCTGATGAGACATACCCCTTGGCCAAGATCGACCAGATCGATCGGCTCCTGGCTGAACAGGAGCGGCTGCGTGCCGAGGCTGAGGCGGCTGCGCAGCGCCGCAACTCCTCCAAGGTGGAGGAACCCCGTGCCCAAACGAGGAACGATGGAGGCCAGGAGGATGAGGCGGTCCGTTTCATGCGTGAGGCGCGCGAACGGGAAGAGGCGGAGAAGTACGAGCGCATCAAGAAGCTGCGTGCAGCATTGGAACAGGAGGAACTCGCCCTGACCGAGAAGGCGGCGGACCGCAGGCAGTCGGAAGTGACGGTCAAGGAACGGACGGTGGCCGAAACAGGCCGCATGTATGAAGGTAGTGAATCGTCACGCCTGCAACGCGCGGAGGAAGTGGAATCCTACCGTGAGGCATTGGAACGGACGGAGGCCTCGCGTCGTGAGCGCGCCAGGGAGGTGCGGGAGGCGGAATATGACGGCAAGTTGACCGTGGAGCAGACTTCGGATGATCGCGCCCGGACGTGGACCGAGTTGCAGCAGCAACGAACGGAGGCCATGAAGGACAGGAAGGCGGAACTGGCCTCAGTGGAAAGTGCACGGATATCCGCTGGTGAGCAGCGTGCAGCCCAGGCTCACTCGGATGTGGAGATACTCCGCGGGCAGTATGAGACGATGGTCTCGCGTGGTGCCGCAACCGGTGAGGTGCGGCAGCGTGAGGTGGAGAATGAGAAGGTGGCGCAGCAGGCCCGGGAGGCCATGTACTCCGGGAACAGTGCGAGCACGCGTGCGGCGGCAAAGGAGCAATTGGACAACATTCCATTGAACCAACCGCGCGGGTTCGCCGATCACAACCGGTCCAGGCTCGCCCAGGAATACCCGGAAGGGGTGACGGAGGAGAGCTACACGGAAGGGAACAAGGTGATCATCCGCCGGGTGGTGGTCAACGGCAACAAGGCGGACGAATACTCGAAGGTGATCGCGAAGTGGGGCACGTTCTACTTCAAGAACGGTCAGAGCATCACCGAGACGATGTGGCGGGCTGAAACGGAGTGAACAGTTCCCGCTCGTACCGTCAGCTCTTCTTTCGCTTGCGTAGCTGGCCCACCAGGTCGGCGATCTGGTCAGCGCTCAGCTGCTTGCCCCGGAACTTACGCTCGCCATCCACCAGGAAGATCTTCGGAGTGGAGTACACGTCGTAGGTGTCGGCGTAGTTGAGGCTCTCGATCGTGGTGTATTTCGGGATGAACTTCCTCGGATCCTTTTTAGCCTCCTCGAACACATGCTGGGTAAGACCCACGTTCACCCAATCCAGGTCGTGCTCGCGGATGAAGGCCTTCCAGTCGCGCATCAGGATGGAGTCGACCGCCTTGGCTACGCAGAACACCTCGATGTCGAGTTCCTTGAATCGTTCCTTGTACACCTTGGCGATCTCGGGGAGCTCTTTCTTGCAATGACCGCAGTGCGGATCCCAGAAAAGGATGACCACATACTCCTGCGGAAGGTCGTAGAAGTTCAGCCAGTTCTGCTCGGTCGTATCCGGCAGGCTCAGGTAGGGCGCCTTGTTCCCGATCACGAGGGGCGCTTGCTTCTTGACCCGCTCACATAGCTTTTCGAGCTTGTCCTCGGGCATCCAATCCACGCGACCGGGCCGCCCGTTGGTGGGGCAATAGTAGGTCTGTCCCATATGCACGAACACCGCGTCCATACCCATGATGTCACTCGTTTCCGCCTTGTGTGTGACCGTGTTCACGATGTATTTGAAGACCTCGTTCTTCCCATCGGTCCGTGCGATCAAGCGGTCGATCTGTGCATTCAAGGTATCGGGCACCTGAGGCAGTGTCTTGCCGTAGAACTCTTCGAACTTGTTCGCGAACACCGGAACACGCACGATACGTTCGTCCATGAGGTCGAAGTTGTCCCAATAGTGGTCGCGGTACTGGTAGTACTGTGCCGCACTGTCCAATGAGCCGTCCGCTTTGTGTATCTCCGGCAGTTCGGGGGACATGCTCATGCGCACCAGGGCAGCTGCGAGAAGCCCGGGATCGGCAGCGATCAGGTCGTTCTGGTACTTCTTCACGGCCTTGTCCAGTTCATCCAATTTGGCGCGTAGTCCGTTCTTGGCCAGGGGATCCTTTTGACCATCCAACTGGGCCTTGATCAGGTCGCTTTCCTTCTTCTTCTCGTTCAGGAAGCGGATGTAATCCAGGAATACCTGGTTCTCTTTGGAGTTCTTGACCACAAGATGCCCCATGAGGTCGGCTGTATCCGATGCCATGCGGATCACCGGTTCGTTCACGATCATCTCGAAGTAACTGGGCCCGGGTATGACAACGGCGTAGACACCTGCTTTGTACCCCTTCTTGTTCTTGAAGACGATCCGGCCCTTGGGGTCGGCTACGGCGGTGTCCGCGTAATAGAGCTTGTTCCCGTAATAGTTGGCCAGGTAGATGGTGTCCTTTTCGGTGCCAGTGATCGTCACCTCGATATCCCGGACGGGATCCTGTGCGTGAGTGTGCGAAAGGCCGATGAAGAGCGAGAGGAGGGTGGTCAAGGTTCCACGCATGGTTGCAAAAGTAACGGCGTCGCAGAAGTGCAAAACCTGTTCCAACAACGGACGCCCAACTGGTACGTAGGGGTTGGCCGCGTGGTTGGTTAAGGCTTGTTAACGTGTTCAGACCATCTCGGTCTTGAACTCACTGGTGGTGTGGAAGGTGATCTCCGGATTGTTGCGTCGCTCCAGGTCCAGCATGTACGAGCTGGGTGCCATGAAAACCGGGTTGCCGTCCTTGTCCTGAACGATCTGTTGCGCTTTGATGCGGATGAACTGGTCCAACGCAGCCTGATCCGTGCTGGTCATCCAGCAAGCCTTGTGCGCGGCGATCTGCTGGAAGCTGCACCTGGCCCCGTATTCGTGCTCCAGGCGGTAGGCGATGACCTCGAACTGGAGTTCGCCAACACAGCCAACGATCTTCTTGTTTCCAGGCTGTTGAGTGAACAGTTGAGCGACACCCTCATCCGTGAGCTGCCGGATCCCCTTGTCCAGTTGCTTCGTCTTCATGGGGTCCAGGTTGACCAACTCACGGAAGAGCTCGGGAGAGAAGGCAGGGATACCGCGGAACTGGAAGGTGGCACCCTCCGTGAGGGTGTCGCCGATCTTGAAGTTCCCCGTGTCGAACAGGCCGATCACATCGCCTGGCCAGGCTTCTTCCACGATCGATTTCTGTGCCGCGAGGAAGTTGGTGGGAGTGGCGAAGCGCAGCTGTTTGTCCAGTCGAACGTGCCTGTAGTACGTATTGCGCTGGAACCGGCCCGAGCAGATGCGTAGGAAGGCGATCCGATCCCGGTGGTTGGGGTCGAGGTTCGCATGGATCTTGAAGACGAAACCACTGAACTTCGGGTCATCTGGAAGCACTTCCCCTTGGTCGGTAGGTCGCGGTCCGGGAGGCGGAGCTATGCCTACGAACGCGTCGAGGACCTCCTTCACGCCAAAGTTGTTGAACGCACTTCCGAAGAACACCGGAGCGATCCTGCCATGCCGGTAGGCGGTGATGTCGAGCGGGTCATAGACCCCTTCTATCAGGTCGATATCCTGACGCAACTGGTCGGCCGGGGCATCACCGATCCGCGCCACCAGCCGCTCGTCATGGAGGTCCTCGATCCGTTCGCTCATGGCTTCGACCTTGGTCTTGCCTGGATCGAACAGTCGCAGGCCCTTCCTGTACAGGTCATAGACGCCCTGGAACGTGGCGCCGATACCGATGGGCCAGCTCATGGGCCGCACCTTGATGGACAGCTTCTCCTCCAGTTCGTCCAGCAGGTCGAAGGGGTCGCGTCCCTCCAGATCCAGCTTATTGATGAAGACGATGACGGGGGTGTTCCGCATCCTGCACACCTCCATCAGCCGTTCGGTCTGGGCCTCCACACCCTTCACACAGTCGATCACCAGTACCACGCTGTCCACAGCGGTCAGGGTGCGATAGGTGTCCTCGGCGAAATCGCGGTGACCGGGTGTGTCCAGCAGATTGATGAGCTTGCCCGCATAGTGGAAGGTCATCACCGAGGTGCTCACGGATATGCCCCGCTGGCGCTCGATCTCCATGAAGTCGCTGGTGGCACCGCGCCGGATCTTGTTGCTCTTTACCGCACCGGCGGTCTGGATGGCTCCACCATAGAGCAGGAACTTCTCCGTCAGCGTGGTCTTGCCCGCATCCGGGTGGCTGATGATGGCGAAGGTCCGCCGGTGTTCGATCTCTTCCTTCAGCGACATGGCTCAGGCCCGATGCCGGAAGCTCTCCAGGCATGGGGCGGGCAAAAGTAGCCCTTGGTCGAAAGCGGGATGGTAGGTTCGCCGTCTCCGGTAATTTTGGACCAAACCTGCTGCAATATGACCCGACGATCCGTAGTTCTTCCCTTCCTTTTGACAAATCTCGCCTTGGCCCAGGACCCGGTGACCATCGCCCTGGAGAACTTCGCCACCGGCCTGGATTCTCCCGTTGACATCGCCCATTGTGGAGATGATCGGCTCTTCATTGTGGAGCAGGCGGGTGTCATTCGCATCGTCTCCCCCGACGGCACCGTTTCAGCCACTCCCTTCCTGGACATCCAGGACCGGGTGAATGACAATGGTGGTGAGCAAGGTCTGCTCGGGCTGGCATTCGACCCGCTTTATTCAGAGAATGGCAGGTTCTACGTGTATTACACGGCCGGGTCTGGGAACGGGACATCGCGCGTTTCGAGGTTCACAGTGACCGCCGATCCGGATGTGGCCGAACCGACCAGTGAGGAGATCCTTTACTCGGTCGCACAGCCCGCATCGAACCACAATGGGGGCGACGTGGCCTTCGGTCCGGACGGCATGCTGTACGTCGGTTTCGGAGATGGTGGGAGCGCGAATGACCCATTGAACAATGGTCAGAGCCTTACCAATGTCCTCGGTGACATCATACGTATGGACGTGAGCGGCGAAACCGGTTACACCCTGCCACCGGACAACCCGTGGGCAGGGCTCACGAATGACACGGTCCGGGTGATCTGGGCCAGTGGCCTTCGCAATCCGTGGCGTTTTGGCTTCGATGCCTTGACCGGTGATCTCTGGATCGGTGATGTGGGTCAAGGACAACAGGAGGAGGTCGACTTCTGGCCTGCCGGTGATAACAGCGGCCCCAACTTCGGCTGGCGCTGTTATGAGGGGAACATCCCGACACCGGGCATCAGTGACGATTGCCCACCTGCTGACAGTTTCGTGCCGCCGGTGAGCGTGCATACACATGCTGAAGGCTGGTGTTCGGTGATCGGGGGCCGAGTGTACCGGGGAACGGAATTCCCCCGCCTGTACGGGCTCTATATCTATACGGACTATTGCCCAGCACCGTACTACGCTATTCGACCAGATGGGGAAGGAGGTTGGACCAGGGCACAGGTACGTGCGAGCAATGGGGGAACTGGCACGTCGGCCATTGCCGAGAACAGTGCGGGGGAGTTGTTCGTCTCGAACGCCAGCACTGGGACGATCAAGCGGATCGTGGACCAATGCCCCATGCCAGCGCCAACGATCACCCAGAATGGCGATCAATTGATCAGCTCTCCTGCGGACAGCTACACATGGCTTCTGGATGGAGAGGAGATACCCGGTGCGGATAACCAGGTGATCGTGCCGGAAGTTCCCGGCGCCTATAGCGTAGTGGCAGGATTCGGAACCACCTGCCAGTTGACCAGTGTACCGGTGCAGGTCAATGCGACCTCGATCGCAACTGGAACGATGAGCCGCTTCACGGCTTTACCAGTCCCGGCACAGGACCGGATCATCATGAACGGCGTCCCTGCGGAAGCGGTCCGGATGGAACTCGTGGACATGGCGGGAAAGCAGGTACGTACGGTCAACTTGAACGCCGGTCCGCGCAAGGATATCGACGTATCCGATCTTCGGAACGGGAACTACCTCCTTCGCCTGATCGATGCGACCGGCGTGGTGGTCGACAAGCGGATGGTGCAGATACAGCATTGACCGGATCGGTCCTTGAAGAAGCCGCCCGTGTGGCGGCTTTTTCATTGGACTCAAGACCTCGGTAGTGAAGGTGGCCATCGAGAAGTTGAGCGTCGGATAAGTGTGACCGGAGGCCACCTTTTCAGGCTGGCTTGGTCGACGAGTCAGCGTCGACACTTACCCCGATGCTCGAGGTGGTCCGGTGATTCATCCGCGGGCGCCTCGGTCATTAAGAGGTCCTGATATCCCTAGGCTCATGATCGGGACCTGAGTGGAAATGGGAAGCCCCGCCCACCTGGCGGTGAGCGGGGCTTCATTTCGAAGTCCGTTCCCTTACGGCTGGATCACCAGTCGCTCGGTGTAGGTCTTGTCGCCTGCGATGATGTTCACCATGTACATGCCACCGGAGAGGTCGCCATTCAGGTCGAGGTTCGTCTTCACGAAGCCATCCTGTACGGCGATGGTGCGTGCCATCACGCGCTTGCCGGTGAGGTCGTAGATGTCCACGTTCACGGTGTTCACACCCTCCTGCACCTTGCTCACATTCAAGTAGAGTTGGTCGCCGCGGTTCGGGTTCGGATACATGGTGAACTCACCATCACCCTGAAGAGCCAAGCTGCTGCCACCGCCAGCTGCTTCTGCACAGGGGTTGATCGTCACCAGGCACACCTTGCCCCAGTCCTCGGTATCGGCGCAGGCAGCGGCTTGGCTGCTACCGGCCGGGCCGAAGCACCACGTGGCACCACCGTCCAGGCTCACACGCACATCCACCTCGTAGGTCCTGTTGCACTCCAGCGGGGTTCCGTTGGTCCAGTTCAGGACCATGCGGGCGCTGGTCTGAGGCGGACGCACGATGCAGACGTTCTCACCCGTGATCCGGAAGCGGAACTGGTAACGCACCGCGCTGCTGGCCACCACCGGGACCGGTTGGGGCGGGTTGGCGTAGATGCGGTTGTCCGGGTTGCTCGGTCCCCCGAAGTTGCGGCTCACGCCACAGCTGTAGTCACTGGTGTTCGTCGGGTTGTCCTGCAGCTTCACGCGCGGGCATGCGGCAAGCTCGGCGTCGATCTTGAACTGGCAGGCAGGGCCGAAGGGCAGGTTGTTACCCGCTACACGACCGCGTACACGCACGTTCAGCAGGATGTCCGCCGGGATGTGCGGGGTGGCCAGGCTGCTATACCAGCCGTTGATCTTGAAATGGCAGGCACGCGTCGCACCGGAACCGTAACCATCGCTGGTGGCGTGGCTGCGGAAGCGGCGGTAGCTGTAACTGCCGTTCGGGTCGAAGAACCAGAACTCGTAGCCGCTGGTCGTGTTCGTGACACCAAATTCCGCACTCACGGCAGCGTTGGCATGGCAGACGATGAACTTGTTGTTCACCCAGTCCAGCTTGTCGCAGCTGCTGAAGATCGGGGCATCATCACCGATGGGTACGCAGAACGATCCGTTCTCGTAGGTGGAGCTTAACGCGCTCTCCAGACCGTCGTTGAAGTTCCCGAAGTTGTCGATGATCCGACGACCGTTGGCCCCGCTCTCACGGAGCTGGTAGCCGCCCGTCACGAAGCCATCGCCACCGCTGTCAGAAACACGCAGGCGGAAGCAACCGATGGGCAGGCAGCAGGCCTCCACGATGGGGTCGGTGATACCAGACAGGTAACCACCACCGCTGCAGACAACGGTCGCATCGTTCTGGTAGAGGATCTCCCAGCTGATCTGGTCACTGTTCACATCGGAGCGCAGGTCGAGGACGACGTTCTGGGAGCAGGGGGTGCCCACGCAAGCGCAGAACTCGTTGTAGGTCTCATCGTTCGTGCTCGGATCGAAATCGTTGCACGGTGCGCCGGGAAGGTTCGGACCGCCCGGGATGCCGAGGCAATCCACGACCACACCGGCACAGGTGCAATCCAACTGGTAGACGTCGTTGATGGTCCCTGGGTTGAAGTCATCACACTCCGTACCCGGGGTGGCAGGTCCACCTGGGACGCCTTCGCAATCCAGGGCGATGCCTACGCAGGAACAGTCGCCCTGAACGGTATCGTCCGCAGTGAGATCATCGCCGTCATCGCAGGGGGAGCCTGGTTCGGGACCATCGGGGCAGACATCCAGGCAGTCGGGGGTACCATCGGAATCCGAATCAATGAACGTGTTCACTTCGCCCGGCGTGGAGCAGGACAGGACGAAGTCGACACTATTATCGTCCGTGTCCGTTCCATCCGGGATCCGGCAAAGGCTAGCACCAGCCGTGTTGTTCGGATCGGTGCCTGCGCCGGTCCCTTCCGTGGAGGACATATCCCCCTCGTAACTCATCTGGTCGATGATGTTGTCATCCGCAGTCAGCAGTCGGACACCGTCCGGAGACCCGTTCTGGATGCCGTCGGTAGTGAAGGCCACCAGGTCAACGTTGGGTACGCTGCTGCTTCCGATCACGTAATAGTCCCCCGCGGCGAGCGATGCGCTCGGAAGGATGATGGGGGTGCCATAAGGGGAGTCCGTGCTTCCATTCACCAGGATCACCTTGAGCCCCGTGAGATCGACAGGGGTAGCGCCGGTGTTCTTGAGTTCCACGAACTCGTCAGCATCCGTACCCGGTTGATCGTAGTCCACTTCATTGATGACCAGGCTCGGCGGCGGCTCACAGGTCGGGGAGCTCCCACTGACCACAAGTGTTTCGCACGGTACGTTGAAAGTGATGGAGTAACCTGTCCCTTCCGTAATGCCGCTAACGGTGATGGTACCGTTCTCCTCGGTGCTCGGGTCATTACCGCTCACGGAACCGGAACCGCTGTTGTTGATCACTGTCGCGCCGGCTTGTACACCGGTGTAATTGATGGTTACCGTGTAGGTGTCATTCCCAGGTCCGGCGGTGAATCCATCGCAGCTCACCGAAGGACTACCGAGCCCTAGAGCACAAGTGATCACACCCGTATCGAAACTGAAGTTGTCGATCATGATCCGCTCGGTCGGATTCGAGCCAGTCACACGCACGACGAAATTCCCAGGGGCGTACTGCGCCGGAGATGGTATCGTATAGCTGTATGTCTTCCAAGCGGAAGAGTTATCGAGGTAAGTGTTGTTGATGGTGAGCAGGGACGGGCTGAAGTTGCTGCCACCATCCACGCTGTAACTCACTTCGAAGTTGGGGTCCGGGGATGCGTCCCAACGGCGTACGTCGAAGCCGAATTGGGTCAATGTCGCCGTGCCGTTGTAGGTGGCTCTCCAGTCCGTAGCGGTGTTATCCCGCAAACGCCAGCTATAAACGTCCAGAGCACCTGGGACTCCGTCCTGATTAGCGGTTCCGTTACGCACCGCCGGTCCCCCCGTGAAGCTCCAATCACTCTCAGTATAGGTATGGTCACTTGCGTAAGACGTGAACGAGGCGACCGAGCCCAGGGTCCAGTTCGCGGCTTCGTCAAAGCCGATCACCGTCAAGGTCGGCAGTGGGTCACACACGGGAGCTGAGCCGGAAACGCTGAGCGCCTCGCAGGGAGAGGTCAACGCAATGGAGTAGGCATCCGCTTCGCTGATCCCGGTCACGATGATCGTTCCATCCGCTTCAGTGGCCGGGTCATTTCCACCCACGCTCCCCGAACCGGAGTTGTTCTGAACGGTGGTTCCCATCTGCATGCCTGTGTATGGGATGCTCACCTCGTAGGTATCATCATTCTCCGTATTCCCCAGGCAGGTGACGGTCTCCGAGCCAAGCGTGATACCACATGCCGGTGGCTCACAGACCGGCGAGGAGCCGCTGATCGTGGCGATGCCATCGCAAGGGGCGGAGAAGCTCACGGAATAGCCCTCTCCTTCTGGGATCCCGCTGACAATGATGGTTCCATTGACGTTAACAGCAGGATCAGAGCCGCCGACAGAACCAGAACCTCCGTAGATCACGGTAACCAAAGGATCCACACCGAAGTACGAGATGCTCAAGGTGTAGTCGTCGACACCAACCGTAAGGTCGTTGCAGGTCGCCTCGACCTGGTTGATCGTGATCCCGCAGCCACCCCCGCCGAAGGTTTGGCCGTTATTAAAGGCACCGTAGGTGCTCGCTGATGAAGCGGCCCAAGTAAAGTCTGTATATACCGTGCCGGTGCCCGTCAATTGAAGTGAGGTGCCATCAAGAGTGGAGGTAGTCTCAGACACGCCGATGTCCGTGCTTGTCAAGCCGTCCGCGACACCGCCAACTGCAGTAAAGCTTCCCTCATAACTCAGGAATTGAATGACCGTAGTGCCGTCGTACAGAGCGATCCCGTCCGGGCCACCATTCTGTATGCCCACGGTGCTGATAAAGACGGTACCAAATCCACCGCCCAGATCCGGAATGCTGCCTGGAAAGCTGAAGCTGTCGTACTCCGTGCCATTGCTTCCGTTATATAAGATCAGACTCCAGCCGGTCAGATCGGTGCCAGCAGGTCCCGCTACTTCAACGCCTTCGCCAGAATCAGCACCGGCATCATCATAATGGATCTCGTTGATGAAGACGGTCTGGGCCGAAAGGCCCGCAGCATAAAAGGAGAATCCGGCCGCGAGCATCCACATGGGAGTTCGACCCGAGCCTCCGGGGCCTGATCGAGCGGTCAAGAGGGAACGTAATGTGTCAAACATGGTCATAGGTTTGGTTTCAGGTCGCAAGCAAGGAAAGCCACATGGCCTTCCTGTTAAGGCTCCTTAAACATAATAGGATCAACGGACCGGTGGAACGACCTGAAGTCGATCGTGTACAACTTGTTCACAAGGCATGGCCTCTGGAATTGGACCCGGAAGTGGCTCCGGATAGCTTCGTTCGTGCTGTCCGTTCTTTCGTGCCGCAGGGTATCAGAATGTGGAAGTGGTCGTCGCTGGTAGCGCCTTCGGGTGACGCCAGGCCTGGTAAGAGGTCATGCGAACAGACGCTCCGATCGCATGCCAGTTGTGCGATACTTCAAGATGCCCTGTCTTTCCCGGGGCTCCCGTCCAGGGTGTGCAAGGAAGTGGGATAGTGCGCGTCCAAGGTCACGACCGCGGACCAGCAGGAGCGGGGATCGCCGAAAAGGTGGTCCCCGCTTCGTTTTCCAAGGAATTGGCGTTCCCTTCATGTCCAGTTCAACCGGGGTCAAGGGAACGATCGATCGTGGATAAGTGCGTGAATGTGGATATCGAAGGTGGGGTGGTGCGGCGGATACATTTGATCCACACCGTTCATTGATCGAATGAAGAAGAAAGACCGGAAGATCTTCGTATTGGATACTTCAGTCATCCTCTACGACCACTCGGCCATCGAGAACTTCGCAGAACACGATGTGGCCATCCCGATACAGGTACTCGAAGAACTGGACACCTTCAAGAAAGGCAACGATACGATCAACTACGAGGCGCGCGAGTTCATCCGCCACCTCGACGACATAGCGAAACTGGACGTCCTCTCGGACTGGCAGCCCCTTAATGGTGCCACCCATGGGAAGTTCAAGGTCGTGGCCAAGCATGACCTCAATGGGGTTGACGCCACCAAGGTGTTCCAGGATGGCAAGAACGATCACCAGATCCTCAACGCCACGCTGACCATCCAGCGTCAGAACAAGGATCGCAAGGTCGTCCTGGTGACCAAGGACATCGCTTTGCGGCTGAAGGCCAAGAGCCTCAACATCGTGGCGGAGGACTACCTCACCGGCAAGGTCCGTGATGTGCGGGAAAAGCTCTACACGGGCCGTACGGTGGTCGACGATTTCAGCGAGGAGAAGATAGACGCGCTCTTCGCACACGGAAGCACGAACGTGGAGGACCTCGGCATGGAGAAGCCCCGGGGCAATCATTTCTTCATCTTGAAGCACAAGAAGAAGAGCATCCTTGCCAAGTACGATCCGCGCACCGGCAATGTGGACCGCGTGGAGAAGCAGAGCGTATTCGGCATCGGGCCGAAGAACGCGGAACAAGCCCTGGCGATGAGCGCCCTGCTCGACCCGGAGATCAAACTCGTCACGCTTCAAGGCGCGGCCGGCACGGGAAAAACGCTGCTCGCACTCGCCTGCGCATTGGAACAACGTCGGGAGTACCGGCAGATCTACGTTACCCGGCCGGTGGTTCCGCTGAGCAACAAGGACATCGGCTACCTGCCCGGTGATATCCAGAGCAAGCTCGATCCTTATATGCAGCCGCTCTGGGACAACTTGAAGCTCATCAAGGGACAGTTCGAAAAGCACGACAGCACGCCGAAGCGGATCGATGAGATGCTCGAGAACGAGAAGATCGCGATCGCACCACTGGCGTACATACGTGGTCGCAGCCTGAGCAACATCTTCTTCATCGTTGACGAGGCCCAGAACCTCACCCCCTTGGAGATAAAGACCGTGATCAGTCGCGCTGGGGAAGGCACCAAGATCGTCTTCACAGGAGACATCCACCAGATCGACACACCCTACCTGGACACGGAGTCCAACGGCCTGAGCTACCTCATCGACAAAGCGAAGGGCGACCCACTGTTCGCACATATCACGCTGGAGAAAGGAGAACGCAGCCCGCTGGCCAACCTGGCGAACGAACTGCTGTAGCCGGGGCCTTTTCCTCCCAAGCCCCGATCCCGAAGGAGGTCGGGGCTTGTTCATTGCGTTGTGCTGGAAACACGGATCGGTCGCCCCACTGGCAAGCGTGCCTATGCGCGAAGGCTCGCTTAGAACAGCTCGGCCACTTCGATGAACTCGAAGTCCAGGTGGAAGAGGCTCTCGTAATCCTTTCCGGTCTCCGCCATCTCCTCATCACCGGTCTCGAAGTGCCAGTTCACCTTCACCGCCCGCCCTTCAGCGGTGGCAGCGTCGAGCCGGGAGAAGATGTTGTAGATGTGCTTGCTGGAGCTCGTGTCCAGATAATCGAGCCGCATGTTGACCGTGGTTTCCCGACCGGCCCTCGCCAGGTACTCATCAAGCCAATTGTACACACGGGAGTAGAACAGCTCGCTGTTCGGTGGAAGCGATCGGCCGATGAACTCCATGATGCCATTGTCCACATCGAGGTCCACCTGCGGTGAGTTCTCGGTACGATCGATGTGGTAGAGGGTGGCCATGCTCCGTCGGGTTTCCCCAAAGGTGGCCATGACCGCAGGTCGTTCCAGCTCGTGGAGCCGGTCAAGGATCAACAACGAGTGTTGAAAACGGAGCCGGCGTGCCCGACCGTATGCTGTTCAGCGCGATCGGTACTCGGTCAGGATCTCCTGATCACTGGGTAGCAGGATCTCCGTATCGTTCACCCGGCGCACCCAATACATGTATTTGCCCGTGCCCTTGCACGCGAATGCGGTCATGCTCTCCCGTGCGCCCAGCGCTTTGATGGGAAAGGTCCGCCAGGTCCCGTTCTCCTCCTGCATGGCCACCTTCACCTCGATCATGTCCGAGCAGGCGTTCTGCAGGTCGATCTGGTAGGTTCCGCTGAAATCGCGTTTGTAGGTCTCCTTGTAGTACTCGCAAGGCTCGCAAGGGGCACCCCAACGACTGGCCGTCTTGGTGAGGCAGTCGGCGTAGCTCTGGTCCTGGGCACCGGCCCAGAACGCTACGAGCAGGAGTACGATCAATACGATGGTCTTCTTCACGTTCATTTGCAACGATTGTTCGTCAGGATGATCTTGGCTTCCGCGTTGCCCATCCGCTTGCTGGTGTTCCAGTCCTTGCAGGCACCGGCCTGATCGCCTGTGGCCTTTCGGGCCCAACCGCGGTTGTTGTATGCCTCCTCGTTCTTCGGGTCAAGGGTGAGCACCTTGTTGAAGTCGGCGATGGCCAGATCGTGTTCGCCCAGCTTGCTGTAGGAGCTGCCCCGGCTCGTGTATGCCCAGATGTGGTCATCTTTGGAAGCGATCACCGCACTGAAGTCGGCGACGGCCTTCACATGGTCCTTCATCAGACTGTGGCAGAAGCCGCGTTGCAAGTGCGCATTGAGATGCCCGGGATCCCTGTCGATCACGCGGGTGTACCACACGACCGCCATGGCATGATCCCCGGCCCGGTACGCGCGTTCACCTTCCTCGTACCAGGTCGTGACCTCGTTCGGGTTCGTGTTCTCGGTCAGGTATTGGGCCGTACCTGTGGTGCTTAGGATGAACACAAGGAGGGAAAGGGCGACAGTTCTCATCGGCCGTTCTTACGTAAGGGCTTCGAGGGGGTTCCGCTCAAGGCCTGATCACCGGCCTTCTGGGTCGTCTCCACCCATGCGCGAAGGAGTTCCATGGAGGTGGCGCCATCGGGATCATCAGCCGGCTTCGGGATGGTGACCCGGCTGGTCAGACGGACAACGTCCAGTTTGAAGATCTCCTTGGAGATGCATTGCACCCGCTCTTCCCGGCATTTCAGCACCACACCATCCTCTTCCTGTGAGTAGGTGATGGATCCCGGATCCAGGTCCAACGGGTCCACCACATCCTGTCGGATCCGTTCACCCTGATCATGGATATCAATGACCAAGTGTTGCTGCCTGTCTGTTCGAAAGGTCACCACCGGTGCGAACCGTTCATTCAAAGCATCCAGCACGGGTGCTTGGGCGCAAGTGATGCCGCCGAACAGGGCAAGGGAAGTTAGAAGCAGGCCGGTCCTGAGCATGGGTAACAATCGAGGGCTTTCCAACGTACACCGGGCGGAACAAGTTCCCAACGGACCATGCACGATACGTCCGGGCATACCTGGCGCCACCTTCTCCTACTGGCCATCGTCATCCTACCCGCGTTCACTTGGGCGCAGGGCCGTTTCACCGTGAACGGTCGTTTGAAGATCGAGGCTGGGGACCTGTCCGGGACCCGGGCGGTGGTCATGAAGGACGGTGTGAAGGAGCGTACCCTCACCGACGGACTGAACAAGTTCTCCCTCGATCTCGAGATCGGGCACAACTACATCCTCTCCTTCGAGAAGGATGGTTATGTCGCGAAGAAGATCTCCTTCAACACCCACGCACCTGCGGAAGCAGCGGCCGCTGGTTTCACGCCCTTCGACTTCGCTGTTTCCCTGTTCAAGCAGTACGACGACATCAACATCGTGGTCTTCAACCAACCCGTGGGAATGATCCGCTATGATGACAAGACCGGTGACTTCGACTATGACACGGACTACACGAAGTCGATCCAGTCGCAGCTGCAGGAGGTGCTGACCAAGGTGGAGCAGAAGCAGAAGGACGAGGAGGTGAACGCGAAGGCGAAGGCCAAGGCTGAAGCGGAGGCGGAGAAGCAGGCCGCCGCGAAAGCCAGACAAGAGGCTGTGGCGCAGAAACAGGCAGAGGAAAAGGCGAAGGCCGCTGCGGAAGCGGAGAAGCAGGCCGAAGCCAGAGCGAAGACCGAAGCAGAGGCGGCGGACCGGGCAGCACAAGTGAAGGCCAAGGCGAAAGCCGAGGAGACCACACGGGTGCAGAAGGTGGGGGAGAAGCCCGCATCGGAAGTGAAGGCGGAACGACCGGTTCCACCGGCTCCAGTGAACGAGCGTAAGGTCGTGCGGCCATCGGTCGAACCCACCGCGGTCACCAGCCAGGCACGTACCGGTCAGGATGACCGTCGGTCGATCTCCCCGGTGGTGCAGGAGGAGGCTTCCCGGATAGTACGTGCGTTCACGAACAGCAATGCGGAGGAGCGCCCTGATGAGCCCGAGGAGGTCGCCGTGGTTGAAATGGATCAGCAGACATTCGTGGAACCGAACCGTGTGACCACAGTGGTCACCGTGAGGACCGGTGTGGTGGTGGACGAGTATCGCAAAGTGACCCACAAGTGGGGAGGGCAGTACTTCTTCAAGAACGGCCTCACCTGCTCACAGGAGGTATACCAACGCGGGGTCCAGGCCGAGCAGCTCGCACACAGTGATCCGCGCAGCAAGCTGGATTGATGGTCACCTCCCGGCTGACGGGGTTACCTTGCCGTCATGGCCTATCTGCGCGATGGACGGGCGCCCATTCCCCGTGACCCGCGGGTGAGCGCGGTAATGAGCCGCATCCGTGCCAAGGACACCGGACCGGAACTACTGGCCCGTGCTGAATTGCGACGTGCCGGGTATACCGGGTACCGACTTCATTACGCCAAGTGCCCTGGTCGTCCGGACATCGCCTTCGTGGGTCGTCGCGTGGCGCTGTTCGTGCACGGCTGTTTCTGGCATGGCTGCCCGTATTGCAAGCCACGCACACCGAAGAGCAACACCTTGTTCTGGCAACAGAAGATCACTGCCAATCAAGCACGTGATGCACGTAAATCGCACGCCCTTCGGAAGGCTGGATGGAAGGTGTTCGTCGTGTGGGAATGCCGCTTGCACCGGTCACCTGAACGAGCCATGGCAAGGACGATCGCCGGGCTGGACCTTGTCACTTCCGGCCTAAGAGACGACCGAAGAAGCGCTTCTCGAAGGCCCAGAAGAAGCGGAACTGTCCGAAAACCGCTCCATAAATGAGGAGGAACAGGTTATAGACCGGCAGGATGAGCAGGTAGTACAGTGCGGTGAAGAGCATGGGTTGTTCTCCATCACCGGCGAAATAGGCCACCACCGGACGCTTCAGCAGTAGAACCGTGGTACCGGTGCATGCGAAGACGAGAAGGATGACGACCACCCGCCAAGGTCCCACTCCCCAGCGAGCACCCAGGCGTTGAAGCCAACCGTGTGGTCCTGGACCCTGTTCATCCATGGTGCCGGCATGTCAACACGAAGGACGCGAAGATCGCACCCGCACGGACTCCATGGTTCAATCCTGCCACTCGGCCAGGAAAAGGTTCGTCTCCCGGGTGCCACCATTGGCCCGGTTGCTGCTGAACACGAGATGGCGCCCATCCGGGCTGAAGACGGGGAATGCATCGAACTGGTCGCTGAAGCTCACTTGCTCCAGGCCCGTACCGTCGATGTTGATCAGGTACAGCGTGAACGGAAACCCACGCTCGGCCGTGTGATTGCTGGCGAAGATGATCTTCTCACCGCTCGGGTGCCAGAAGGGTGCCCAATTCGCCTGCCCGAGATCGGTCACCTTGCGTGCGTCGCTGCCATCCGCATTGGCCACGTAGAGTTCCATGTTGGTCGGCATGACGAGTCCTTCCTTCAGCAACTGACGGTATTCCACCGCCTGTGCCTCATCCTTCGGCCGGCTGGCCCGCCAAAGCAACTTGGTGCCGTCCGGACTGAAGAAGGCGCCACCGTCGTACCCCAGTGAATTGGTCACCCGCTTCACTTCACTACCATCGATGTTCATGGTGTAGAGTTCAAGGTCACCGTCGCGCATGCTCGTGAACACGATGCGATCTCCTTTGGGGGAAACGGTCGCTTCCGCATCATAACCGTCCGTCTTCGTGAGTTGCTGGCGGATGTTCCCGTCCAGGTCGCTCACGAAGATGTCGAAGGACGGGTAGATCGGCCAGACGTACTTCCCATCACTACGACGCTCAGGGTGAGCCGGGCAGGCGGCGTCATGCGCATGGGTGCTGCCAAAGAGGACGAGACTGTCCCCCGGCAGGAAGTAGCTGCAGGTGGTACGACCGCCATTCACGCTGATCTTCCTCGGGGCCTGGGTCTTCAGGTCGTCGGTGAACGGGTTGAAAACGTAGATCTGGTCGCAGCTCTCTCCCCACGCGGGGTTGGTCGCTTGGAAGATCAGCCGGTCCCCGGCGAAGCTCCAATAAGCCTCGGCGTTATCACCCCCGAAGGTGAGCTTCTTCAAGCGCTTGAAGTGCTTCTCACCAGAGGCGATCAGACTGTCATTCATCACCAATGTATCACCACTGGCGGTGGTCGGGTCGGTCGTGGCGGGTGGTGTGGTACAGGCCATGGCGAGTACCGGGAGTAGTAGGAGGGCTCTCATCAGCTGTTCGGGGCGCGAAAGTACCCAAGCGACCCTTCGCTGATCGTCAGGGAAGATCCACGTTCAGTGTGCCCTTGTTGGCCCACCTGCTGTCCGTCGATGGCGCCGGCCTGGGCCGGGCGACACCACTTGACCTTAACTCTGTGATCAGTTAGTTTGGCGGGCTGTATCATCCATTGGTCGATGGATGACGCGTCTCTGTCGATATGAAGAACATTCAGATCCCCGGACTCCTCAAGTACGCCCAAGTCTTCGTTCTCCTGCTTGTGGGGATGATCGATGGCCAGGCCCAGACCTTCCAACCTAACTTCAGTCAATCGACCCTGGCCGGGGGCACCTTCAACCAGCCGGTGGGTGTGACCTGGGATGCGAACGGACGGCAGTACGTCTGGGAGAAGGGGGGTAAGGTGTGGATCATCGAGAACGGTGTCCGGCTCGCACAACCCTTGGTGGACATCAGTGAAGAGGTCGGGAACTGGCGTGATCATGGTTGTCTGGGTTTCGCACTTGACCCGGACTTCCTCAGCAACGGGCGTATCTACTTGATGTATACGGTGGACAGGCACCACCTGATGAACTTCGGCACCGCCAATTACAGCGCCAGCACCAACGAGTATTACGCGGCCACGATCATGCGGATCACCCGGTACACGGCCCCTGGCCCGAGCCACAACACGGTCGATCCGGCCTCACGCTTCGTTCTCCTTGGTGAAACACGGAAGACGGGCATCGTACTGATGCATGAGTCTCATAGCACGGGTTCGCTGGCGTTCGGCAGGGACGGCACCCTGATGGCGACCGTGGGGGATGCGGCCAGCTACAGCAGCACCGATGTGGGGAGCGCGTCGGAGACCTACTTCTCCGTTGCGCTGAGCGATAGTCTGATGCGACCTGCCGAGAACGTCGGAGCGTTCCGTGCACAGATGTTGAACAGTTACAACGGGAAGATGCTCCGGCTCGACCCGAACACGGGGAACGGTGTCCCAAGCAACCCGTTCTACGATGCGGCAGCGCCCCGCTCACCGAAGTCGCGTGTGTGGGCGCTGGGTCTTCGGAACCCTTACCGGATGACCTACAAGCCGGGTACGGGCAGCACGGACCCCGCCGCCGGCGATCCGGGTGTCTTCTTCATCGGCGATGTGGGGTGGAACGCATGGGAGGAACTGAACGTATCCGACGAAGGTGGTCTGAACTTCGGCTGGCCCTTGTTCGAAGGCATCTGGGCGAACAATGCGTACATGAACGCGAACACCATGAACCCGGATGTTCCCAACCCGGACTACGACGGGGTGAACTGCACCCAGCCGTACCTGCGGTTCAACGACCTCCTGAAGCAGGCGACCCTGCAGGTGATCAACACGCATCCGAGCCCTTGTGTACCGGGGTCCTACCTGCCATCCACCATCACCACTTTCCTGCATGCCCGCCCCGCGGTGGATTGGTTCCATGGCAACCAGTCGCGTGTACCAGGCTTCAATGCGGGCCAGCCGTACTCCTTCGACCTGGATTCACCGACATCTCCGGTACCTGGTCCTCGTTTCGGTGGGAATGCGGCATTGGCTGGGGCTTTCATCGCTACACCCAGTATGCCCATCGAGTACCACAACTCGCTCTTCGTGGGCGATTATGCCAGCGGATGGATCCGTCGGTTCAAGTATGACGATCAGGGCCAGCTCCAGAGCGTGCATGACTTCGCTTCGGGCCTTGGGCCGATCACCTGGGTGGGTGCCGGTCCGGACGGTTGTGTCAGCTACATCAAGTATGACGCGAACGCCGTGCGACGCATCTGTTACAACGGCGCCATCAACCTGCCACCGGTTGCGGTCGGCACCAGTTCGGTGCAATACGGCCCGGGTCCCTTGACGGTGACCTTCGATGCCAGTGGCAGTTCCGATCCGGAAGGGGGCGCGCTCACCTATCAATGGAACTTCGGGAACGGCACGAGCACCCAGATGAACCCGACACAGGTCTTCACGGCGCCAGCTGGTGTTCCCACGAGCTACACGGTGGTGCTCACCGTAACGGACAACGCGGGACAGACGGCGACCCAGAACCTGCTGATCTCGGTGAACAACACCCCACCCGTGGTCGACATCACGAGCCTTCCCGTTCCGACCTTCTACCCGCTCGGCGTGGACACGACCTACCAACTCCAGGCGGCGGTGACGGACGCGGAACATGGCCCGGCTCAGCTGTCCTATGCCTGGCGGACCACGCTTTACCACAACACACACAACCATCCGGAACCGGTGGACGCGAACGTGAACACGTCCACGGTGATCAGCGGCGCAGGCTGTGGCAACGAGACATTCTACTACAAAGTGAGGCTGGATGTGACCGACGCGGCCGGCCTCACTGGATCGGACGAGCGGACCTTGCTACCACGCTGCTACGCCATCGCCCCACAGGCGGTGATCAACGCTGATGTGACAGCGGGCATCGGCCCCTTGTTGGTGAACCTCGATGGCAGTGACAGCTATGACCCGGGCACCATCGTTGGCTACCACTGGGACTTCGGCGATGGGACCTTCAGCCAGGAGCCCGTGGTGTCGAAGCTGTTCACCGAACTGGGTACCTACCAGGTGACCCTGACCGTCACGGATGATGATGGTCTCACCGGTCAGACCACTAGGGTGATCACCGTCCTTTCCCTGGACCCACCACAGTGTGTGGGGGCGTCGGGATCGGTCCTTCGTCAGGTGTGGAACAGCGTGAGCGGTGGCACGGTGAACGACCTGTTGAGCAGCCCGAACTATCCGAACTCACCCTCATCGACGAGCTATCCGACCTCCCTTACGGTTCCGGCCAACATCGCCAACAACTACGGTCAGCGTATCCGTGGATACATCATTCCTCCGCAGAGCGGCAACTACACGTTCACGGTCACTGGTGATGACCAGACCGTGGTCTACCTCGGGCTTAACGCAGAGCCACAGTACAAGCGGTTGATCTGCCAAGTGCCAGGATGGTCCGGCCCAACGGAGTTCACGAAGTACCCGGAACAGACCAGTGCCACCATCGCGTTGCAGGCAGGTGTCTATTACTATGTGGAGATCCTGCACAAGGAAGGCAGTGGAGATGATCATGTGAGCCTGTACTGGCAAACCCCGACGAATTCGACCCGGACCATCGTCCCGGGCAGCGTGCTGGCACGGTGGCAGGATTGTCTTCCCAGTGTTCGTGTGCGCATGAACCTGCAGGGTCCTTGGAAAGAGACCACGGCCATGATGGCGGACGACCTGCGTCAGAACGGGTTGCTGCCTGCCGCGGAACCCTATGCTGCGTTGGGCTTCGATCTGGTGGGGAGCGGGGGAGAGACGTTGCCGACAAGCGCTTCCACGACCATGGGCAAGAACGCGGTCGTGGATTGGGTGCTGATCGAACTACGTAACAAGACCAACCCGGGCCTGGTGGTAGCCACCAAGAGTGCATTACTACAACGCGACGGCGACGTGGTGGGAGTGGATGGTTATCCACGGATACAGTTCAATGTCGCAGCGGCTGAGTACTTCGTGGCGGTAAGACATCGGAACCATCTGGGGGCCATGACATTCGCAGCGAAGGCCCTGGGGGCAAGCGAAGCAGTGGTGGACTTCACCCTTTCCTCGGAACCGACCCATGGCAGTGGTGCGCGCATGACACTGGCGAACGGCAAGCTCGCGCTGGTATCCGGGAACACGGTACGTGATGGCATGCTGATCTATACCGGAGCCGACAATGACAGGGACCCGATCCTTCAGGCGATCGGCGGTGTGGTGCCAACGAACACGGCGACGGGATACGATGTACGCGATGTCAACCTCGATGGTGTGATCAAGTACGCAGGGGCCTTCAATGACCGTGACCAGATCCTTCTGAACATCGGAGGGGTCATCCCCACCAATACGAGAAGCGAGCAGCTCCCCTAAGACTTTCGCGCCTCGAGGATCGTGCGTACATAAGCCGCTAAAGCCCTGCCCTTGGGCTCCATGCTGATGGCGTGGAGCACGGCCTTGGTGCGCTGATCCAATAACCGTGGTATATCCGGATCCCTTGTGCTCTTGAGCTGTTTGCGGCCGATGGTCATGGGGTTCGTCTTGGTCTAGCGAAACAAGCCCAGCTGATCCATCCACCGCGTACCTCGATCGGGGGGATCGTGGACCCATCCATCAACGATCCATGGTGAAGATCAATTCCCGTCCGGTCCACGCCTCACGAAGAGAACCTGGCGTCCGTACTCCCCGAAGGACCACCCTGTGCCGATCACGCCGTCGGGTAGCGCCATGATCCCGGATAGGCGGTCCTCGCGTCCAAGATCGAGGACACGCTCCCAAAGGAGCTCTCCACTTGCCGACACCTTCATGAGGACCGCGTCCGAGCCATAAGGCGTGCTTCGTTCACCGGCCAGGTAGATATCCGCGGCAGAGACCCTTTCCATTGCGAACAACCGTTGATCATAGAGCGTGTCGCCGAATGTCCGTGTCCAGGTCGTGTCCCCATCGTCATTGAGCCCGATCAAATAGGCCCGAAGGCTTCGACGTTGACTGCTTTGATCCAATGGGCCCACGGAATCGGTCCACCCCGCAACGACCCATTCGTTGTTTCCGGCATAGGCGATGGACCTACCCTTGTCCGTGGCCGTTCCACCGATGGACGTGGACCAGATCGGAGCTCCGGCCATATCCGCCTTGAAGAGGAGGACATCGTCATGCCCACCGAAGGTCATGGTCCTGCCCGTGAACAACAGGTGGTCCCCGTCCGTGGCGACAGCGTACAACTCCGCGTCGGTGGCCATGGGTTCCACATGGGACCAGATGGTATCACCGGCCGCATCGCATCGCACAGCGAACGGTTGGTGCAGGCCCGCCACCTCGGTCAACCCGCAGAACACGGCCCCGCCGTCAGGCAGCGCATGACCACCGAACAGTTGTTGCGATCCACTGAGCGCCACCGTGCGGGTCCATTGGATCGTTCCATCAGGGATCACCTTGGAGAATAGGATGTCGTGCTTCTCCACTCCCCCCATGAGCACGCTACCGATGATGAAAGCGCTGCCGTCCACGGCAGGCACGGTTGCTTGGATGAACGCGTTCCCCGTGATCGGCCAGGTGATCGCTCCAAGCGTACCGCCCGTTGCATTGGTGGTCTGCAAGACCGCGTTGAAACCCTCCAGCATGCTGTCATGGGTCCGGATGGCCACCCTGTATCCCTCAGGAGCCGGCCAGGCCCCGATGCCGTCCTGGGCACCCGGACCACCGAAGGTCTGCGTGAAGCTCTGAGCGTGACCTACAACGGTCATCACCATTGTCGCGCATCCGATGAATGCGAAACGGAACGCGGTGACGGGACGGGTGCGCATAGGGGTCATGCCGGGTAGCGGCTGCAAGTTCGTCAAGCCAGCTAGTTTCGCGCCGTGCGCGCGAAGAAGTCCATCCACCCCTTCCTGTTGACATGGGGGGTGTTCACCGTGATCCTGTTGCTCCTGGTGATGGGAACGGATCAATTGGAACTGCACAGGATCATGCATAGGTACACGGCCCGCTGGGCTGACCGGTTCTTCTCCGCGATCACGCACCTGGCGGACGGACTGGTACCCACGGCCCTTTCCATCGTACTGCTTTTAGCGGTGAACATGCGGGCATTCCTGATGATGGGGCTCAGCTGCGGACTTAGCGCCATTGCCGTGCAGATCCTGAAGCGTGTGATCGCGTATGACCGGCCGTACATGTATAAGGACCGACTCGGCGACCTGCCCTGGGTCGAGGGGTTGGAGTTGCATCACCACCTGAGCTTTCCGAGTGGCCATGCAACGGCGGCGTTCAGCATGTGTTGTGCCCTTGCGGTCCTCATCGACCGGCGGGTATGGAGCCTTGTTCTATGCCTGGGCGCCGTGCTGCTCGCCTACAGCAGGGTATACCTATCACAGCATTTCACAGAGGACATCCTGGCCGGGGCCGCCTTGGGAACACTTGTCGCCCTTGGGGTCCAGCAGTGGTTGGACCGCACCGCGATGAAGGACAAGGCCTGGCTCCAATGGCGGCCGTTCAGTTGAAATAATACCGCACTCCAAAACCGGCATCGAAGTTCAGGTAGGTTGCCGGGACAAGATCAAGGGTGGGCGCCACCTCCAGGAAGACGTCGACCGGAGCACCGTCGAAGATGTAGGCGAGTCCCACGGGGAATCGAATGCCAAGGGTCACACGAGACCCATCATGGTCGTAGTAGCGGCCTCGATCCCAGTAGCCACCTCTTCCCCACGCCCGCATCCGGAGGCCCGGGCCATAGTAGAGCGGAAGTCTACCAGAACTGACCGGGATCAGACCCATGTTGTGGAACAGCATGTCGGCATGCATATGCAGGTAGCCCGAATGCCAGGGTCCCCAGGCCAGCCCGAAATCGAATGCACGATCGCCACCTGTCCAGACCTTGCCACTTAGTCCGGTTGGGTCACCGATCATGATGCCCAGTCCGAATCCGCGGTCCTGAGCCTGGCTGGAAAGAAGGGAGCAGGTGAAAATGAGCGGTAGCAGGAGGTGGGGGCGCATGGGCACAAAGTTGGGGTGCGGAGGCGGTGCATATCGGGTGGCCTCATTCATGCTTTCAACGATCACCATGCCGATCGCGAAGGGTGGGTCCGAAAATGCTTGAAGCGCCCTGGGGCGCTTCAAGGATCCGCTCGATCCAGACTCTCCCTTCCGGACCGTGCTCGTCGACTTTGGGACGAACGAGGGTCGCGGGGGTCACAGTTCATGTGAAAATTCTTCCCGGTCCCTGGCCGGGCGGCTCATTCACCCGTGTAGGTGATCCGATAGATCCGATCGGCTGCATCATCGCTCACGAGCAAGCTGCCGTCCGGTGCGCCAAGGACATCCACCGGCCGACCGCTCTTTCGACCTCCCTGGAGCCAGCCTTCGGCGAAGACCTCCGTTGTCGCAGTGCCATCCTCCTGCGGAAAGGCCACTACCAGCCGGTACCCGATGGGTTCCGACCGGTTCCAGCTGCCATGCTCAGCAATGAACAACGCATTGTGGTAGCGCTTCGGGAAGGAAGTGCCGGTATAGAACCTACATCCCAATGGGGCGACATGTGGACCAAGCTTCGCGGAGGGTGGAACGAACTCCTCACATGCCCGACCCTCCCCGAACTCAGGATCCGGGATCGTCCCTGCGTGACAGAATGGATACCCGAAGTGCTCTCCGTCCTTGCTCGATCGGTTCAGTTCACAATCCGGGCTATCATCACCGAGCCAGTCCCGGCCATTGTCCGTGAACCAGAGCTCGTTCGTGATCGGATGCCAGTCAAAGCCGACCGAATTCCGGACACCGTGCGCAACGATGTGGAGATCGCCACCGTCCGGCTTCAAGCGTGTGATGGTCGCGAAGAGGCTGTCCTCACTCAGGCAGATGTTGCATGGCGCCCCCACGGGCACGTACAGATCACCATCCGGTCCGAAGGCGATGAACTTCCAGCCATGATGGGTCTCCGAAGGGAAGCGGTCGGTGACCACCACGGGTTCCGGAGGGTCTGCGAGGTGAGCTTCGATCCCTGGCAGCTTCATGATCCGATCCACCGCGCTCACGTACAGGTCTCCATTCCTGAAAGTGACACCGACGGGCATCTTCAAACCCCGTGCGACCACGAACCGCTCATCCGCCCTGCCATCCCCATCCTTGTCGCGCAGGGCATGCACCACGCCTTCATCCCGTGTTCCTACGAAGAGCGTTCCTTCATCGCCCCAACACATCGCCCGGGCATTGGTCACATCCTCGGCGAACACCTCAATGACGAAACCCTTGGGCAGAACGATGTGATCAAGGCCCTGGTCGGTGACCCGCATCGGAGGCACACATACCGCACCAGTAAGGCAGAGTAGGAGAGGGATGGGAAGGAGTCGCCTGGCGCGGATCATTCACCAGTCCATCAAGCCTTCGGTTCGAGGACCAACTTGTCCAAGTACTGCTTGCGCAAGGCTCCGCTGCTCGCGAAGAACCACTCCTTCAGGCCATAGTGGTAGCCCCGACGGAGACCCGTACGATGCGTGCCAAGCACAGCACGAGGCCCGCTCAGTTTCTGCAGCACACGCGTCACCTTCACCGAGATCTCATCGATCGTCATCCGCTTGGCGTGCGTCTTGGCCCACGCCCGTGCGCGTTCCATGATCACTTCCTTCGGGAGCAGACCTTCCTTCTTGATCGCCTCCACGACCATCAGGTCCCAGGGGCTCAAGCGGTACCCGCCTGCGCGTGCATTCTTCTTCCGGCCCCGTTTCCGGACCACTTTCGCGCTCCCTTCCTTACCGTCCTGGACCTTTGGTGGTCTTCCCGGCCCCCGCTTGACCGCCGTTTCCGGTGTGGCCTTTGCAGCTTTGGCCCGAAGCGTCTTCAATTCACCAATGGCTTCGCGCACTTTGTTCAATTGGAACATCAGTCGTTTCCGTTCCGATCGATATTGGTTCAGCAGGAGATCGATGTTCTTTTCGCCGAGTCTTTCCGTTGCCATTCTTCGTATTGGGGTTTGAGCATATGGTGGCAGCAACGATACTGCCGGCGCAAAGTAAGGCCGGTTGCACCGGAGAAGGTCACACCAACTTCACGATGGGGTCGGATCCACGGGAAAGGAATCGGCCGATGGGGTGCCCCGATGTCCCGCTATCAGCCAGCGTTCTGATCAATTGGTTTGATCCGGCGGGATCACAGGCTATCAACAATCCACCACTTGTTTGTGGATCGGCAAGGATGAACATACGCTCCATGTCGTTCGCTCCTTCGATTCTGTTCGCCTGGTTCTTCCAATTGCGTAATGCCCCGTCCGGGTAACAACCTTGGGAGATCAGGGTCTGAACCCCAGGGAGGACCGGGAGCGCACCGAACTCCACTTCGACCGCAAGATCCGTCCCGCACATTTCCAGCAGATGTCCGGCAAGCCCGAAACCCGTCACGTCCGTCATGGCATGCACGCCCTCCAGGCCAGCCAATGTGGTACCGACCCTGTTCAAGCGGGCCATGGTCTCCTGAAGCACATGGATCTGTTGCTCGGGGAGGATACCCCGCTTCAAAGCAGTGCCAAGGATCCCGGTCCCGAGGGCTTTGGTGAGGAACAGTAGATCCCCTGGTTGAGCGGTATTGTTCCGCTTCACCAGGGACTCCTGAACCTCTCCGGTCACGGCCAATCCGAAGAAAGGCTCAGGAGCATCGATGCTGTGTCCGCCGGCCAGGGCCATTCCTGCCTCGGTACAGGTCGTGCGGGCACCATCCAGGACCCGACGTGCGAGCTCCGGTCCCAGCCGTTCGACCGGCCAGCCGAGTATGGCCACGGCCATCAGGGGTCGGCCACCCATGGCGTAGATATCGCTCAGTGCGTTCGCGGCGGCGATCCGTCCGAAGTCGAATGGATCGTCCACAATAGGTGAGAAGAAGTCGGTCGTGCTGATGATGCATCGTCCGTCCCCCATGCTGTATACGGCTGCGTCGTCCCGTGTTCCATATCCGACGAGCAGGGCGGGGTCCACCAGGTTCTCAACTTCGCCATGCAGGATGACCTCCAGCACGGCGGGTGCGATCTTGCAACCGCACCCGGCGCCATGGCTGTAACTGGTGAGTCGGATCGGCTCGGTCGATGCGTTCGTCATGCGTTGTGTATCAGGAAGGCCGCGATGCCGGCGGGATCCGGGTGCGGAGGTGAAAGTTGGACGACCTGTTGTTGGTCGCGCTGGGAGACCCCGTGCAGATAGGAGCGGTCGTAGTAGCCGAGCGCAATGAGGACCACCTCCTTGAGGTCATTGTTCTCCAGCGCTCCCAAAGCCCGCTTGCAATGTTGCGGTCCTAGGCGCCGACCGATGCGTTTGATCGCTTCAGCGAGATCCTCTGCAGGAAATGAACCGTACTCCGCAAGCAACCGGCCCGCACGTACATCGATAGGGATCCTGATGAAGAACAGTCGTGCGGCACGCATCTGGTCGTAGAACGGACGTGGCAGGTTGACCCGGCCGATCATCGCACTCTCATCCTCGACCCAGATCGTTCGTTCCCGGTCCATTGCACGGATCCGGGTCCACAACAGGTTCTCGAAATGCTCCGTGGTAGGCTGCGAGGGCGCACCCAAGCCCCCGAAACTTGAGCCTTTATGGCACGCCAAGGCCTCCAGGTCGATGACCTGTTCTCCCAATTCCTCCAACCGGTGAAGTGTCTCGGTCTTGCCCGTGCCGGTGAATCCTCCAAGGACCTTCAATCGAAGGGCCACACCGAGATCGTGCAACAGGTGGTTCCGGAAACCCTTGTATCCCCGCTGCAGCGTGAAGACCTCCTTGAAGCCTGCCTTATCCAGCAGCCAGCCAATGCTTCCACTGCGCTCACCTCCACGCCAGCAATGCACCCGGACGCCACCATCGGGAGCGATACGCCTCGCCTCTTCGACGATCCCGGCCAGGTTGGGGCCAACGATCCGCAGGCCTTCGATCAGGGCGGGATCGCGCCCCTGCTGATGGTAGATCGTCCCTACCATCGCGCGTTCCTCATTGGAGAACAATGGGAGATTGAAAGCCCCAGGGATATGACCTCGCTGGAATTCCGCCGGGCTGCGCACGTCGATGATGGGCGTAGCCAAAGCCAGCCACTCCTCGACGGGCAAAGCACGCAACATGACTCTGCGTATCCGGTCCTTCGACTACCCGAGCTGTGCGCTCAATGTGATCGGCACGGACTTCAAGAGTTGACTGATCGGACAGTTGGTCTTCGCTTCCTCGGCACAAGCCTGGAACTTGTCCGCTGTGATATCAGGGACGTTTCCGTTGAGGTCCAGGTGGATCCCAGTAACTCCCATGCCATCACCCACCTTGCCCATCTTCACATTCGCGGTACATTCGAGCTTCTCCGCAGTGAATCCTGCGGCGATCAGGACGAAGCTCAGTTTCATAGTGAAGCAGCTCGCATGGGCCGCCGCGATCAGTTCTTCCGGGTTGGTTCCCGCCTTGCCATCCTCACTTTCGAACCGTGTATGAAAGGAATGCGGGACTCCATCGAGAACACCGCTCGTGGTGGTGATGGTACCTGAGCCTCCTTTTCCGCTACCCTTCCAGTTCGCTGTTGCGCTCCTATTCATGGTCTTCGCTATTGGTCGAATGCCAAAGGTAGCCGAT